>NZ_QPGR01000015.1 GCF_004323845.1 Campylobacter novaezeelandiae | reverse complement strand
AGTTGTATAAATTGAATTTGGTGCTCTAACTAAATTTGAAAATGTATCCCAAACATTTTTTCCAGATTGTAATCTAATCTCTTCATAACGCTCACTATCATCTATACGATTAATTGTTTCTCTTTTTTTTACATAACCTGCCAAAATTGATTTTAATAGATTTTCATCAGCTCTCATATCCATTCCCGCTTGTTCTATTTTTACAAAGTTAGTTTCTGGATCTGAAAAAAACACGAGATAAGGTTTAACTTCTTTAAAAGGGGTAAGAAAAGAAATAGCAATAGCAAGACAAATTACGATTATAGTTAAAACTATAATTAACCAAAGCATATAAGCTTTTATATTTCTTTCAAGTTGAAATATAAAATTAGGATCTTTTTTATCATCAATAAAAGCCATACTTCAACCTTCTTAGCTAATTTTAATTACATCATAATTACAAGCACAAGGCGATTTTTTAGGTATTTCTTTATTTGTGGTTGCACAGGCACTAAAAAAAAGAAGGCTTGATACTAAAATACTTATTTTTAAAAATTTCATTTTTAACTCCTTAAATTTGGTTTTTGATTTTCAAGATACATATTTCTCCAATCATTAGGATAAAGCTCTTTAAGTTCTCGCATTAACATTACATTGTCGCTAGATGATGAAAATATTCTTAAATGTTTTCCTAAGCGACTTAAATCTATATTCAAAATAGCAGATTGATTAGCAAGGTTCATTTTTAATAAAACCTGTCTTGAATTAGTTCCTGCTTCTTGTAAAAACTTAATTTCTGTAGGTGTTAAATTAAGTTTATTTCGCATATTTTCAAGCGTTTGGGCGTTTGTAGTTGGAAAAATAATAAAATTTGCTATATTTTCTAAGAAACTTGCACCTTTTGGGATATCATCAAAAAAGCTTAAGTTTTGAAAACCCATACACATAACCCCGCCTATTTTTCTAACTTCAAGAATGCTTTCAAGAATGCTTTCACGCATATTTTCGTCCATTAAAAAGTCTTTTAATTCATCAATAAAACAAAAAAAGCCTCTTTTTTTAGAATTTTTGGCTGAATTTTTTAATCTGTGAAAGATATAAGAAGCAGTTAGTCCTGCCATAGTTGGATTTTTTAAAATACTATCCATATTTAATATTGAAAGCTGTTTGCTAAAGCTTAATGCGTCTTCTTTATTATCGAAAATACTTTGTTTAAAAGGTCTTAAACGTCCCTTAATATCATCTTCGTCAAGTTGAAGACTATCTATAAAATCGCTAAGTGTAAAAATATCTTCTTCGGTTTTATTACTATATAGTCTTTCAATTGTTCGTGTTATTTCATTGATTGCGTTATATTGTGTATCGCTTAAATTAGCCATTGTTCGAATAAAGTTTTTTAAAAATTCTTTATTTTCGCTTGTATAAGGTAACGCAAAAGGATTTAGTTTAAAATCGCTAAAATCAGCGTCGTGATATTCTCCGTTAGTATAAGTTGCAAAATTATACATACCACGCAATTTATCCATTGAAAAAATATCAATATCGTATTTGTAAAGATTACACATTAAAAACTGAGCTAGTGTTGTCTTACCAGCACCAGTTCCACCTATAATCATAGTATGTCCGCTTGGTTTATCTCCTTCTGGTGTCCAGTGAAAATTAAAAAGATAAGGCGTTCCGCTTAAATGTCTAAAAATAGTTACAGGTTCATCGCCCCAGTCGTTCTTATCAAATCCTAAAACATCTTTTTCAAAACTAGCAATACTTGCTAAATTAGAAACTTTTAGTGTTCTTTTCCTAGCATTTAAATTTGCCCTACTTGGAAAAAATGAGAAATATAAAGCTTTTTGATTTATCGTTTCTCTTACTATATTTAAATTTTGATTAGCTAAAATACCTTTTAACTCATTTGTTTTAGTTTCTAAATCTTCTAAATTTTCTGCTAAAATATAAACTGAAAAGCTAACAAGCATTAAATTTTCTCTATCAGCTTTAATTTTTTCTATAAGTCCGCTAAGTTCATCTTTTATAATTTGTGGTGCAAAAGCTCCAGTATCTTTTATCTTTTTAATTGCTTTTTCTTTTTCATAAGATCTCATATTAATAAAAACGGTAAAATCATTTGAGCTTCTTAAAATTTTAGTGCTAATGTGTGAAGTAATTACATCGGTTTCATAAGCTTTAATACTTATAAACCTTGAAAACATTTCTTTTCCGTCGTTTCGTCGAAAAACAATATAATCTTTTTTAAATTCCACATCTGAGCTAATATAACTATCAGTAATCAACTCATTTGTATATTTAAATTTAGTTTCTTGAGCATTTGAGTAAGTAGCATAAAAATTTAAAATATCATCAGCCGTAATTTGAATAGGCGTAAATGAAGATAAAGCTCTTTTTGCTTCATTAAGGGTTTCTTCAATTAAAAGTTTTTTGGCTTCAAGATTAAAATTTTCTTTTTCTTCTTTGCTTTTTTCTTTTTCTTTGGTGGCTCTATTTTTAAAATTTTCTAAAGCTCCACTAATTTTTTTATCAATAGTAGATATTATAAGATAATAAGTAATTTGAAATACATCTTTATAATTTTCCCACTTTTCAATAATTTGATTAGCAAAAACATTTTTAGTTAAAGAATGTTTTTTAGAAAGTTCTATTTTATCTTTTTTAATAATTAAATTAATTTCTACATCAGTGCTAATTTTTCCAAAAAATTGCACGCGACTTTGCAAATAAGATAATTCTTCTTCAAGTGAATTTCCAGAATATGAAATTCCTTTAACTTCCAAAGCAACGCATAAATTTCCGTCTTTTGTTACTAAAGTATTTTCGTCAAGTTTAAAAGCTATATTATTTTCTTTAGCCATTGTAAAAATTTTAGGCTCAGCTAACATTAAAATATTGTCAGCTCCACGATTTATTTTATTTATATATTCTTTAAAATTTTTCTTTTCTTTTTTTCCTAAATTTTCTTTTTTAGGTTTATTTTTGAGTTCTTTTAAATAAGTAAAAATGCTTGTTCCCATTTTTAGCCTTTATGCGTAATATTTATTTTGGGGAATTGAAAATTTGGCGAAAATAATTTGATAGATATCTTCATCAAAAAATTCTAAAATAAAGAAAAAGCAATATAAAAAAGCAATAACAATAAGTGAGTATAAAACTAAAAAGAACCACGCGACAAATCCTAAAATAATTAAGGCAAACCAGCTTGTGCTAGTTAAGCCTTTAATTTTTGTTTTACAAGTAAGATCGCGATAACAGCTTGTTTCAGTCATTAGTTCATACCTGCTGCCGAAAGTCCATAAATTACACCGATAATTACTAATGCACCAAATAATAATTTGGCGTGATTTTTTATGCCTTCCATATTAAAAAAAGCCATAAAAAGCATAATAACTATCCAAATTACACCCATTACAATAGACATTGTATTTATAATACTTGATACACTTGTGCCTACGTCGGTTACTTGTTCATTAACGCTTGTTGCTAATTTTGATGCAATATTATTTCCATTTGCTCCAAAAAGTAAAATTGGAGAAATTGATATAAAAAGCAAAAACGTTAAAGTTTTTTGAAAAATATTTTTCATAAAACTTTCTCCTTGAAAAAATTTTTTTGCGTTACGCAAATAAAATTATAATGTTGCAACTTTTACCGACATTTTGCGACTTAATAAAAGCTTAAAATATCTATTTTTTGGATATTTGAATTAAAATTATTTCTTTAAAAAATATTTAAATAAATTAATTTTTGTTTATTATTTTTTATAATTTTTGATTTCTTGTATAAGCTATATTTCCTAAGTTTTAAAGACTTTTTTTGTAAAAAAAGCCACCATTATTTTTCCGCAAAATGTCGGTAAAAGATTTTTTTTTATTTTTTTTAAAAAATGGGTTTTAATGGTATATTTTTTTATTATTTTTCAAAGTATTTTTTTAAAAAAAGAAAACTTAATAAATTTAATTATTTTTTTAGAATATTTTAAAAATTTATAAATCAAATCATTTATTGATTTATTTCTTTTTATTTCTTTTTTCTAATTAGAAGTTATTTTTCTTATCATTGAGTATTTTTTCAAGTTATTAATTTTAGTTTTTCTTATTATAAAAATATTACTTAGTAGATGTTTTATTTAAAAAATAAAATTTAATTTTATAAATATTTTTTTTCTTTATTTATTTTTAAAATCAAAAATCAAAAAAATCTTTTTTGATTTTATTTTTTTGTAAAAAAAATCTTTTTTGTGTTTAAATGCCTTATTTATAAGTATTTAAGCACAAAAAAAGCCACTATAAAGGGTTATCCTGCCTCTATTCTAAAAATTATATTTTTAATACAATCTATAAAAATATTTATAAAATAAAAAAAGGTTAAAACTTTGAAAAAATCTTTTGATGAGTATTGGGAAGAAATTCAAAAAATTAAAAAAGCAAGTTCAGTTATAAAAGACAACTATAAACGCAATAAAATTTTTAATAATTTTGTTAATAGTTATTCCATAAAGCATAATATTAATAATATTAATCAAACTACCTATTCTAAACAAGCAGTAGTTAAGCTTTGTTCTAATTTATCTAAAGATGGAGCAAAAAGAGCAATAGATTATATTTTAAATAGTGCTGATACTCCTTATCTTGTAAATGAAAAAGGGGAAGAGATTTTAACAGAAGATGTGATAAAAGATTGGAAAATTGATTTTTCAAATCAAAAAAATGCTAAAGACGCTTGGCATTTGATTTTTTCTATTAAAGAAAATCCTACTGAAAAAAACTTAGAAATTTTAAAAAAAAGCGTCAAAGAAACTATGGATAATAATTTTTTTGGTTATAAGTATGTAATGGCAATACATACTCATCAAAATAATCCACACATTCACATTGTTTTAAATAAAAGAAATATTTTAACAAAAAAGAAAATTCATTTTAATACAAAAGACGATATTAAAGATTTTTGGAATGATGTTAGAAGTAATTTTTCTATGTCTTTAAGTTCTAAAGGATTACATTATCATAATCAAACTTCTTATGAAAAAGATTTAGATAGAAAATATCAAAAAATAAAAAGCACTTTATATCTTGATGAGATGGATACAAAAAAAGATTTAAGCGATATGATTTTAAATATAATTAAAAAAGAAAGTAAAAAGTTAGAGAATAAAAAATCTAAAATTGATATTTTAAATAATGAAAGTTTAGAATTAAAGAAAAATAGATTAGATCTTATAAATCTTTTTAATCAATATAAAAAGAAAAATAATAAAAAATATTTCAAGCTAGGAAAAGAGTTAAAAAAAGTATCAGATGATTTAAATAAAATTGATTTAAAAATACTATCAGAAATAAAAGAAACTCAAAAAATCGATGAAAAGATTTCTCTTTTAAATAAAGAGCTTGATAAATACAATTATCAAAACATTGTGGATACAAAAAATCTAAAGAATTTTGTTGATTTTATGCGTAAAAATAAACTAGCGACAAAAAGCGATTATGAACTTTTAGAAAAAGTTAAATTATCCATTTTAAAAAGCGACGATAATCTGGATAAAAGTTTAAAAAATACCATAGAAACCAATACTATCCTAACAAAACTCTTTAATGGTAAAAAAGAAAGCATTTTTAAAATAGAAAAAAAGATAAATAATATAAACAATTACATAGAAATTTTAAAACAATCAAATGCTGAAGTAAAAGAATATGAAAACTATTTAAAAACTTTAGAAAAGAATAAAAATTATTTAAAAGAATATGCTAAAAATCGTTTTGAGAATTTAAAAATTTCTATTTCTAAAAATAAAAATAAACTACCTTTAAATGCTTACATCATACAAGAATATAAAAAAGGTTGCGAGTATTTAAATATCAAAGATGATTTAAATTTAACTTCTGTAAAAATTGATAAAATCAATTTTGGCGGAATAAATAAAACTAAAAATAATAAAAAAGACTTAAAAATATAAATAAAAAATTTTATTGCTATTTTACCGACATTTTGCGACTTAATAAACACTTAAAATAATTGTAAAATAGACATTTAAAAGCATTTATATAAATATAAAATTTTACTTAAATTATTAATATTTTTTATAAAAAATCTATTATAAAGCCTATTTATAGGCTTTATTTAGGATAAGTAATTTCCGCAAAATGTCGGTAAAATATTTGTATTATAAAAAATTAAAAAAATATATTTTTTAGCTTATTTATTATCTTGCATAAAATCTAGGGGCATCATTTACAGGACAATAAACATTTTTTTTAAGATCATTATCACAATAAACACTTACAATTTTATAATCTTTTTTATCATTTGGATTTAATAAGAAAACATAATTATTATATAAAAAACCTTTTTCCCTTTCTAACGTGCTTTTCATTTCTTTGATTTTACCTTCTGGATTTTTAATATCGCTAATTGCTCTTATTGAAACATAATCATAAAGCTTATAATTTGGATATTTTTTCATAATTTCTTTATTAGCTAAATCAAATAAAGTTTGATCATTTCCATTATTTTTTAACTCGACTAAATCTCCATCACCACAACCTATAATTAAAACCATAGCTCCTAAAGCTAAAACACTTGTTAAAATTTTTTTCATTTTTTACTCCTATTTTTAAGATTTAAGTTTATATTTTTTACAAATTTTTAATTTACTCCTTTTTTATAGTAAAAAAATTATAACTTTTTTACTTTAAAAAAGCTTTTTAAGGTTTAAGAAAACTTAAACAAGCAAATTCCCATTTTTCCATAACTTTAAGTTTCAAGCTAAAAAGCTTAAAACTTAAAAAAGCTAGTTAAATATCTTTAAAGCTCTTATTTTATAGTATTTTAAAGGTGATTTTATTTAATTTGAAAATTAAACTTTTCAAGCTTTATTTTTGGAATATTTTTTCAATTCTTTTAATACTTTTTCCCATTTGTATTTTTTATCTTTTTCAATTTGTTTTATATTGTCTTTAAATTTTAAAAATATATTTTTATTTTCATCTCTTAAAATTTCTAATTTTTCCCTTTGATTAAAATCCATACCCCAAAACACACAAGCAAATAATTCGAAAGCATTAACAATATATTCATCTTCATCATTTGAAAATTCATAACTTCTAAGACTAAAGCCTTTTTCTAATTCAGATAAAAAAACAAACAAATCTTTATTAAGATTATTTACAGAAGGTAAGTTTTCTGCTCTTAACTTAATTTTACTTCCATTTTCTGTAATATAAACTTTTTCCATCTTTTATCCTTTATCTTTGTTTTCGTATTATAATTATAGTATATTTATACTTAATTTATACTTAATTTATAGTATTTTTATAGTATTTTTATAGTATAATCACACTCCAAAAACCAAAACAAACCTAAACTTTTTCTCCCTTTTTTACTATTCTTGTTTGAAATATAATATTATTTATTAATGGTTTTTCATATACTCTATAATATATTTTTTTGCCGTTTTTATATTTACATTTGCATGTAAAGCGATTTTTTCTAAATTATAATTTCCTTTTTCATCTTTATAACTATCTGAAAATAATCCGCTTAAAAGGGAGAAAATTTGCTCTCTTTTATTCTTAGCTCTATTTTTATTAATTTTGACCATATTAAGAGTTCTCTTGCTCTTATTTTCTTCTTGAAACTGACTTAATCCTATTATTTTAAACTGCATAAGCAATTCATTATTTTTTTTGCATTTCTTACATTTTGCAAGCAAGATCACTTCTTCATTAAAAGAAGTTAATATCTGCTCTGCTTTTTCTAAACTCTTTAAACTTCCTAAACTTGTATTATTAGTTCCTTGACAATTAATACAAGTCCAGATTATTTTATTTGTTTTCATAGTAATTTTTCATCTATTGTCAATGTCACAAAACAAGAAAATACAACAATAAATAGAATAAGTGTAATAGGAAATTGCAAGTCGTAAAGTTTTCTAAAATAATTGAGACTAAAATTAGCGTTAGAATAATAAAAAAATAAAAAAAGCAATGGAGTAATAATTAATAAAAATATTAAAATGCCAACTATTTTATTTTCTAAATTTATTAATGCTATACAAACAATGGATAGGCTGAAAAATAAAACAAAGCCTATCCCATAATAAACACCCTCTATCGCTGAAAAAAAGTTCCATAAATTTTCAAATATTAAAAGTGTTAAATTTATAAAATCTTTTCCAAAAAAAATAATAAAAGCAATAATGCCTATATAAATAGCATAGACTAAAATAAATTTTTTATTTAATAAGTTCATTTTAACTCCTGATTATAAGCCCATAAAAGCCCATTTAAAATAACAATAAATATAAGAAAGTAAGAATTAAAACTATCCAAGCTTAATTCAATACCAAAAATATATAATATAGCTATAAATAAAGGAACTAAATATAATGAAACCCTTAAGACTTGATAAGTTCCATAAAACCAACATATAAACATAAGAAGAAGGCACAAAAACATAAAATTTAAAACAAAAGATATATTATCTATACCAATATAATTAACACTTTCTACAAATGCTAAAAATAACTCTTTCAAAACATTTTTTATAAAGCTCCAAATTTCGCTTTTAAAAATACAAATTAAAACTATAATACATAAATATAAAAAATAACTCTGTATATTTTTTTTGGTTAATATTTTAGTTACTAAATTCATAATTTAATCCTCATTATCTGCCTTTGCAATTATACAAGAGACGGTCAAAATAAAAATGCAATTAATAAAAATTGTCACGCGATCAAATTTTATTTCATTAATATAGTAAATTGAAATAATTATAGGAATAATTATTAAAGAACATGCCAGAATAATATTAAAACCTTTTTTTAAGCCAACAATCGAAAATATTACTAAAAATAAAAAAGCAATAATTAGATAAGGTGATAAGAAAAAAATAAAATCCCAAACAAAATGCAAAGCTATAGGAATTAACTTTAAAAAATCTAAAATTTCTTTAAAAAAAATAGTGATAAAAGTAATAATACCTATATAAACAACATAAGCTAAAAACATTTCTTTTTTGGTTAATTTTTCCTCACTCATTCTTGTATCTCCTTTTTTCTATACAAAAAAATTAATTATTCCAGCAACAATTTGATTAGCCATTTCTTTATTATAAAATACACCGATTGAAGACAAAATATAGAATACAAAAAGAACAGGTTTTAATGTGTAACCTAATCGTTCTTCATATTCAGTCTTAGGTGGAACGAATTTTTCCAAATTTATTCCACAAATAAATATCATTGTTATAAATCCAAATAAAATCCAAGAAGCCATAATAATTCTTTCTATTTATTAATTTTCTCTGCAATAAAATTGATAAGTCTGTAAGCTTCAGACAACATAAGTAAATTAATACTCTTTATTTTGTCAATTTGTTCATAAGAAAGCAGTAAAAATCTTTTTTGCTTTTCTTGATCAACACCAAATTGAAAATTTATTTTTCTTGTGTAACCTTTAAGCTTAATATAGTCCTTATTTTCTAAATAAAGTTCATTAACAATATTTTTTAAAAAATTTCCATAATCTTTGTTATAATCAAGTTCTAAAGCAATCATTTTATTATTAAAATCAACCTGTATATTTTTTTTCATAATCCACTCCGCTTATTCTTTTATAAAATCTTTAACATTTATTTCTAAGCTTGATAATCTTTTAAAAGTATCTTCAGCACTCACAAAAGCAAACTTGATACTATTTACAATATGATATTTTAAAATTTCGTAGCTCTCTTGAAAAAACTCATACTTAAGAAAATAGACTTCAATTTGATTGTTTTCTTGATTATAATTTAGTGCAATTTCGCCCAAATCAAAAAATCTAGCAATATTATCTTTTTCATCTTTACATTCTAAAAAAGCATAAGCGTCTTTATTATAGATATTTCTCTCACCCTTTAGAACACTTTCTAAATCAAAAAACTTATTTTTAGTAACTTCAATTCTCATTTTTATCCTTTGTCTTTGTTTTCGTATTATAATTATAGTATATTTATGCTTAATTTATATTTAATTTATAGTATTTTTATAGTATATTTATACTATAATCACACTCCAAAAACCAAAACAAACCTAAACTTTTTCTCCCTTTTTAAAACTTATCTTAAGTCCTTTTTTGTTTTAGTAAAATAAAAAAGGATCTTAAAAAGAAAGGATAATAAACAAAAGGATTTTTATTTCTTAATTTTGGGTTTATAAGTAATATTTAGAAGAGTGCGGGGTATTCCCGCTTAATTAAGACTTTGATTTTCCACATAAAACAAATGTTTTATGGGGACTTAGTAAGCAAAATGAGAAAATAAAACCATTTTATAATAACGAAAACAAAGATAAAGGTATTATTTACTGCTTACTAATATAGTGAATTATATCAAATTTTTATTAAAAATGGCTTGTTTTTTATTTGTTGTTTTATTTGCTATCAAATATTTGAAATCTAATAAATTCTTTAGCATAAAGATCTGCATAATATTTTAAAGCATCTAAATTGCTATTAAAACCCCAAAAGCCAATAATTCCAAAAATTCCAAAAAATCCTATATTTGCATAAAAAACAAAATCAAAATCTTCACTTTTTATAAAATTTGAAATTAAAGCAATAATACAAATACCTATACTAAGTAAAGACGCAAAAAAACCTTCTATATATTTTCTTCGATCTTTACTTTTCATAATCTCTTTTATGAAGAAAAAAATATTTTTCTTGATGATATCTTTTTTTAGTTTTTGCTCATTAATATTAGCTTCATTACAACTTTTAGAAATAAAATCAAATTGTTTGTCTATATCGTATTTTTTTATATATTGTTCTAATGCAATTGATTTTATAATTTGAATATTATCATAAATACTATTTTGCATTTTAATCCTTAGATTAATTTCTTTCTTTTTTATTGTTAATTCTACCTAAATACGCATTAAATTCTTCAAATTTTTTTCCTAAGATCTTTAAATTTATAAAACTTTCTAATTTTGGTTTTAAATAAGAAACTAAAGGAATATCATTGTTTGATATTTCTTTAATAAGTTCTGTTTTTTTACTCTCTATTAAAACACTTTTTTTATCAAGTAAATATTCTGTTTTTTCTTGTAAAGAATTTATTTCTTTTTGTATATCTTCTAAAGAAAAATCTTTTTTTAGATTAAAAACTTTAAAAATAAGTAAATCATCATTAAAATCTTTTAAATTAGGTTTTTCTTCTATAATTTCTCTTTTTTTGAAACATTCCTTCGTTTTTAATTTAAAATCAAGTCCTTTTTCATCATTATCAAATCCTAAAACAATCTTGGCATTTTTTGCATTTTTTTCAAAATAAGCAAAAATTTCTTTGTGGCTTTTAGTGATTTGTCCGTTTGTAGCACAAAGTAAAGTATCATTTGGATTATAATTTTTAAGTTCAAAAAGACTAAGACTATCTATCATACTTTCTGTAATAATAATAGTTTTTATATTCTCTATTTTTTGTTTATTATCTTTATTTCTAATAATTTCAAGTCCTTTATTTCCATAACAAAGCTGTTTAATAGGTTTGCTATATATATTTCCTTGCTTATCGTGTGTAATTGGCTTTCTTAGGTAAGCTATATAACCGCTAGAATTAATAAAATCTTTACCTTGAAAATTATCTAAAATATAAGTAGGCACACAAACATTGTAATGTTTATCTTGTTTTAGAGTATTAAAGGTTTCTAAAATTTCTTGAGAAATTAATCTATCATCATTAAAAAAATTTTTTTGTTTAATTGTAGTAAAAGCTTTATAGTTATTAATAGCTTCTATTGAAGCTTTATTTATAGATTTAGAAGGCTCTATATTATGTTTTAATTCAATTTTATCAACTTTTTCATTAAGCAAATTATTAATTTTAATACCCCTATTCTTACAAAAAGAATAAATATTCCCCCTATCATTTTCTTCATTAGGATTAAAATATAAATATTGTCCATTAGTTTGTCTTGTAATAATGATTAAATCGCTTTCATTACTCATAGTAATGAAATTGCGACTACATTTATCTTTTTTGTAAGAATAACCATTTTGCATAAGTATTATATCAAAAGGGAGAGTGAGTATTTCTTCGTTAAAAACTTTAGATTTTGACATTATCTTTCTTTAGTTCTACTTTGATTAGACATTTTTTTACATAAATCTAATTCTTTTTGATTTAAAACTTCTTTCAAAGTGCCTTTAGGAATTATATTTATATTTTCAAAATTATTTAATTTTGAAAAAGATGTTTTAATTTTTTCTTCTAGATCCTTTTTAGTATTTGGAATTAATATATCAGCTTTTTCAATATAATATTGTAAATTTTTTTTTAAATTTGAAATGTCTTTATCGATTGCTTGTTTTTTGTTATAAGAATTAAAATTTTCATCAATGGTTTTATGAAAATTTTGTAAAAAATCTTTTAAAATTATATTATTTTTAGCATTAATTTCTTCATAATTAATTCTATTAAAATCAATATTTTTTAAGTGGCTGATAATATCTTTTGGATCTATATTAGTTTTTTTAATTAAAATATCAAAACTTTTTTCAATATCCATTTTATTATTTGTCAAAATAGTATAAATATCAAACAAATCTCTTGGTTCATCTCTGGAAAGTGAAGTTTCTAACTTATTAACAAAGATATTTTGTATGCTATCTATAAACAAACCATTTTCAAGTTTTACATAATCATTTTTTTCGTGAAATACATAATCATTAACCAAGTCAATTTTGAGATTATTTTCTTTAATATAAAGTTGAGTAAAATATTGATTTGAAACTTTTATTTCAAAATCTATATTATTATCTTTTAACATACTTGTAAAATCATTAAATTCTTTTGGAGTTCGATTTTTAATTCCATTGTTAATCAAGAAAAAATCTAAATCATCAGAAAATCTAAATTGATTATAGTGAAATCTTTGCAAAGCTGTTCCGCCTGTAAGATAAAAATCTAAATTTTCTTTTGCAACTAAATCAAGAATTATATCTTGTGTTTTATACAACTGTGTATATTTTTCTTCTTTTTCCTGCATTTTTTATCCCATAATGTGCGATAAGCTCGTCAAGCCTTTCTTCATAATAAAATCTTTTATGATAACCTAATCTTTGGTTTTGAGAAATTATAAATTCTTTTATCCATTCTTCATTATCGATAATTTTTAAATCTTCAAACATTGTGAGTGAATTTTGAAAAATTGCACTGAAAATTCTTTTTGCAAAATCTTTATCTTGTATATGTTCTACTATAAAACTAGGGGTCATATTAGTATTGCCCCAATAGCAATTTTGTAAAATGTGTTTTGCTATTTGAAGTTTATTTTTTTTCATTGCAACTCTCCTTTTTCACAATTTTACCAAAATTATTTTTTATCTTCATTTATCCAGCAATTTTTATTAATATGAATTTTTTGATAGAAACCTAAATCTATTCTATAATATTTAATTATTCTATCGCTTGTATCTATTTTTCTTTTGTCTGCGGGTAAATTCTTATATTCAGCATAAGTAATTTTTGTTAATTTATCTGCTTTAAATTTATCTTCATCTTTTAAAGAATTATATTGTTCTTGTGTAATTTCTTTTTTTTCATAGCCATTATTCCAATCTTCTTCTGGATAAAATTTTGTGGAACAAACATATTTTAAATTATAATTAGAATATTTATGCGATGAAAGAATTTTACAATTATTATCTAAAGTTGGATTAATTCTATAGCCATAATGATTAATTGTTACAGTAGAACAACCTTCTCCATGACCATTACATTTTTGTATAGTTTCTGTGCTTAAAATAGTTCTTTGATATCTTTTATTTAGATCTGGAACATAGCAAGTTCCTGTTAAATTGACCAAACTATTTCTCCAATCTTCTAAATCTTTATCATCGCTTAAAATAGCTTCTGAACTTCCTAAAGGACAAAGATTTAAAAAAGATTTTCTTGCTTCTAAAGTTTTCCACGGCTTTTTAAAGTGTATTGAAAAATATTTAGCAATAGCGGAACTACATTCAGCTGGTAAAACTGGTGAGGCTAGACACAAAATAGCTTCACAAGCTAATCTTTTATCTCCTGTAAAACTTTGCATATTTGGTATAGATATAGCCAAAACATTAGTTGTATAAAAAACTAAAATAGCACCTAAAATTCTTTTTTTCATTTTTTCTCCTTTTTATATTATAATTATAGTATATTTATAATTAATTTATATTTAATTTATAGTTTTTTTATAGTCTTAAAAAGTGAAAATAGGAAAGCCGTTTTCATCTTTTGGTTGTTGTTGAATATCCTTTAAATAAGGATTATATTCTTTAGGATCTTGTGGCTCTTCGTAAGTTAAATCAAAACTTGGACTTTTGTTTATTTGAGTATTGCCACCATTTATTCCTAAACTTGCTACTGCTTGAGAAAAATAAATATTAAGTTCATATTGTCTTTGGGTCATTTCAAGAATTTTAATTAAAATAGCATTTGTTAATGCTTGAGCCTGTTTTTGATTATTAGCTTTTAATAATTGTTTAGAAAGCTCCTTTAAATCTTTATCCATTTTTACCTTAGTATAAGGATTATTACTTTCATTTTTTTGATAATTATCATAAAAAGATAACATTTTATTTATTTTATCTTGATTTGCTTTAGATGATAAATATTGCTTTGCATTTTCTAAATTTTGAATTTGTATTAGAGTTTCATTATAAGTTTTAGTATCATTTTTGGTTAAAGTTAAAAGCTTTTGATTAAGTTGTTGTATAGATTTATCCACTTCTGTTGTATCGCTTATGGCTGAAATACAAGTATTAACCTTATCTATATATTTTGTTTCTGCTTTTTTAATTTTAATTTGAAAAAAAGAACTTTCTTTTTCCATAAAGTTACAAGCTCTAGTAATATCTTCAATTTCTCCATAAAAATCATCTGGAATAGCTTTAATATTATCATATAAACTTTGAGTTTGACTAATTAATGATTTTGTATCACCTAAAATTTCACTTATAGAAGACATATCTACTCCAAACTCTTTCATTTGCTTTTCAAAATTAGCTGTATCTTTGATCATTTGTTGATATTGGGTTATCATTTGCTTATAATTAGTAACGGCTTGTGCTATACTGGCTGCATCAATTACTGGAATACCTGATGAAAACAATGAAGTTGAAAAAAATAAAGATAAAAATAATTTATTTATTTTCATAATGAAATTCCTTTACTTTCTGGTGTTTTAACTTTAGCCTTATCCATTGTTTTTTTAATATTATTTTCAATTAATTTTTTAGTTTGTTTGTATTTTTTAGGATAATTTTCTTTAAAATTTGGAGTTTCTTTATCAATATAATTAATATATTCTTGTAATTTTTGAGTTTCTTTTAAATCCATTTTTTCTGGATTTTTTGTGAGTTTATCAAGCTCATAATAAAAATTGCGTTCTTTATTCATATCATTGATACCATTTTCAACACTTTTAGTTTTTTGATGAAGCTCTTTAATAAAATCTATTACCACTTCTCTAGTTTTTTCTGTTTGCATAGCTAAATTCAATTTTTCTTCTCTTTGGCGATTAAGTTCATCAAAATTATTTTCTTTTTCTTTTAAAATCAAATTTAAGCTTTTATCCATTTCATACAATGATTTTAAAATAGCACTAAGGCTTTTTGAGTTAAGAAGATTTTCGATAGAATTTTCAAAATTTTGCTCTAACTTTTCCATTTTTTCTTCCATTTCCTTAAGTTTTTGAGCGTGTTCTTTTTCCATTTCTGCAAATTTCTCATCATATTCTTCTTGACTTAAGCCTTTTTTCTCATTATTTTCTAACTGATCTTTTAATTCTTTTTCTTCTTTTGCCATTTCTTCTTTAGTATTATCGATTTCTTTTTGTAATTGCTCTTGTTCTTTTAAAATTGATAAACTTTCATTAAGTTCTGGATTATCCTTTATTTCTTTAAGGTTATTTTCAATAAAAGCCCTTTTTTCGTTAGGAGTTTCATATTCTGTAGTTAATTCAATAAAATTACGCATATCATTGTCAAGTTTTTCTTTTTCTTCTAGAATTTCTAAAGTTTGTTTTGCTTCTTGTGGCAAATCTTCTAATTTTAATTCTTTTTCTAATTTAGCTTTTAACTCTTCTTGATTTTCTAAATCTTCTTGAAAATTAAGTTTATTAATTTCTTCTAATTCCTTTTCTAATTCTTCACTACTTTTTTCTAAATTTAACTCTTCTTTTTTTTCTTTTTCAATATCAAATTGCTCTTGCCATTGTGATAAAATACTCTTTGGAGTTTGTTCTTCTTTAATGTCTTCCATTCTATATCCTTTATATTTTTATTTTTAAATTAAACACAATTATAAAAATAAGGATTAAAACCTAAATTAAGAAAACCGCCACTATTTCATTAAAATTAAAATTAAATTGGTGGCTTATAAAAAACAGAAAAACCCTAAAATAAAGATTTTAAAACTAAATATATCTTTTTAATATTTTTTCAAAAAATAACTCTTTTTTAATTAAAAAATAAAATAAACTCATAAACAAACAAAAATAACTCTTAAATCAAAAAAAGACTAAAAATGATTAATCATAAAGACTAAATAAAAAAAATCAATTCTAGAAGCTTTTTTTAACTAACAAAATAAAAAATAAAAAATAAAAATTTTACTTTCTATATTTTTATTTTTTAAACAGAACTAGCTTTATTATAAAAATAAAAATCTTTATCAAAATAAAATATAAAAAAACATTTTAAGCTTAAAATTAAAAATTTAACTTTTCATTTAAAAAATATTTAAAATTATAAATTTTAAAAAAATTTAAAACAAAATTTAAATTTAAAATTTCTATATAAAATTTATAATAAAAAATATCAATGAAAAAACTCTTCCCCTTTTAAATTTTAATATTTTTTAAATTTTTAGGGTGCTTTCAAAATGCCTTAAAATAAGGTTTTTGAGCTATATTTTACCGACATTTTGCTAAACTTTTACCGACATTTTGCGACTTAATAAACACTTAAAATAATGGTAAAATAGACATTTAAAAGCATTTATATAAATATAAAATATTTAAACATTTTACCGACATTTTGCTATTTTACCGACATTTTGCTATTTAATCAACGCTTAAAATAAGTATTTTTAAGTGTTTAAAGTACTTTTAAAGATAAATTTAAAATTAAATATTTAAACATTTTACCGACATTTTGCGACTTAATAAACACTTAAAATAATGGTAAAATAGTTCTTATTTATTATTTAAACATTTTACCGACATTTTGCTATTTTACCGACATTTTGCGACTTAATAAACACTTAAAATAATGGTAAAATAGACATTTAAAAGCATTTATATAAATATAAAACTTTACTTAAATTATTAATATTTTTTTATAAAAAAATCTATTATAAAGCCTATTTATAGGCTTTATTTAGGATAAGTAATTTCCGCAAAATGTCGGTAAAATATATTGGATATTAAATTTCTTTCAAAATATTAATAATTGCTATATTTTTTATATCTTATTTATAGTTTTTTTATATTTTCAAAGAAAAAAGTAAGTTTATTTCTGTTAAAATCGTATATAAGACGAAAACAAAGGAAATTAATGAGAAAAATTAAAGAAAAAAGAAGTGATAGTCTTATATATCACAATGATTTAAATTGTTTTACATTCAAGAATTTTAAATCTGTAGATTATAATTTATTTTTTACTATTTGCTATTACGCAAGTAAAAATATAAAATCCACAAAGAATATAATTCCTATTTCTCTTTCATTTGAACAACTTAGAGATTTTTTACCTCAAGAAAAAAATAAAAAAAGATTTTATGAAAATGTAGTAGCTTTTGCTGTAAAGTTAAATAATTTAAAAACTTCAAATTATTTTTTAGATAATGAAGGATATAGAATTTATTCGGTTTCATCATTTTTTGATGAAATTACCGTAAATGAAAAGGAAGAGAATATTATTTTTAAAATTAAAGAAAAATGGCTAAATTTAATTGTAAATGTTGTAAAAGAATATACAATAGTTGATTTAAAGACTTTTTGTAAAATTTCAAATAAATATACAAAAAATCTTTATAGGTATCTTTCTCAATGGCAAAGCACAGGTGAATTTATAATTCCTTTTGAAAAATTTAATATTTTACTTGATATTCCAGCAAGTTATGATATAGAAAAAATAGAAAAAAGAATTATTTTTCCTTCGATAAAACTTTTTAAAGATAATAACTATTTTAAAAATTTAGAATATATAAAAGAAAAAGATAAAACTAAACAAGGGCGTGGTGGTCAAGTTACAACATTTACTTTTACGTATGATATTCCAGAAGAAAGAAAAGAAAAAATGCTTAATCTAGGTAAAAGATGGGGTAGAAAAATGAAAAGTGAAAATACTAACCCCCCCCCCCCTGTTAAAAGGGAGACAGTATTAACTTTTAACTGATCTTGTTAGTTTAATTAACCTTTGATTTTGAGAATTAAAAATTCTTTAAAATCAAGATTGTAATCTTTAGCTTCTTTTATTAATTTCATTTGTTCTTCAAAACTAAATAGATTTTTGGTTTCTAAATAAAATAAAATTTTAGCATGACCATAAGCTATCATAGTAGAGTGGCTTAATGCTGTATTTTCTTTTATTTTTTCTTTATCTTCGCTATTAATCCAAGTTGTAATTGAATTTTTTTGATTTTTTTTATCATAGTCAAATTTTTCTATAGTTGCTTCTAGTCCGAGTTTTTTTCTAATAAAAGATTTAGGGCTAAGACCTTTACCTTCTTTTTGTATAAGATTATATATTTCTATAATATCTTTATCTTCAAAATAAGAGTTTTTCTCTAAAATAATTTTTCTTAGAAATTCACTACCGCTTCCTATTCCTATAAATTCTTTTTGAATTCTATTTTTTAATTCATCTCCTAAAAATATTTTATAAGGAAATTTATTTTTTTTACTTTCTTCTTTTCTTTTTTTAGTTACAGTTTTTTTATCTTCTTGTTTTAAATTTTCTCCACTTGCATTATTAGCAAATTCTTTTATATCTTGTATAGTATTTTCGTTTATATTAGCTTTTTTAAATTTCATTTTATCTCCCTATTTTATCTTTTTAATAAATTCACAAAGATTGTTAATTTCTAAATAAGCTTTATCCTTTTTTTCATCTTCAGTTACTCCTAAACCCATTTGAGTAAAAATTTTATATTTTTCTCTTTGAAAAATAACAAAATCAAGCAATTTAATATAATCTTGTTCTACCGATTTAATATATTCTCTTAACTCATCTATTTTTTTACTTAAAAAAGGATTTGTAGAGGCTAGATTGATTAAAATAAATACTTGTAAATTTGGATTTTTAACTTTAGCCATTTTTACAACTTCTATTACCCTATCAAAAACGCTGACATCATATTGACTTGGTATAATTGGAATGATAACAATATCGCTTAAGGCTAAAGCAAATCGCATTTCTTTACTATCTCTACCGCCCGTATCTGAAAGAATATATTTATAATTTTCTTTATTATTTTGTTTTAAATTAAGAAGGCAATCAAAATAAGCTTCTCCTTGTTTAATAATATAATCGAATTTTTTTAAATGTCCTTCTTGGTTTCTAATTGAAACAAAAGTTCCTAAAGATTTTTGCGGATCTGCGTCTATAACTAAATTTTTTGCCCCTTCTTGATATAAAGCTATAGCTAAATTTGCAAGAATTGTAGTTTTTCCACAACCGCCTTTTTCATTACATACAGATAAAATTTTCATTTTTTAGCCTTTAATATCTTCTCTTATAATTATATTTAATTTATTATTAACTTATATTTAAATTATATATTTTTTATATCTTATTTATAGTTTTTTTATATTATATTGTAAAAACGATATATAATGAAAGATTTTTATTTGAGATTATTTTTATTTGTATAGAAACAATTTAATTTTTTTGTTTGCACTTATATTTTTTTAATTATCATCATAGTGTTCTTTAGCATTTTTAAACTATCTAAAAATAAATTTTGTTCTTATTCTTTCATTATTAACTCCTTAAAAATTTTTAACAAAAAATTTATTTTTACTAATTTTAATAATTTTGAAACCTTTTTCTTTAAAAAATTTTTCAAAAAAAATAATCTTTTGAATAGTTTCCACTTTTTATCCTTTATCTTTGTTTTCGTATTATAATTATAGTATATTTATACTTAATTTATATTTAATTTATAGTATTTTTATAGTTTATATTTATTAAAAAATTAAGTAAAAAGTAGATTATGAAATTTTTTCTTGCTCTGAAATGATTTGTTTTGTAGTAATAATTTTGTAAAGTAAAATTGAAAAGATAATATATAATATTATTGAAATTCCTTGTATATAGTAATTAGATTTTATAAAAAAAGTTAAACCATTTGGAAGATCAAAATAAAAAAGAAAACCATTAAATGATGTTCCTATTAAATTAATAATTAAAAATATTTTTAAAAAGTCTTTTTGTATTTTTTTCATTATCTATTGCCTTTATAATTTAATTCTTTAATAACTCTGAATATTCTTCTTTACTCATTGTTTGAAATTTTTCATAATTTACTTTCATTATTTTTTCCATTTTTTCAAAATATTTAAGATAGTTTTATCTTAACGTTTGTGAAGAAACTTATATTCATTTTCAATTGAATTGCTATAAAGAATGATAGTTATATATCTTAACTCTTTAACTTTCATTTCTTGTAGAAAGCTAAAAAATTGGTTTGGAGTTAAATCTTCATTGTTGCCTAGTTGAAAATAAGGAATTATTTTTATATTATGCTTCTTAAAAAAACTAGGCACTATAAAATCCCAATTTTTAAAATCAATCTTGATAGTTTGTTTTGCTAATTCTTTAAAAAATGGAGTTTTTCGAAATAATTTCACAACTTCCATATTGTTTTCTACTTTTGGATCATTAAGAAATTTATCAAAATATTCTTTCCCTATCCACACTCTAAGCGACATTTCAAAATAACCATCGCTATAATATCTCTTTTCGTTCTTGTATCCAAATATAACTCTAATAACATCATTGTCTTTAAACTCATTGAAATAGTCTTTCTTTTTCATCATTGCAAGTTGCATCATTAAATTACTCATTTTTATCCTTATTATCATATTTGATAAATTCTTTTTTGATGTTCTCATAAAATTGCTTGTATTTATAATTTTCAAGCCAACTATTTACCCATCTAGGTGTTTCACCTTTGGATTTCCAATTCATTAATGTTTGATAAGGCATTCCTATGATTTTTACAAAATCTTTTTTTGTAAGTTCTAACTCTTTTAATTTTTTCTCAAATTTTATATTTTTCATAAAAAATCAACTTTTTCATATTCTTTAAAATCTTCTTCAAAACATTTTTGTCCCTGTTCTTTTGTTTCAAGGCTATATCCTGAAAAATCTATTTTTCTATCTTTATCTTTTTCAAAGCTTATTATTGTGTAGTATTGCTTGTTTTTTGTTACAAAGAGAAAGTTATTTTTAAATTTAAAACAATCATATTTTCTTTTATTAAGATTGTATTTTTTTATTGTTTCTTTTAAAAAATTTAAAAATACTTCTTCTGTGAGTTCTTTTTTCTCTTCTTTATATTTTTTCATTAAGCAATCTGCTTCTTCTAAAAAATTGTAATAATCTTCTGGTTTCATTTTAAATCTCCTTGATATTTTGTTTTTTCATAGTATTGTATTCATCGTGGATAATTTTTACATTAGCTCCTTCTTTAATGTAATAATCTCTTCCTGTATCTACTTCAGCAAATAAGAAATGTTGCTCATCGTTTTTACAATAAAAAATTACATTTAAAGGGCGTTTCATATGGATAAAAGTATCTAATTTTTTTAGATCTTTTGTAGAAACTTCGATATAACAATCAGTAATTTTTCCTTCTTTCATTGAAGCAAATTTTTCTCTAACATTATCACTATAAATAAATTGATTTCTGTCTTTATCTTTTTCTATTTTTTCGCCTAAATCTTTTATATTAAATTTAATCTCTTGTAATATTTCAGATTGTTCTTTAATTAATTCTCTATTAATTAAAACTTTTACAATACAATATATACAAAGCATATAAGCAGTTAAAAACCCTATAATCATAACGATAACGATGTCATCTGTAGTAATTTCTGTAGTCATTTTAATCTCCTTTTTGATTTATTTCTAATCTTTGTAATTCTAATTTCACAAATCTTTTATCTATTTTTGTATAATCTTTTTCATTCATTCCATAATAAAATATCTCCTTATCGTATTCATTTTTTCCAAAGCCATCAGTGCTTATTTCAATTTCTTTTTTCATTTCATTTTTGGTAAAATATATATTAATCACACTCTTTTTTTCTTCATTGATTATTCTTATATGATTTAGATTGTTTTCTAAAAAAACCTTATATACATTATCAATTATTAAATGATTTTCATACAAATCATTTAATAGATTAATAATTATGGAATAAATTTCTTTTTTGAAATTGTTTGCATTAACTCCAAACAATTTTTCATTAAAGCTATTTATTTCTTTATTTTTTAAATCGCTAAAATGCTTTTCATTTTCTATTTTAATTGTTATGTTTTTTTTAATAGTTAATCTTGTAAAGTATTCATTCATATAGTCTTTAATAAGCTCATCTATATCTTCTTTTATAAAATAGAATAAACATTCACTTTTAGTCATTTCTTCTTGCATTTTATTTTTTCCTTACTCAAACTTTTTTATTATTAAAAAGGCAAATTCTCATCTTCTTGCATATACATTTCTACTTGTTTTTCATCTATGCTTTGCATAGTTTCTATTTCTTTTGGTGGTATAATTTGATTTGGATTTGAAGCAACTTTACAGTTTTGATTTTGTTCTGCTTTTTTCTCAATAAATTCAAAAGAAGAAATTACTACTTGCCACCCATAGCGAAGATTGCCGTATTGATCGGTGTATGATGAAGTAACAATTTTTCCTGTGCCTAAAAAACGATCGCCTTTTTTTATATATTGATTAGCAACTTCTGCTTTACGCCCGAACAAAATAATTGGTATCCAACTTGTGTAAGTTTCATATTCGCCTTTTTCATTTCTTCTATTTTCTGAAACGGCTAAGGTTGTTTTTGCAAAAGCACTGCCACTTGGGGTTATTTTCATTTCAAAATCTTTTCCTAAATATCCACATAAATTAACTTGGTTCATTTTTTATTCTCCTTTTAAAATAGTTTTAGTTTTTTTTGCTTTGATAATTCTATTTTCACTTAGAATTTTTCTTAACATAGCTTCATATTTACTGGCATTAATACTTTTTATAATCATTTTATTTGTGCTATTTGAAACAAAAACATATTTATCTTTAATGCAACTTAATTTCACAATATCCTTTAAAATAAGAGGCAAATCTTTTATGCGATGTTGCTCATTACTTCTTGAAAAATCTGCATACAAACTAATCAAAAAATCTAAATGCTCCTTTCTATCTATAAGATAATGGCTTAGATTTTCTGACTGCAAAGCTTCATCATCAATCTTAACCCCATTTATATAATAAGACTTATCTTTATTTTTAAATTCAATTCTCATTTTTATCCCTTGTCTTTGTTTTTGTATTATAATTATAGTATATTTATACTTAATTTATATTTAATTTATAGTATTTTTATAGTATTTTTATACTATAATCACACTCCAAAAACCAAAACAAACCTAAACTTTTTCTCCCTTTTTAAAACTTATCTTAAGTCCTTTTTTGTTTTAGTAAAAAAGGATCTTAAAAAAAATTATTTTTTACCTTTTTTCATTGCTTCGTCAATAAAAGAAGAACATACTTTCATATTTTCTTTATAGTCTTTTGGTAATTCTAAATTATTTTCCTTAGCAAGTTTTTCTGCAAAAGCTATTTGCTTTGCTGAAGCGGGTAAAGGTTTAGCATTTTTTTTAGCTTTTTCAAGAAAATCCATACATACTTTCATATTTTCTTTATAGTCTTTTGGTAATTCTAAATTATTTTCCTTAGCAAGTTTTTCTGCAAAAGCTATTTGCTTATCGCTAGGTTTTTTTATTTGATTGCTATCATCAATGTGTATAAATTCCATTTTTTGATGTAAAGGTTTGATAAAATCAATATATTGTAAATTTCCTTTTGAAATAGTGTCTAAAATTTCTTCCATTTGCTTTGTAAATTCTGATTTTGTAACCCATTCATCGTTATTTTCATTCAAAAAATCAATTAATGATATTCCTTTTTTAGTCGCAACTATTTCTTTATTTTTTCCTTTGATAGCTAATTCTACATATTCTCTATCTAATAATGTTTTTAAAAAACTTGCATAAGTGCTAGGTCGCCCTATACCTTCTTTTTCCAAAAGGGAGATAAAATTGCTTTCTTTATATCTTCTTGGAGCTTGTTTTTTAACTTCAATTAATTCAAAATCTAAAATTTGTATTTCTTCACCTTCTTTTATATTGAGTTCTAATTCTTGAGTATCATCTTTTTCATCTTTTTCTTCTTCTTCTTTAAAATCAAAAGCCCCTTTAAAACCTTTATCAATACATTTGCTAATGTTAGTCTTAAAACTTAAAAGTCCTATATTAAAATCATAACTTGTAATCTCATTAATAGCATTTTTTGCTTGACTTTGTATTGAGTTTAAATAAATTAAGGTATAGGCTTGTTTTTCATCATCGCTAAGACTTTCTTCTTTAGTAATTTTTTCTATATCTTCAAAGCTATGTAAATGTGATATTCTTATGGCTTCGTGAGCTTCAGCTTGACTTTGTTCCCCTGCTTTATACTCTCTTTTTTGATACCATTGTTTTTCTTTAAAAAAATTTTCAACTTCATTTAAAAATTCAACTGATAAAGCATTGCTATCAGTTCTATGATAAGTAATTAATCCTTTTTCAAAGAGTTTTTGAGCTAATGCCATTGATTTATCAGGAGCAAATCCAAAGATTTTATTAGCTTTTTCTTGAAATTGTGAAGTTCTAAAGGGCTGTGCTGGTTTTATTTCGCTTTTTTTTGTTTCTATAGTATAAAGTTTTGCATTTTTACCTTTTAAACTTTCTATTTTTTCTAAAGCTTCTTCTTTGCTTGAATAAAGATTAGAATTATTTGCATAAAAAACTATGCCGTCTTTTTCTAATTTTGCTTTAATCTTATAATCTAGTTTTTTATTTTTATCATCATTTAAAAATTCCTGTATAGCTTTTTCTCTTTCAACAATTAAAGATAAAGCAGGGGTTTGCACTCTTCCTATAGAAATATTTTTATCATTCATTTTGTTAATGTATTTAGGCGACATTATAAAACCCACCATTTTATCACCGACAATTCTTGCTTTAAATGCTTCAAAATCATTTAAATTGCTTTTTGAAAACTCTATAGCATTTTTCAAACCTTTATTAATCCCACTTTCTGTAATTTCGTGAAATTCTGCTCTTTTAATACTTTTAGCAATATTTTTTATCACTTCATAAAATAAATAAGCTATACCATAACCTTCTCGATCAGGGTCTGTAGCTATAATCACATCTTTACCTTTACAATCTGCAAAAATAGCATTCATTCTTTTTTTGATTTCATCACTTGAAAAATCAAAAATAGGCTCATATTTTTCATATTCTTTTAAAAAATTTTTACCTAAGGTTTTAAAATGTCCTTTAGTGGCATAAACTTTAGCTCCTGTAATTTTTTCTATTTTTTCCCTTTTATTAGGGCTTTCTATAATAATAATTGTATTTTGCATTTTTTCTCCTTTTTAACCAGCTTTAGCTGTTGCTCCTGTCATAGTGTCTGTAAAACTTTGCATTGCATTAGTTAAATTTGATTGATAATTTTGTCCTTTTAAATCTCCTGCCATTTTTCTAAGACTTTGAGAACCCGGAATGGCATTAGCCATTCCGTGTTTTAGGCTTTCTCCTATACTTCCACCTGCCATTCTTTTTGCTAAAGTTCCAGCTCCAAATGAAGTAGTAGCCATACCAGCACTTTTTGCCATATCCAAAGCTCCACCTGTTCCGCCACCATCTAAACCTTGAACTCCCATTATTTGACTGATCCAATTTGGTATTTTTACGATAAGATAAATACAAATTAATGAAATTAAAGTAGGCACAAAAAAATTAGCAAATTGATTTTCATAAACTTGCTGTATATTTCCTAATTCTTGCACTTTATTTATAGGTATCATACAAATTGAAAGTATGATAAAACTTGCAGGAATATATAAAGAATAAGAGATAAAAATTTTAAGCCAAGAATAAAAATAAGGTGCAGTTTTTTTACTAAATAAAAATGGTATTGTAACAGGAGCTAAACTTAAAATTATCATAGCAAAAAAAGTAGAACTTACAATAATACAAGCTACACCTGCTAATACAAAAAAAGTAACTATATAAAAACACCAAAAACAAAACATTCCTGTAAATACCGCTAAGGCTGCAAAAACATCAGGGCTATACCAAGCAGACCATTTTTTCCACCCTGTATTCCATAATTGAACCATTATATCGTTTAAAGAATTGAACGCTCCTGTAATTTGATTTCCAAAACTATCTGTATTTCCCCCTATAAGTCCAGCAGTAGCTGATTTTAACCATTGTGCTGGTATCATTAGCCACCCTAAAAAATCAGTATATCCTTCATAAGAATAAAAAATTCCAAATATAAAACATAAAGTTAAAATCCATTTTCCTGCATTAAAAAGCTCTTCTCGGCTAGGATAACCGTTTTTAAGCAAATTTAAACACCAAAACATTACCCAAATGCCTATAAAAGTATAGGCAACTCCATTATATAAAGCTCCTTGTATTCCATTAAAAATATTTTCAAATAAAGGTTTTAAGGCGTCTTGCATAGTGCTTTGTAAGGCGTCTAACCAGCTATTATCAATCGTAGTTTTTTCCATTTTTAACCCTTAAAATTTAATAATTTTTTCTTCTTTTATTTGACTTGTTTTCATAGCCTTACCCTTACCTAAAGGATCTATTTTAATACTTTTGGTAATTTTTATTTTTTGATTTCCTAAATCTATAATTTCGCTTTCTTCGTAATATTTAGGTATATCATTTTCATAATCGATTAACTCTTTTAATTCATTTTCTTCTTCTTTTGTCCTTTGTTTTGTATGATTAGTTCCATTTTCTAATCCTAAAAATTTAATAAACTCTGCCAAAACTCCTAACATTTACATTCCTTTAAACTTTGGGGCGTTGCGGGGTGTCCCCGCTTAAACTCATAAAAATTAAGACTTTTGGCTTAATTTTCCCCTAAAAAAAATTTTTTAGGGGTTGAGAAACAATAAAAGCAAAAAGATAAATTAACCCCTTAAATTACATTCCTCTAACTTGAGATTTGTTTTGTCCTTGTTCTTTTGTTTGATTTTTTACAATCTCTTTATCTTGGATTTTAAAATAATCAAGTCCTTTAAGCTCTGCGTTTAAAAAGTTGTTAATATCCCTTGTTACTTTTTCCCCTAGTCCTAAATTATTAATGTTGGGTCTTGGATCATAATTTGATTTTTTAATGCCTTCTCTTAATTTTTCTAAGCTTTCTAGATCTCTTTCTTTAAGCTTATCCATTTTAAGATTATCAAATTGTGATGTGTGATAAAGAGTAACAGTTTCTAAAATAGGCGTTTTATGATAAATCTTTTCCGTTACAGGTTCAAACATAGGTTTTCCATCTTTTCCTATTTTTTGATTACCGTCTTTATCTTTTATAGCTCTCATCATGGCTTGTCCGTTTTCATCTAATTTAGGCACATAGCTTTCAGTTTTAAGCAAAGCGATTTTTACTCCTTGCTCGTAAGCTTCTTTACCATTTTTAGTTAAAACAGGCTTACCGTTTTCATCTAATTGTTTTTTGAGTGTTCCCCCTAAAAAATTAGCTTGTTTCATTGTTAAGAAACTAGGTTTATCATAGCCGTTAAGTTCGCTTACCGCTCTTAAAAGGGCAGAAGTTTGTCCTGTATAGGCAATACCTTTACTCGCATTATAAGGCATAGAATTATCTAGCTCTTGTTTAGACATATTCTTATTCCAAAAACTAGCTTTCTCTTTGATAGCCTTAGCAATAATTGCTTTAGAATACTCATTGATACTCGCTTTTTTTTCTTCGTTGGTTCTTTCATTCCACGCTTTATAAGAATTATCTTTTACTTGCTCGTTTGCAACTTCTTTAATTTCCGCATTTACTTCTTTTTTCTTTGCCATAATTTTTTCCTTTTTAATATGTAGTCCTTAATTTATACGCTTTGCAATACGCATAAATGAAATAAAATGATTTACTCATTTTCTAAAGAAGACTGTTCCATTTCATTGGTTTTAAGATATTCCAGTTCTTTAGCTTCTTCTTCACTAATTGGATATTCCCCGTCTTCTAATTCACAAAAAGCTAAAATATCTTTTGCTTTTTGCAACTCTTTTTCTTTTAAGCTATCTTCTATACTTGCCATTATTGTTCTCCTTTTTGATTTTAGGCTATAGCTTAAACCATAACCTAAACTAAACCTTCTATTTTTAAAAGGCTTAGTTTAGATCAAAGGCTTAAAACCTTTGATTTCATTCTTTTTTCACTTTTATTCCTAATTCTTCAAGTTCAATAATTTGTTTAGAGCTTGAAGTTTTTTGAGTAAAGTTTTGTTCTTGATTAGCATTTTGGCTATCATCATTATTAATCTCATCATTATTTTCTTCTTCTGTGTTTGTATTATTAGTTGTATCATCACTATCTAAAGCAACTTTATCTGCTCCTTTAAGTTTTGGATTTTTAAACCAATAAGGCACTTTTGCTTTAATAGGTCTTGATAAAAACCCTGTAACTAAAATTAAAATATCTTCGCTAGATTGATTTTTAATATCTTGTGAAGTAACTAATTTATAACCTTCTTTGGATACGGTGCTATTGCTTTTAAAGAAATCAAAAGTTCCTTTTGATGAAGATGTTTTTTCTCTAGTAAAATCACCTATTAAATCGCTAATTTCTTTAGCGTCCTTTTCTGTATTCATTCTAAAAATAGTTTGATATCCTGCATTTGCTCTAATAATTCCTAAATCATCTTCACCATAATATTTTCTAATTTGTTCATAAGATTGTGTAACAAATACAGGTATTAGTCCATAAGATCTACATAATGCTGGTGCTTCAAGCAAGAAAGGCATTTTTCCAAATCTTACAAACTCATCAAGCAAACAATAAATAAATTTATCAGGATTTGAATTTTCTTCTCCACTCATTAATTTTTTAAATAAGCTTTCAATAAAAATACGCACCAAAGGAGCTAAAATATCCATATCTTCAGTTTGTATTACCACATACATAGTAATTCTTTTTTCTCTTAAATCTTCAAATTTAAAATTCATTTTTGAAGTTGCATTAGCTACTTGTGGATTAGTAAAAACTTTCATATAGGTATCATAAGTTGATTTTATACTTGCAAACTCTTGTTCGGCTGCAGTTTGATAGGCTCTTGCTTGATTTCTAACAATCTCATCAAGTTCTTCATCATTAGCAACTTGTTTTAAAAAAACCTTGAAAGTATCTATATTATGGTCTCTTGTAACTTCGCCTGTATCTTCATCTTCGATTAAACATTCTTTTCCAAATTGTTCGTTTAATTCATTAAAATAATCTTTTTTAGGAGCTTGAGTTAAATCTCCTAAACTTGTATGTTTATGTTTTTGCATATTATAAAGTGCAAAAAAGGTAAAAAGAGTTTTAGCACTTGTAACCCAGTGATCACCTTCTTTTCCCTTTTCTGCCACAAAAATAGTTCCTGCTATTTGATCTGCTAATTTCATCATTTGTATGAAATTCATATCTTTAACAATAGAATTATCAAAAGGATTAAAAAATAAAGTATTATTGTCTGAAAAAGGTTCAAACAATAAAATTTCATTGTTAAAATATTTTTTTCTATACCCTGCACTTTTTGCATAAAGTTCGCCTTTAATATCAAGTGCTAAGGTAGAGTTAGGCACTGTAAATAAATTAGGTAAAATGATACCTGAAGTCTTACCTGTGCCTGGTGGTGCAACCACCAACGCACTTAAGGGCATTTTTGCTCTAATGTATTCCATTTCATTACCCTTAATGCCTTTTTTAATACTGCAACCTAAAATTAAACCCCTATCATTGCAAATATTCATTGTTTGAAAATCTTTTTCTTTAGCAAATCTAGCACTACCGTAATCTTCTTTTAAATTTATTTGTGGCATAAAAAACCAAATTAAACATACAATAAAAGGTAAAATTAAAGCAAAAACTGCTATATAAGCTTTTAATTTTAAAGCTGGATTTCCTAAATTATGTAAAATTTGTAATGCAATTTGATGAGTTACTAAAAAATCAGGTTTAAAAATTATTTTTACCATTATTAGATAGAAAATTATTCCCATAATAATGCTAGTTATAAACATTAATACCCATTTAGCTGGAGTTATTTTCTTATCATTCATTATATTTCTTCTCCTTGAGCCATTTCTTTTTCTTGTAGCGTTTCATTATTTAATCGCTTAATCTTTTTATTGATATTAGTTTTTATTGCTTTGTTTTTAATTTGTTCTTGGTGTTCATTTAAAATTTGAGTTAGTTCGTTTATAAGTTTAGGTAAGCGATTTTCTGTTTGATAAGGACTTTCAATTCCTATATTCAAATGATATGCAATTTGATTAAGATTATTACCACATTGTGCTATGTGATATAAATACTCTACATTAATTTCATTATTTTTTTCTAATACTTCAAGTGTTTTTGCGTATTTTTCTATGCTTATAAGTTTTCTTATAACAGCACTTTGGCTTTCGTTTCTTTTTAATGAAAGTTTTTTTAATTGTTTTTGTTCTCTTTCATTTAAATAAACTCTTATTGTCCCCACTTTTACTCCTTATATTAATAATTTTGCATAATCATTTTTTAAATCTAAAATGTCTGTAATATCTCTTTTTCCTGTTTTTTTATTTCTAGTAATTTGTATAATGTAATCTATGGCGGTTATAATTAACTCTGTAAGCATTTTATTATCTGGATTTTGTAAGCCTCCCCCTAAGATAATATTTGTAATAATTGCTTTAATAGCATCTTCTGGATTATTAGCGTGTAAAGTGCTTAAATTTCCTGCGTGTCCTGTATTATTAACCCTTAAAAAAGTAAAAGTATTTCTAATATCAATTTCACCTAAAAATAATCTATCTGGTCTTAAACGCATTGCATTATTAATTGCGGTTTGATAAGAGTATATTTCGCTTTCTTCTTTTGGCACAGCTAATTGTGTTTTGTTCTCATTTTCAATATATAACTCTTGAGCGTCTTCAATAGTTACAATTCTTTCATTAGGATCAATTTCTCCCATTAAAGAATTTAAAAAGCTAGTTTTACCGCTTCCTGTTCCACCTGAAATAAGAACATTTTTTTTATTGCGTATTAAATCTTTAATTTTTTCATAGCTCCAGCCTTTTTCTAAACACTTATCACTTAAAACAAAATTTTCAAGTGCGAAACGACTTTTTGAAGGAATTCTTATGCAAATACAAATTTCAGAATTAAAAAGACTTGTTTTATGTTGAGCTTGAACTCTATATCTTAAAAAGGGATAAGGTAATTCACAAGATAAATGACAATGCTTTTCATCAAATCTTTGATTTCTTTTTATAGCAAGTTCAATTAAAAATGTTTCTAAAAAATTATAATTTAATCTTTCATCGTATATTGTTTCCCAAATATCGCCTTTATCTACCTTAATTTCACAAGGCTTATTAAAAATAAGCTCATTTGCTTCCATTTCTAAATAAGGCTTTAAAACATTTAATATATTATTTAAAACAATGGTATTATTATTCATTATTTTGTTCCATCTGTTTTAAATTTTCATTTTCGACAAGCTTGTTAAGTTTTTCTTTTTCTTTTTTAATCTTATTTTCTAAATTACTAATAACTTTAATTTGAGAGATAATTTTTTTATTTTTTTTATCTTCTTCTTTTCTTTTTTGTATTCCTTCTTCAATGTCTTTTTTGATTTTTTCATAATTATTAATTTCTTGCATTTTTTTACTCCTTTTATTCTTGAAAATATTTAATCAATACTTCATTATTTTTAGGTTTTGCAAACCACATATGATTAGTAGGAACAATAAAAATTCTACTTCCTGATTTAATTTCAATTGTAGGTTTAATTTGGGCTTGTTGTTGGATAATATCATCTACTATTGTGGATATATCATTTTTGCTTTGTGAATATACTTCTTGAGCATAGCTATTATTTCCTGCTTTAGAAGCTATGCTAAGTAATAAAACATTTGAAATTGTAGAGAGTGCATAAGGCATTGCATATCTTTCAAGATATTTATTATTGACACTTCCAACTGCTCCTGACATACCCATATTATCACTAGCTATAGCATTAGTTAAGAGTATATTAACGCCTTGTGGAGTGATAATTTCTCTCCATTGAATTTCTAAGCGATTTTGTCCGATCTTATTATCGCTTTTATAAAATCCTATAGCTTTACTGCCTCTTGGAATTAATACTGCACTTCCCATATTTGCATAAATATCTTGTTCGATTTGTGCTGTTACTATGCCTTGTAAATCACTTGAAATTGCACTTGTTAAAAGGGCAGGAATTAATCTTCCTGCTCTTATCATTCTATAAAGACGGTGTTCATTTGTTGAAACGTCTATGCTTTTTTGATTTGAAAAGCCATCAACTCCATATTTTGAAGCATTTTCTTGAAAGTAGATTTGAGTATTAGCTCTATCAGCTAAAATACTATCTCTAATAAGTTTTTTAATTTTTCTTTCATTTGCGCTAATATTATCTTGTTTAATCTCTTGTTTAAGTTGTTGATTTTTTTGTATGAGTTCTTGTTTTTTCTCTTCTATTTTTGCTAATTTAGTTACATTATCATCTTCTTTTTTGGTCTCTTCTTTAGTATCATTATGAATTTTTATATCTTCATTATAATTAGGTTCTTTAAAACCACCTTTATAGATATAATCACTAATTGGAAATTTTGTATCTGAATTTTTAAAAAGATAATCTAAATCTTCTTCATTTAACAAATTTTCTTTTTGATTATTATTTGATTTTTTAGATATATTTTCTTCTTGTGTATTATTAAATATATCTTCAGCTAGAAGATTATTACTTAATAATACACTTATAAGACTTAGACTTAAAAATGATTTTTTCATTTTTTAGCCTTTTCTTTTTTAGGTTCTAATTTTTCAACGCAAACATAACTATCGCCACTTTTAATTGTGAATTTTTTTGCAACAGTTTCAGCAATAACATAATTACCGATAATTCTGGTTTCAACTGGACTATCTTGCTTATCAATAACAGCAAAAATAGCTGGAATTTGTGGCATTTTGTCTTTATCGTATTTAAAATAAGTAAATTTTTTATCATTAAAAATCTCTTCACTAATTAGCCACTCATTACCTTTTTTTGCTTTTTGACTATAATGGTTATAAATTTCATCTTTTTTAACTCTAACTTCTGCTATACCTTCTTTAATTATCAAATAATCTTTAGCTAATTTTTCTTGTTTTTCTTCGATGAGCTTTTTTGAGTTTTCATCGTGAATGTAAATTACTAAAGAAGGATCTTTGCTATTTTTATAATCAGTTGAATAAATATAAAAAGTATGTAATTTATTATCTTTAGTAAAAACAGTTAAAGAAGTATCAATTCCTATAAGCATTGGCTTAATAGCAATGGCATTAGGCATAGTTGGAATTTCTTCCACTTTAAAACCTGTAGTATCACCTAAAATATAATTTATAACATCTGTTTCAAAAATAAGAGTAGTTGCCATTGCAAAACGTGTTCTTATTTTTTGTGTTTTATTAGCTTGATAATTAAGATTTAATGTATTTTCATAGCCTGAATATTTTTTTTGAAAAAATCTTCTTTGTAAGGCATTTAAATTTTGATTTCTAATTGCACTTTTCATTAAAGCGATTTGTTCTTCGCTTAATTGTTCTCCATTACTTTGTGAATAAGCATCAAAAGCTTGAGTTTGATATTGTGGATTAGAATAACTTGTAGTATCAATTTGTTGTCCTTGTGGTTGTTGCCCTAAAGGATCAATTCTAATATTAGTTTGCGTATAATTATTTAAAGTTTGGTCTTTAGTTTGTAAAATACTTTCACCTGTATTACTTGGAACGTCTTGAATTTGTATTCCATTATCTGCAAATACTAAAGTTGAAGCAAATAAAGCTAAAAAAACTATTTTTGAGTATTTTTTCATTGTTTTGTTCCTTGCATTGAATTTTGGCGTGCAGTATTAAAAGTATCATTATCAATAATATCTGTAATTGAGTATTGCTTTACAATAAAACCTGTAGGGTTTTTTGGAACTGAATTATAAGTAAGCTCCATTGGTATAAAATCAAAAAATAAAGTAGCACGATATTTTTTTAAATTACTTTCTGTTCCGTTTTGATTGCTTATTTTTGCGATAAAATCGATAGTAGCTACATTTTTATTGAAAATAGAAACATTGATAATTTCAATATCTCTAAAAAGTCCTTTAGTTGTATAAATTGAATTTGGTGCTCTAACTAAATTTGAAAATGTATCCCAAACATTTTTTCCAGATTGTAATCTAATCTCTTCATAACGCTCACTATCATCTATACGATTAATTGTTTCTCTTTTT
>NZ_QPGR01000014.1 GCF_004323845.1 Campylobacter novaezeelandiae | reverse complement strand
ACCACTTGTAATAGTAGCACTAGAATCATTTTTTAAGGTTAAATCGTTATTACTTTGATTTATAATATTACCATAGATAATTCCATTATCTGTGTTTAAAATACCTTTACCGTTTGTAGAAGTAATAGTACCTCCATTTTCAATAGTGATACCATGTTGTTGATTTGACACACCTTCTTGTCCTATGGTTCCAGTATTAATTATACCACCATTACCACCTTGGATAGTTCCAGATACAGTGATGCTTGTATTTACATTATTATTAGCTCCTATATAAATACCTGCATTACCACCATTTAATATACCGCCACTTTTTACATTAATACCTGTTCCTTCGATACCATTTTTGCTTCCATCAATATTGATTGCATTATTTCCTGCTTTAATGATACCACCACTTTCTATAGTGATTTCACCGATATCAACTTTACCTGTGGCACCACCTGCATCAAAAAACATCATACCATTATTAGCAACATCTATAGTACCTTTATTAATAAAAGTTTCTATTTTATTACCAGCTTCTATAGCTATACCATTTGCTTGAGCACTTTTTATTAAACCTTCATTAGTGAAAGTTTTAATATCTGAATTACCATAAAAATGCACCAAATTTATTGCTGCACCAAGTTGAGTATTGCTTGAGGTTGATTCTATAGTTCCTTTGTTGGTAAAATTATCTATAGTAGAAGCTACTACATTTACTCCAGTTATAGCTGAAATGACTCCATTGCTTTCATTGGTAAATGTTTTTATATAACCTCTTAATTTTACCCCTGAAGAAGCTTTTATAGAATTTGCACCGGTTGGCTCAGTTGTTCCACTAGTTGTTATAATGCCACTATTAGTAAAATTATCGATAGTTGTTCCACCAGCTATATGTATTCCATCACCACTATTACTTTTAATCGTTCCTTCATTTTTAAAAGTTGTAATCTCAGTATTACCAAGATAAATAGCTTCGCCAGAACTTGAACTTATAGTTCCTTTATTGCTAAAATTAGTTATAGTAGATTTAGAACTATCTGTTCCCCAAACTGTAACTCCATATCTAGAAGAATCATTACCTATGATACCTTCATTGGTAAAAGTTTCTATGGTGACACCGTTTTGTTTATTTGCTCCTACTTGAACACTAGCTGTATTATTTCCACCTTGAAGTGTTCCTTGATTTAAAAAGGTAGAAGTTGAAGAGCCTTGAGTGAAATTTACTGCTTGACTGTTGCCACCTGAAACTATAACTGAACCGCTACTTCCTATAACAAGAGTGTTACCAGCGCCAGTTACAGTATGAGTATTATTTAAAGATTGATTTATAGTAGTGTTAGTATTTTGATAAACACTTGCTGATCTACTTTTTAAATTTACTTCACTATAAGCTTTTACATTAGAATTATCTGCATAAGAATAAGAACTTAAAAAAGAAATTGTAACTAAAGAAAGAACTAGTTTTTTAGATGAGCAAGAATGGTTTTTTTCAATCCCCCCCCCCATTTCTTTTTTAAATAAACTATGTTTTTGTCGACCCATTAATTAAACTCCTTGCGTTTATTTATTTTAATTTTTAAAAGGGAAATAAAAATAAAGAGTAATAAAATCTAAATTAGATTTTCGGAATAATAAAATATTTTTAATTAAATTCTTATTAATAATAATTATTAATTCATTTTTTTTTTTTTTGATATTGTTGTATTAAGATAAAAGATATAGACTAAAAATTAAAAGAATAATGGTTATAGTTTTAAAATACTTGATAATATATTTATTTTACTGAAAATAAAAACTTTATTAATTTTCTATTATTAAAAATGAAAAAAATCAAAGATAGAATCAATTATCTTTGATGAGTTTAAATTTAAAGGGAAAGTTTAGAAAGGATAAAAGTTTGAAATTCTAGGCTATCATTTGGACAAGAAATGACTTTATAGTTTTTATTACTTAGTTTTTTATACTCGATACCAAGCTCAAATACAGTTTCTGAGCAATCAATACAAAAAGAAATTGGATATATTAAGGCATCGTTTTTTAGATTTTTTAAGATATCGCTTGTATTTGGCTCAAGCCATTTTACTGGGCCTAATTTTGACTGATAAGAGAGTAAAATTTCATCAAAATGATCCTTAAGTTTATCCTTTAAAATTTCAAAATGCTCTACAGTGTGCTTTTCGTATAAATCTCCCTTTTTGATTATAGATATAGGTAAAGAATGAGCTGAAAAAATCAAAGTCTTTTTTTGATCTCTTTTAAAATTTTCATTTTCTTTTAAAATGTGATTTATAATCATTTGATTGTAAAGTTCATCTTTGTAAAAAATATCAATGATGTGAATTTTAGAGTCGATATTTAAGGCATCAATACTTTTTTTTAAGACTTCAAGCGAGGTTGTTACTGTTGTTTGAGAGTGATGGGGATAAAGTGGAAAAAGGATAATTTCGTCATTTTTTTTTAAGGAGTATTTTTTTAAAACTTCTGTGGCAAAGGGCGGGACGTATAAATTGACAAAATCGAATTTAAAATTTTCATTTTTGTTTAGTTTTTCACAAAGACTTAAGGTTATGTCATTTAAAGGGGATTTTCCACCTAAAATTTCATAATTTTTTTGCATAGCCTTTAATCTCATTTTAGTGATCAAAAAAGCGATCATTTTTCTTAAAAATTTATTTTTAATTCCTAAAATATAAGGATCATTGAACATATTTTTTAAAAAAAGTTCGCAATCTTCTATCTTGCTTACGCCACCCATATTTAAAAATAAAACAAGTTTCATTAGCGTTTCTCTAAAATCTCTTGGACTAAAAATGCATCTTGTATGGAAGCTAGATCATTTTTTTGATTTAGAGCAAATTTAAATAAGTCCTCATGCTCTTTAAAAAGCGTAGAATGCTTTTCAAGTTCAATTTTTGCATTGTCTTTTAATAAAACTAGGTTGATTAGATCAGCTTCGTAAAAATGCTTGTTTGTGATTATTTGGATTTTTCTTATTTTTTGGGTGCTATTCCAGCTTTGATGTAAGCAGGCTATAAAATTTTGCATTTTGCACGATATGATACTTTCGCTTTCTTGATGGCATTCTTGAGTATAGTTTTTTAAAATTTTAGCTTCTGAAATTTTTTGATTGCTTAAAAAATGTAAAAGATCAAGATCGTGCACGGCTAAATCTTGTAAAATTCCAACATCTTGTATTCTTTGAGGAAAACTTGAAAATCTTTGAATGTTTATGCTTATTAAAAGCTCATTGTCTAAGATCTTTTTTAAGGCTCTTATGCAGGGATTAAATCTTTCGCAAAAGCCAACGGCTATGTTGTTATCGTGGGATTTGGAGTATTTTTCAAATTCTTTGATTTCTTTTAAATTCATTGCTAGTGGCTTTTCTATCAATACAGTTTTTACTTTTGGTAAAACTTTTTTTGCAATATCTAAGTGAGTAAATGTAGGCGTTGCAATAATCACTATATCATTATCTTGCTTTAAAAAATCATCTAGATTATCAAAAAAAGGAATATTGCTTGAAAATTTTTGGATATCAAATAAAGCATTAAGTTTAAAATTAGAATTATTTTTAAGCTCTTTTAAATGATTTTTTCCCATATGGCCAAGGCCTATAATACCGATTTTCATAAAAATTCCTAATTATAAATTCGCAAATAAATTAATAATTTTTTCTTGTTCTTCTTCTTTTAAAAACGCAGAAAAAGGTAAAGACAAGATATGTTCGCTTATAAATTCTGAATTTTTAAGTTCTAAATGGGAAAATTCTTTAAAACAAGGTTGTTTGTGAAGTGGTATAGGATAATGTATAGCATAAGGAATGTTTGCTTGTTTAAATTTTTCAATCACCCTAGCCCTATCTTCGACTAAGACGCTGTATTGTGCATAAACGCTTATAAAATCTTTTTTGATTTTAGGAATTTGGCAATTTTTTAAATTCTTATCATAATTTGCTGCTAATTTTGCCCTTGTTTTAAGTTCATCATCAAAGTATTTGAGCTTTACATCTAAAATAGCAGCTTGCAAGGTGTCAAGTCGTGCATTGATCCCTATAAATTCGTGATTGTATTTTTGAGTTTGACCGTGGTTTAGAAGTATTTTTATTTTTTGTGCTAGAAAATCATCATCACAAAAAATAGCACCTCCATCTCCATAAGCTCCTAAAGGCTTAGAAGGAAAAAAACTTGTGCAAGAAATGTGAGCTATGGAACATGATTTTTTATCCTTATAGCTTGCCCCAAAACTTTGGGCTCCATCTTCGATTAAGGTGATATTTTTTTCATCGCATAATTTTTTAAAAGCAAATAAATCAGGCATTTGCCCAAAAATACTTACGGCAATGATGGCTTTTGTCTTTGGAGAAATAGCTTTTTTAACCTCTTCAATGCTTAAATTAAAATCATCTAAATCAATATCTACAAAAACAGGCTTTGCACCAACTAATGCTACAACTTCTGCTGTAGCAATAAAAGTAAAACTTGGAACAATCACCTCATCATCATAAGAAATACCTAAAGCTCTTAAAGCTAAATATAAAGCACTAGTTCCACTTGAACATCCAATGGCATTTTTAACGCCTACGTATTTGGCTAAATTTGCCTCAAATTCTTTAAGTTTGTCTCCACCGATAAAAGAAGAATTATTTAAAATTTTTGAAATTTCTGAATCTATTTCATTTTTATAGGCGCTATATTGAGCTTTAAGATTGATAAAATCCATAAAAAACCTTAAGTATTTAATTAAAAGATTAATTGTATTTTAGTTTTACTTAATTTAAAGTAATTTTGATATCATATATTTTTGAATAGTAATTTTAAATTTTGGGAAAGTTTTTATGGATATTAGAAGCGAATATTTGAATTTTTTTAAATCAAAAGGTCATGAAGTGGTTTTTTCTGCTCCTTTGGTTCCTGAAGATCCTACCCTACTTTTTACAAATGCAGGTATGGTTCCTTTTAAAAGTATTTTCACAGGAGAAATTCCACGCCCTAATCCGCCTCGTAGAACAAGTTGTCAAACTTGTATAAGAGCTGGTGGAAAACATAATGATCTTGATAATGTTGGTTATACGGCTAGACATCATACTTTTTTTGAAATGCTTGGGAATTTTAGTTTTGGGGATTATTTTAAAAAAGATGCTATTGCTTATGCTTGGGAATTTGTAACTGAAGTTTTAAAACTCCCAAAAGAAAAACTTTATGTAACAACCCATGAAAATGATGATGAGGCTTATGAGCTTTGGCAGAATTTTGTTCCAAAAGAGAGAATTTATAAATTTGGAGATAAAGATAATTTCTGGCAAATGGGAGATACTGGACCTTGTGGGCCTTGTAGTGAGATTTTTTACGATCAAGGAGAAGAGCATTTTAATGGTTTAGAAGATTATATGGGTGGAGATGGAGATCGCTTCTTAGAAATTTGGAATCTTGTTTTTATGCAATATGAAAGAAGTGCAGATGGAACTCTTACTCCTTTGCCTAAACCTAGTATAGATACAGGAATGGGACTTGAGAGAGTTATAGCCATCAAAGAAGGAAAATTTAGCAATTTTGATACTTCTTTGTTTATGCCTATTATCGAAGAAATAGCAAAAATTTGTAAAAAACCTTATGTATATGAAAAAGGAGCTAGCTATAGGGTTATAGCTGATCATATAAGATCTAGTGTATTTTTACTAGCTCAAGGTATAAATTTTGACAAAGAAGGTAGGGGCTATGTTTTAAGAAGAATATTGCGTCGTGCCTTAAGACATGGTTATTTGCTTGGGCTAAAAAAACCTTTTATGTATAAACTTGTTGATAAAGTTTGTGATATCATGGGTAAGCATTATACTTATCTTAATGAAAAAAAAGACTACGTAAAAGAGCAAATTAAACTTGAAGAAGAAAGATTTTTAAATACCATAGAAAAAGGTATAGAAATCTTTAATGATGAACTTAAAAATACCAAAGAAGTTTTTAGCGGAGAAATAGCTTTTAAGCTTTATGATACATATGGTTTTCCTTTAGATCTCACTCAAGATATGCTTAAAGAAAAAAATATTGTTATTGATGAAGAAAAATTTAATGCCTTAATGCAAGAACAAAAAAATAGAGCTAAAAATTCTTGGAAAGGTAGTGGAGATATAAGCATTAGCGGGGATTTTAAAAATTTAATTGAAAAATTTAGTAAAAATGAATTTGTTGGTTATGAACAATTTAATCAAAAAACAAAAATTTTAGCTCTTTTAGATGAAAATTTTAAAGAACTTTCTCATTTAGATCAAGGACAAATAGGCTGGATAATGCTTGAAAAAACTCCTTTTTACCCAACAAGCGGGGGACAAAGTGGCGATAGTGGTAAAATCAATCAAAGTGAAGTTTTAGCTACTCAAAAATTCTTTGATCTTAATCTTAGTAAAGTAAAAGCTTGTGAAAAATTTGAAACAAATCAAATAATAGAAGCAAAAATTGATCTAGAAAAAAGAATGCAAACTGCAAGACATCATAGTGCTACTCATCTTCTTCATCATGCTTTAAAAAAGATTTTAGGTGATCAAGTCAATCAAGCGGGTTCTTTAGTGGAATACAATAGATTAAGATTTGACTTTAGCTATTCTAAGGCTCTAAGCAAAAAAGAACTCAAAGAAATTGAAAAATGTGTTAATGAAATGATCATTAGTGCAAATAAAACTAAAATTGATTTTATGACTTTAGAAGAAGCAAAAAAAAGCGGTGCTATAGCTTTATTTAGTGAAAAATATCAAAATGAAGTTAGGGTTTTAACCCTAGGAGAAAGTAAAGAGCTTTGCGGGGGAACTCATGTTGAAAATACTGCTGAAATTGGAAGTTTTTATATCATCAAAGAAAGTGGTGTAAGTTCTGGAATCAGAAGAATAGAAGCAGTAGTTTCTAAAGCGGCATTAGAATTTACACAAGGCATTATTGAGGAATTAAACGATATAAAAGAAGAATTAAAAAATAATGATGCTTTAAGTAGCATCAAAAAACTCAAAAATGAGCTTAGAAATTCTAAAAATGAGCTTAGAAATTCTAGTCAAATCAAGCTAGATTCTATTTGTATCAATCAAACACAAATTTGTATTCAAAAAATTGATGATGAAAATATCGATATAAAAAATCTTATCGATGAATTTAAAAATAAATTTGAAAAAAGTGTGATTTTACTCATACAAAGCAAAAATGAAAAAATCAATCTTGCTGCAGGTGTAAAAAATGCACCTTTAAAAGCTGGAATTTTGGTTAAACAAGCCGCTATAATTTTAGGCGGAAATGGCGGAGGTAGAGATGATTTTGCAACAGCTGGAGGAAAAGACTTTGCAAAGATTGATCAAGCTTTACAAGAGTCAAAAGATTTTATAGAAAAAGAGCTTTGTAAATAATGCTTTATCTAGCTTCTTCTTCTATTTCTAGGGTAAATTTATTAAAACAGGCTGGAATTAAATTTACTCAAATTTGTTTTAATTATGATGAAAATATTACAACTTCTTATACTCCAAGTATTTATGTGCAAGAAGTTGTAAAAGCAAAAGAAAGACAATTTTGCCAAAAATTTAATTATGATAAGATACTTTTTGCAGATAGCATTGCTTGTATCCAAAATAATATCCTAACCAAAGCATTAAATAAAGAACAAGCTTATAAAATGCTTACTATGCAAAGCGGTAAAAAAGTAGATATTTTAAGTGCCTTTATCTTAAAAACTCCGCAAAAAAGAATTTTTTCTCTTTCAAAAACAAGTCTATTTTTTAAAGAATTTGATAAAGATGAAATGAAAGATTATATAGAAAGTGGTCTTTATAAGGGAAAGGCTGGAGCTATCATGTGCGAAGGCTTTCATCAAAAGTATATTGATAAACAAATTGGCAACTTAAATACGGCTTTGGGATTAAATACTGATACTTTAAAGGCTTATTTATGAAATTTTTAAAATATATTTTTTCATTCTTTTCTTTAATTTGTATTTTAATTTTTATCTATATCACTTATCTTTTTTCAAGTCTAGATACAAAAGATTATATTTTTAAAGAATATAATCCACCTTTAACAACTCAAATTTTTGATAAAAATTTAAAACTCATTGCTAATATTTTTGAGCAACATAGATTTTATGCTAAATATGAAGAATTTCCTCCAAGACTTATAGAAGCTTTAGTAGCCATTGAAGATACAAGCTTTTTTGAACATAATGGAGTTAATATTGATGCTATTTTTAGAGCCTTAATAAAAATCATAAAAAGTGGCGGTAAAACTATGGAAGGGGCATCAACTCTTACGCAACAATTTATCAAAAATACCGAACTTACCCCTGAAAGAACTATTAGCAGAAAAATACGCGAAGCGCTTTTAGCCTATAAAATGGAAACTATACTTAGCAAAGAAGAAATTTTAGAAAGATATCTAAATTTTATCTTTTTTGGACATGGGTATTATGGAGTTAAGACTGCTGCTCTTGGATATTTTCATAAAAATTTAAACGAATTAAGTCTTAAAGAAATTGCTATATTAGTAGGTTTACCTAAGGCTCCAAGTAGCTATGATCCTACAAAACATCTTGATCTTTCTATCTCAAGAGCCAATAATGTAATCCAAAGACTTTATACCTTAGGATGGATATCAAAAAATGAATACGAAGAAGCTTTAAATGAAATTCCTAAAGTTTATGATGATACATTAACTCAAAACGCTGCACCTTATGTTGTAGATGAAGTTATAAAACAACTAAATCCTAGCATTAGAGATCTAAAAACAGGTGGATATAAAATAATTTTAAATATAGATTTAGATGTTCAAGAAATGGCACAAAAATCTTTAAAATGGGGTTATGATGAAATTGTTAAAAGAGATAAAAATGCGAATTTAGACACACTAAATGGAGCAATGGTCGTTGCAAACCATCAAAATGGAGAAGTGCTTGCTTTAGTGGGTGGGGTTGATTATGAAAAAAGCAATTATAACAGAGCTACTCAAAGCATGCGACAACCAGGAAGCTCTTTTAAACCTTTTGTTTATCAAGTAGCCATTAATCTAGGTTATTCTCCAATGAGTGAAGTAGCTGATATATCAAGAATTTTTGAAGGTGGGGCTGGAAATAATGAAGATTGGAAACCAAAAAATTATAGCAAAGATTTTAGCGGATTGATCACACTTAAAAAAGCTTTAAGCGCATCAAGAAATTTAGCCACCATAAATTTAGCACTTAATATTGGTCTTGATGTTGTATATTCAAAACTAACTCAAATGGGTTTTAAAAATTTACCCCCTAATCTTTCTATAGTTCTTGGAAGTTTTGGAATTTCTCCTTTAGAATACTCAAAATTTTATACTATGTTTGGAAATTATGGAAAAATTAAAGATTTGCAAATCATAAAAAGTATTCAAGATAAAAATGGAAATATTATTGCAGAATTTGAACCTAAAGAACAAAAAATAAGTGATGAAGCTCAAGCTTTTTTAGTGCTTGATATGATGAAAAACGTTGTAGAACAAGGAACAGGACGCAATGCAAGAGTTGAAGGGATAGAAATAGCAGGAAAAACAGGAACGACTAATAAAAGCATTGATGCTTGGTTTTGCGGGGTAACCCCTGAAATAGAAGCTATTATTTGGTATGGAAATGATAATAACTATCCTATGAAAAAAACAGAAGGCGGAGCTAGAACAGCAGCTCCTGTGTTTAAAGAATTTATGATTCAATATTTAGAAAAATTTCCTAATACCACAAGAAAATTTAGTATTCCAAATGATGTAAAAAAAGGTATATATCAAAAAAATATAGAATACTATACCCCAAAATCACCATTTCCATCGCAAAATACTAAATTTAATGAAAGTGAGATTATATTTTAATCATGCAAATTTTACAAACTTTAAAAGAAAAACTTGATCCAAAAAATGCCAATTTAATCCTTAATGCTTTAAAAAATTCAAATGATGAAAATTTCTTTGAATTTATTCTTAATCATATAGATATAATTGCAAACTGGTTAAGTTCTAATGAATTTAAAGAAAAATACTCAAATCATCCTTATCCTCCTTTAATCAATCCAGAATTGATTGATATAGATGCTAGTGAATATTGTGCGAATTTATCTTGGAATCTTAACATTCCTTTGAGTAAAAAATATAAATTTATTTATATTTCACCGCATGGAGTTGGAGCCGGTGCCTTTTTAAGATATGTTAATGAAGCTCTTAATACTCTTTGTTTTCCCTCTTGGATGCTAGAAAATGACGCAAAAAATAGATATTGTTTTTTACATACTTATCTTAATAATCCTAATTTTATAAATCAAGGCATTAATCTTTCAGAACTCAATGTAAAAGATCTAGAAAAATTCCTTTATTTACTTGATGATTCTATTCCTTGTATCATAGGAGTAAGAGATCCTATAGGAATTTTAAAACATTGTCTTGGCAGGAACTGGAATAAAGTGCAAAGAAATTATGAACCTATGTTCAATCTTACTTATGATTGGCATTCTTATATTGATTTTTTAACCCATGAAAAAACAGAAATTAAATGGGATTTTAAAGACTTAGAAAATAATGTTTTTATCATCCAAAAACTAATAAAAATACTAAATCCTAAAAATATCACTTATATAGATATGAGTGAATTTAGCGAAGAAAAAGCCTTTGATACTTTAACTAAATTGGCTCAAAATTTATCTCTTACCCCCCCCCATATCAGTAAAAAAAATATATTCAAAAGTAAAGAATTTCGAGGTTATCTAAGGTATTTATTTCCACTAAAGCTTTATGTAAATGAAAATGACTTAAAAAATATTTATTCTTTTCATTCTACTAATAATTTAAAAAATTATAATATCAATACAAAAGAAAGCATTTTGATTATCTTTAATCGTTTTATGGATGGTGAATTTTTAAATATCATTGAAGATATCATACAAAATGATTTATGCAATGATCTGGGTATCTTTATACATAAAAATGACTTTTTAAAACTTCATCAAAATAAACAACTTTATCAAGGTGTTAAAAATTATCTTAAAGAATTTTTAGACGCTATTAAAGATGTTATTGATCAAACAGAAAAAGATATGTTAAGAGAAACAGAACTTTTAGAACATATTAAAAATAATCAAGAAATTATAATTTATCTCAAAAATAAATTTGATTGTGAATTTAAACATATAAATAAATATCGTCCTGATATAGTGGATTCTTGGAAGTATTATAAAGAATTTCAAAGTTATTGTTAAAATTATAATTGCAAATTTTATTAAATTAATAATTTAAATTTTAAGAAAAATCGATAGGATCTATATCAGAACTTATATTTTTAAAATCAAGCATATAATTTTGAATGGCAATAAGACTTTTATAAGAATCACTTCTTAATAAAATATAAAAACGATACTTAGAATTAATCATTTCTATACCACAAGCTCCATAACCTATAAGCTCAATTTGTGATATTTTTTTAATCTTTAGGGCTAAATTTTCACATAATTTACTTGCACTTAACAAGTCTTTATCCTCTATGATAATTCTTAAAAGTCTTTTAAAAGGAGGATAAAGATCCTTTCTAAAACAAAGCTCATCTTTTAAAAAAGCATCATAATCTTGAATATATTTTTCAAAAAAATCTCTATTTTTAGTTTGCAAAAGAACCCTTGCTTCACCTTTGCGACCTGCCCTACCAGCCACTTGCATAGCCAAAGATAAAGTTTCTTCTGTCGCTTTATAATTAGGCCTATATAAATACTCATCAAGTCCCAAAATCACACTTAAATCAACGCTATGATAATCATGCCCTTTAGCAAGCATAGAAGTGCCAACTAAAATATCAATTTTTCTTTCATTAAATTCTTTTAAAATAGTATTAAGTTTTTTTAATGTGCTAACCTCATCGCTATCAAATCTTTTAATATTTGCATTAGGAAAGTATCCTAAAAGAAGTTCACACAACTCAGCTGTGCCCATTTTTTTAGCTTCTAGCATTAAAGCATTGCAACTAGGGCATGTTTGATCAACTGGTTTTGAAAAATTACAATAGTGGCATTTAAGCAAATTTTTATTTTTGTGTAAACTCATAGGGATTGAACAAAAAGGGCATTTTATAGTATTGCCACAATTTCTACAAACAATTTGACGAAAATTTGCACGAGTGGGTAAAAAAACAATAGCTTGTTTTTGATGATTTAAAGTTTTTTCTAACTCATTTAATAAAGTAGGCGTGATATTAAGTTCGCTCTCATCAAATATAAAATGTTTTTTACTTTCAAAAAAAGTCCCTTTAAGTCTAAAACTTTTTTGTTTATAAAAACTCACCAAAGAGGGTGTAGCTGATCCTAAAACAACTTTAATGTTTTGCTTTGCTCCTATAAAAAGGGCTAAATCTCTTGCATTAATATAGGGCTTATTGGAAGCTTTATAAGAATTATCATGTTCTTCATCTACTATAATAAGTCCTAAATTTCTAAAAGGAAGAAAAAGAGCCGATCTTGCACCTGCAACTAAGAGCTTTTTACCTTCTTCAAGTGCAAATAAATACTCTTGTTTTTTTTTCTTTGAAATTTTAGAATGCCAAAGAAAAAAATAGTCTTTAAAATATTTTTCAAGCCTTTTTTGCATTTGAGGTGTAAGTGAAATCTCAGGCATTAAAAGTAAAACTTGTTTACCTTTTTCTAGGTATTCTTTGATTAAAGAAATATAAATCTCAGTTTTTCCACTTCCTGTATCTGCAAACAATAAAGAACTTTGATGATTTTTTATAAAATTTAACGCACTTTCTTGTTTATCATTTAAACATGGTTTATTTAAAATTTCAATGCTATTATTTTCATATTTTTTAGAACACTCAAAAAATCCCAAAACAAAACTTAATTTAGTTGCATAATAATAAGAAATAAAATTTGCTAATTCAAATTGAAAAGGGCTTAAAGAATAAGGTAAAATTTCTTTAATCTCTTGTGTTTGAAACTCTGGTTTTTTACACTCTTGTATAATTATAGCTTTTAAATTTTTTTTTCCTTTTAAATCAACGATAACTTGAGTTAAAGGCGAAAGCTCTAAAACACTATGAAAAACTAAATTTTCTAAATAAAAACCTATAATGGCTATTTCATAGTATTTCATATAAATTCTTTACATAATTGATTATCGACACATTTTAAAATACCCTCTTTAGGATCATAAACAAAATCTATGCTTTGTTTTGAATTTAAAAAAAAACGATAAGAATTAAAAGATATTTTTATCCAAGAATCTTTACTTGAATACAAAGGAAGATTAAAAAGCGAAAAAGAACAACAATTTTTATCTTCACATGATATGGTTTGTTCACAAAAAAATAATTTTTCATTTTCTTTAAAAAATTTTGCATTATCAAGCACTGAAGTATAAGCTACCTGTTTTAAAGAAGCTTCGTTTCTCATTAAAGCCAAACTTGAAGAAATCATTTGATATTCAATCTTAGCTTTTAGTAATTTTGCATCATTTTTATTTTGGGATAAAAAAGGAAGAGCTAAACTTGCTAAAATTCCTATAATCAAAATAACAAATATAAGCTCAAGCAAGGTAAAAGCTCTTTTAAATTTCATTTTTTAAGGGAAGTTCTTCATCAATGGTTTTTATAAGTTTTTTTAACTCTCTTTGTGTAATATAATTTTCATAACTTTTTTTAACAAAAGCATCTACAAAACGTGTTAATTCTATTTTTTTAGTTCCGCCAGAAATAAGTGCAATTTCATCTTCTAAAAAATTGGCAAATTCTTCACTACATCTTATGCCAAAATCTTTTGCAGAAACATTAATTATAACGCGTCTTAAATTGTCACTTTGCAAGAACAGCCTCTATTTTTTTCACTATATCTTCGCTAGCTATATTTTTAGTTTTAAGCTCTTCTTCTAAACGCATTATTTGATTGCTTTTTGCTTCATTTTGAGCTTTTACGCTTACAAGCTCATTTCTTAAATTCTCATTTGCTTCGCATACTTCATTGTATTTAGCCAAAAGCTCATTTACTTTATCTGTCATAGTATTTATAATTTTTTCATCATACATAATTATTTGCCTTTTTACTTTTAAAGTTTATATGAATTTAATATCTATAATTGTAGCAAAAAAACTTAAATTTAAGTTTTCATTTGAACTTAAATTTAAGCCATTTTTTTTTAAAATATTTTCTTAAAAACAAAATAAAGTAAAAGAAATGTTTGAACTTACAAGTAATTTAAAACCAAGTCCTGATCAAAAACAAGCTATTGAAGGGATAGTAAAAAGCATTAAACAAGGTAATAAATATCAAACTTTACTAGGGGTAACAGGAAGTGGAAAAACCTTTAGTATGGCAAATATCATAAAAAAACTAAATATGCCAACTCTTATTATGAGTCACAATAAAAGTTTATGTGCTCAACTTTATAGCGAATTCAAAGGTTTTTTTTCTAAAAATCATGTAGAGTATTTTATAAGCTATTATGATTACTATCAACCTGAAGCTTATATTCCGCGTACTGATGTTTTTATAGAAAAAGATAGCTCAACAAATGAAGATCTAGAGAGATTAAGACTTAGTGCAACTGCTTCACTTTTAAGTTATGAAGATGTAATTTGTATTGCAAGTGTTTCGGCAAATTATGGACTTGGAAATCCAAATGAATATATAGGTATGGTTTTAATCTTTGAACAAGGAATGCAAATTTCTCAAAAAGAACTTTTAAAAAAACTTGTAGATATGGGCTATAAAAGAAATGATAATTTTTTTGATCGTGCAGATTTTCGAGTAAATGGAGATATTATTGATATTTATCCTGCTTATTATGAAGATGAAGTAGTCAGACTTGAATTTTTTGGCGATGAGCTTGAATGTATGTATCATTTTAATATTTTTGAAAATAAAAAAATCAAAGATTTAAAACGTTTTATTCTTTATCCAACTAGTCAATTTAGCGTGGGTGAAGTTCGCTTAAAAAAAGCCATAAAAGATATAAAATCAGAATTAAATGAACGCTTAGCTTGGTTTGAACATGAAAACAAACTTGTAGAATATCAACGCCTTAAACAGCGTGTTGAATTTGATCTTGAAATGCTTGAAAGTACAGGTATGTGTAAAGGGGTTGAAAATTATGCAAGGCATTTAACAGGGATTAAAGAAGGAGATACACCCTATACACTTTTTGATTATTTTGCTATTAAAAATAGAAAATTTCTAGTCATTGTTGATGAAAGTCACGTTTCTTTACCACAATTTCGTGGAATGTTTGCAGGAGATAGAAGCAGAAAGCAAACCTTAGTTGATTATGGTTTTCGTTTGCCCTCAGCCCTTGATAACCGTCCTTTAATGTTTGATGAATTTATTCACAAAGATTGTCAATTTTTATTTGTTTCAGCAACCCCTGCTCCGCTTGAACTTGAACTTAGCAAAGAAAATATTTTTCATCAAATTATGCGTCCAACGGGACTTTTAGATCCAAAAATCGAAATTAAAGATAGCGACAATCAGGTTGAAATCCTATTTGATGAAGCTAAAAAAGTTATAGAAAGAAATGAAAGGGTTTTAGTAACTGTTTTAACCAAAAAATTAGCCGAAGAGCTTACAAAATACTACTTAGAACTTGGCATAAAAGTTAAATATATGCATTCTGACATAGATGCGATTGAGCGTAATGAAATAATTAGAAATTTAAGAAGTGGAAATTTTGATATGCTAATAGGCATTAATTTACTTAGAGAAGGACTTGATTTGCCTGAGGTTTCACTTATAGCAATTATGGATGCAGATAAAGAAGGTTTTTTAAGAAGTACTACGAGTTTGATTCAAACTATGGGAAGAGCAGCTAGAAATGTAAATGGAAAAGTTTTATTATTTGCTAAAAAGATCACAAAATCTATGCAAGAAGCCATAGATACCACAAATGAAAGAAGAAAACTTCAAGAAGCATACAATAAAAAGCATAGTATTATACCAACTTCAGTTAAAAGGCATTTAGAAGAAAGTTTAAAAAATGAAGAAGATTTAGGTGAAATTTATCGCAAAGGTAAAAAATTTGAAAAAATGCCAGCAAATGAAAGAGCAAAAATCATCAAAGAGCTTAGAAAAGAGATGTTAGAAGCTGCTAAAGCCTTAGAATTTGAAAAAGCCGCTAGTATTAGAGATGAGATTAATAAATTGAAAAATTTATAAAATATTTTTCAATTTAAAAATTACATTTAAATTTTGTATTTTAATGTTTTATATTTTCTAACACTCTAAAGATAAATTCGTTTTAAAATTTTTTATAAATTTATTGAAATTCAAAAAAAAAAAAAAACGATATAATCTCATCTATATTCAATCTTTGTTTTTATAATTAATTTAAAAAAACAAAGAAATTTAATTTTAAGGCAAATAATGAGAAAGATTTTACTTCAAATTAGTATTTTTAGTTCTATTTTGATTTTAATTTTTAGCTTAAATAGAATTTTTATGCATTTTACTTTTATTTCTGATAATTTAGTGCAAAATAAAAATGAATTTTTTCTTATGTATATATTAGGGGCTTATCACGATATAAGATTTTTAAGTGTGGCTTTTTTACCTCTTTTGCTTTGTGGATTTTTAAGTTTGATTTTTATGAAATTTAATGGGGGGGTATAGCACAATTTCTTAAAAAAAGTTATTTTGTTTTATCTAGTATTTATATAGCCCTTATAGCTTTTCTTTGTGCAATTTTTTCTTTTATTAAATACTATTATTATGAAATCTATAAAAGCAAGATTGATATTTTTATCTTTAGTGCTAAAGATGATAATATACAAGCTCTTTTTAAGATTATTTTAAATGATTATCCTGTATTTACCATACTTATTTTTGCTTTATTTTGTGCTTTAATTTGCATTTATATTAATATTAAAATTTTAAAACTTAAATTTAAAAAATATCGTTTAAAACCCCTTATGCTAATCTTTTCAAATTTATTACTTATTTTAATTTATGTTTTAGCTTTAAGAGGACCTTTTAAACATGTGGCCATTAATGTGCAAAATTATTCCTTTTCGCAGTTTGAGGTTTTAAATGATATTATGCTAAATCCTCTTATGGCTTTTGCTTGGGCACATAAACAATTTAAAGAAGAAAATAAATTTTCATTTATTGATACTAATAAAGCTAAAATCTTAGAAGAAGAACTTTTTCCTTTGTTTAAAACAAGCGCCAAAAATGAAATAGCTAAAAACGCAAAAGCTAGTATTTATATTAATTTAATGGAGAGTTTTGGACTAAATTTATTAGAATTTAGTGATAAAAAACATAATTTTTTAGGCGCATTAGATAAACACTTTAAAGAAGATTTTGTATTTACAAGATTTTTAAGTTCTGCCAATGGTACTATTAATAGCTTTGCACATTTATTTTTCTTAAGTCCTTTTGGCAATATCTCTACTAGCTCTTTTCAAAAACAGCATTTAGATTTTACTCCTATGCAAATTTATAAGAAAGCCGGATATAAAGTAATTTTTATCTATGCGGGAAATGGTTCTTGGCAAAATATTAAAAATTACTTAAATATTTTAGGTATCGATGAAATAATTGATGAAAATGATTTGATAAAAGAATACCCAAAAGCAGCACAAACAGAAAATGGTTATGGAGTAGCTGATGAATTTATGTATAGAAAAATTTATGAAATTTTAGAAAAAAATCCTACAAATACTCTAATCATTTCTTTAAGTATTTCAAATCACCCTCCTTATAAAATTCCCACAAATGAATTACCTATTTTAAATGATATCCCTAAAGCTTTACTAGATAAACTACCTTATAAAAAAGATAAACAAGAAAATATCATCAAAGCTTATATTTATGCTAATAATGAATTTGGAAAATTTCTTAGCAAAGTAAAACAAAGTTCTTTTAAGGATAGCATCATCATAGCAGCTACAGGAGATCACAGAGTAAGAGATTTGAGCATAGATTACAACACCCAAAAAGCTTTAGCCTTTGGTGTGCCTTTTTATCTTTATATCCCAAAAAAATTACAAAATAATATTTATTATAATAAATACCGTATAGGATCGCACAAAGATATTTTTCCTACTCTTTATGATCTAAGTTTAAGCGAAGTAAAATATTTAAGCTTAGGCGGGCGTAATCTTTTAGCTAAAATAAATGATGAAAGATTAGAATTTGGTTTTAATGAAGTAGTATGGATAGATAAATATGGCATTTACCCTAAAGGAAGTAATAAGGGATATTTTTATGAAAACAATGAGAGCTTAAAAGACAACAATAAAGACTTTAAGCTTGATACATATCATAAAAACTTTTATGAAAATTATAAAAATTTAAATTATTACCAACTTGCAAAACGCCTAAAATTAACCAATGAGTAAATTTAATAATTATTTTTTTTAAGCTATTATATAACAAAAATTGTTATATAATAGTTCTTATATAATTTACAAAAGGAGATAAAATGAAAAAAATTATTTTTGCATCTTTGGCAATGGCAAGTTTACTTTTTGCAGCTGAAAATCAAACTTTTGATCCTAAATCTGTTAAAGATCATATAACTATTAAAATGGATTTACTTGATAAAAATGGAAATAAAGCCATAGGAGAAGTTGTAGCCGTTCAAACAAAATATGGAGTAGCTTTTTATCCACAATTAAATAGTTTACAGCCAGGAATTCATGGTTTTCATGTTCATGAAAATGCAGACTGTGGGGCGACTGAAAAAGGTTTAGGAATGAAAGCAGGAGGACACTTTGATCCTAAAAATACCAAAACACATTCATTTACATGGGATGATAAAGGGCACTTAGGCGATCTTCCAGCACTCTATGTTGATGATAAAGGAAATGCTACTAATCCTGTTTTAGCTCCAAAAATTAAAAAATTAAGCGAAATCAAAAATCACGCTTTAATGATTCATTTTGGCGGAGATAATCACAGCGATCATCCAGCTGCACTTGGTGGTGGTGGCGCTAGAATGGCATGTGGAATTATCAAATAATTTTATACCCTTTTATAGGGTATAAAAATCTTGACTTATTTATTTGCATTATCTATAATACTTAAAATAAAAAATAAATTAAATTATATACATGAGAATTTTAAAACTTAATCACTACATTTTAGGCTTTCAAACAATATATTAGCTTCTTTAGAGATAAAAAATTAATATTATTATCTTTAAGGAATTTTTATGTCAGATATATTTACAAAACTTCCAGCGTGGAAGTTATTCTCTAAATGTGCTTTTCCTAATATGATTAGTGCAAGTTTTTTAGCTTTTTATTATATTGTTGATGGAATTTTTGTTGGTAAATATCTAGGAAATAATGCCCTTGCCGCTCTTGGACTTGTTTTACCTTTTATAATTATGAGTTTTGCTATTGCCGATACAATAGGGGTTGGATCAGCTGTTCAAATTTCTATGAAGCTTGGTAAAAACCAAAAAGAAGAAGCTAAAACAATGTTTAGTGCTTGTATAGTTATTATTTTAGCTTTTTCTTTTCTTATGGGATTTATAGAATATTTTTTAGGGCCTTTGTTGATTGATTTGTTAAATGTTAGCAAAGAAGTCAAAGAGCTGTGTAAAGAAATTTTAATAGTTTTTGCTTTATTTGCACCTATTACTATGATCTCTTTTGCTTTAGATAATTATTTAAGAATTTGTGGCAAAACTTTTTATAGTATGATAATAAATATTATCATTGCTTTAAGTAATTTATTTTTTGATTATCTTTTTATTGTTGTTTTAGGTTGGGGAGTTTTTTCGGCCGCGCTTGCTACTTGCATAGGCTTAAGCCTTGGAGGAATTTTTGGAATTTTACCTTTTTTAATCCAAAATCTAGAATTAAAATTTACAAAAATTGCCTTAAGTTTTAAAGAATTTAAAAACATTATTTATAATGGAAGCTCTGAATTTTTTAATAATGTTTCTACATCTTTATTTAGTATTTTTGCTAATTTAGTTTTACTAAATCTTGCAGGCACTAAAGGTGTTGCGGCGTTTTCTATTATTTTATATATCAATACTTTTATTATTAGCTTACTAATTAGCATGTGTGATGCGATGCAACCTGCTCTTAGTTTTAATTATGCAAAAAAAGATATAAAACGCGTTAAAAATTTGATTATACCTATTTTAATAAGTGCATTTATTTTTAGCATAACAATACTTTTTATAGTTTTAACTTTTAAAGAAAACTTAATAAGCTTTTTTTCAAAAGATAAAAATAAAGAATTTTTAGATTTTGGATCTCATGCTTTAATGATATTTTCTTTTAATTATTTAATCATTTGGATTAATGTTTTAAGCACCTCTTTTCTCACAGCTTTTAATAAACCAAAATCCTCTCTTATTATTTCTTTAAACCAAAATCTTTTTATACCTCTTATTTTTTTATTTATACTTCCTTTGTTTTTAAATTTAAATGGAGTATGGCTAACACCTTTAATGGCAAATATCTTTGTGCTTATCTTATCTTTTATTTTTCTTAGAAAAATATTTGCTAAATGAAGATTTATATCTTCATTTGTTCATAAGTTATTTTTGCAAGTTTTGAAGCTTTAGTTTTTATAGGAGAAAATTTAATTTTATTAGGCTTAGGGATTGCTAAAATAGGAAAGCCCTTATCACTTGTCCCTATAAGACCTAACTGCAAAATTATAAAATCATCATTAATTTTATGTTTAGAATATGTATAAGGAAAAAGCATTAATACTTTTTGACAAGGTCCGCCAAGTATGGGAGGATTTGAACATCCTTTAATACTGGCTCCTTCAATTTCTCTTCTTAAAACAATGCCAATGCCCTGATCGGTCATTTTTTTAGCTTTCTTAGCTTTTAGCTCTACTTTTCCTCCATGCATACACGTTAAAACGTTATCCTCTAAAATGGGATTTAATACAGCCGTACTTGGAAGAGTAATAATATCTTTAATTTTAGGACTTTTTATGCTTTTCATTTTTCTAACTTTTTTAAAATTTTCAATTATTGTATTTAAAAAATATAAGAAATTTATAAATTTGCTTTTAGATTTTTGGCAATTTGAATACATTCTTCTAAATTTGGATTTTTACAAACTAAGACATTATTATATTTTAAAAGTTGTTTTGCGGTGCTTTCACCTATGGCTATTAAATAATCTTCTTCTTTAATATCATAAGTTTTTAAAAAATAATTTACACAAGATGGCGAAGTAAAAATAACAATACAAGGATGAGTGATACAAACATTGGGTTTTTTATATATATTTTCATAGGCTATGATCTGTGTTAAATTTACATTTTGACCCAAAAGTTTTTGAACCAAATTTGAAGAAAGTTCTTTGGCCCTTAAATAAAGACATTTTTTATCTCTTAACTCTTCTTTAAATTCTTCATAAAGATTGCTAGCATAAGAAAGTTTTGGGTATTTTACATTTTTAAATCCTAAATTAAAAGCTTCTTTTGCTGTATTTTCTCCCACTGCATAAACTTTTAAATCAAAATTTAAAATACTTTTAGTTTTTTTTAAAGCTTTAATGGCATTTTTTGAGGTTATAATCAAGGCATCATAAAGATTTAAATCGACTTTAAAATCATAAAAAATAAGTTCGTTTAAAATAAGATTTTGCACTTCTTTAAATTCTAATTCATTAGTAAGATAAATTTGCATTATAAACTCTTAAAAAGCTTTCTTAGGTTTTTACTCGCTAAAAAAGGATCTTTAGCACACATAATAGCTCTTACAACAGCTATACCACTAAGCTTTAAACCTTTTAAATTTAAAACATTTGTCTCATCAATGCCACCTATTGCAACAACGGGTAATTTTGATAAAGTTATAATTTGCTCTAAAATCTCAAGACTTAAAATTTCGCTTTTTTTTGTTGGGGTTGAATTTATAGCACCACAACCTAGATAATTTGCACCTTCAATATTTTTAAGCTGTTCTATTTTTTGCAAACTAAGACCTATAATTTTATCTTTGCCTAAAATTTTTCTAGCAAGTTTTATATCTAAATCCTCTTGTCCTAAATGCACTCCACTAGCATCTAAAGCCAATGCAATATCTAATCTATCATTGATGATTAAAGGAATGCAATAAGCATCACAAAGTTTTTTTACCTTAAAGGCTAACTCAAAAAATTTACGAGCACTAAGTTCTTTTTCCCTAAGTTGGATTATACCCACTCCACCCCTAATAGCCTGTTCTAAGGTATTTAAAAAAGTTTCATCACTTTTATCTTGTTTGCTAGCTACTAAATATAAACTTAAATCAATCATTTAAAAACTTATAAAAGTGATTTGTAGGACCACAACCTTTGCCAAGATTTAAAGAATAATAAATAGCATTTTTAACATATTCTTTAGCCTCTTTTATAGCATCATAAATACTAAATCCTTTAGCAATATTGCTAGCAATTGCAGAAGATAAAGTGCAACCTGTGCCGTGAGTATTTTTTGTTTTAATACGCTCTGCTTTTAAAATATATATTTCATTACCATCAAATAATACATCATTGGCATTATCTTCACTATGCCCACCTTTTAAAACAATATTTTTTGCCCCAAGTTTATGAAGTTTTTTAGCTGCTTTGATCATATCTTGCTCATTTTGAATTTTAAAATCACAAAGAAATTCTGCTTCCGGTATATTTGGAGTTAAAACATCAGCAAATTTTAAAATATTTTCTTTAAAATGATGACAATCTTGCATTTTCATCAAAGCAAAACCATTTTTAGCAAACATCACAGGATCAATTACTATATTTTTGGCTTGATATTTTTCTAAATTAAAAGCAACACAATTCATCAATTCTTTTGTTCCAATCATTCCTATTTTTATCGCCTTTGGAACAATATCCTCAAATATAGCTTCAAATTGCTCATTGATAATTTCTTCTGGAATATGATGCACAGAAATTACTCTACTTGTATTTTCAGCAACAACGCTTAAAATTACACTCATACCAAAAAGATTATGAGCACTAAAAGTTTTTAAATCAGCTTGAATTCCAGCTCCTCCACTACAATCACTACCAGCTATAGTTAAAATAGGGATTAAATTTGAACCTTTTGCTTGCATTTCTTTCCTTAATAAATATTTTTTAAAATTTCCTTGCCTTGTTCGGTAATTTTCGAGCCTTTAAAATAAGTTTTAACAAAAGAAATAATTAAAGCATGAAAAATTTGATAAATTGTATAAAGCTCACATTTTTTACCTAGAATTTTGCAAATTTTATCTTGATTTTGCTCTATGCCACTTTCAAAAAATTCTCTTAATTCTTCATAGTCTAAAAATTCATAATTTAACGCTAAGGCTAATCTATTGGTATAAGCATCTACTACTAAAATTTCTCTTTTACAAAGATAATTTAAAATACTATCAGCACTTTCAAATCCTAAACCTTTGATACCTAATAACCATTCTCTACTAACATTTTCTTTAAAACATTCTAAATTCTTATAATCTTTTAAGATAGCATTGACAAGAGTTTTTATTCGCTTTGCTTTTGTATTATAAAAACCACTTGGCTTTATAAGCAAAGCAAGTTCTTTATCTTCTAAATTTTTTAATTGCTCTAAAGAAGAAATATTAGCTTTTTTGAGATTTTCTAAAGCTTTTAAAACATTTTTCCAGTTTGTATTTTGAGTTAAAACAACAGAAACTAGCAACTCAAAGTCCCCAAATTCTTTTTCTTCTAACCATTCAAAATCACTAAAAGTTAAATCTAATGTATAAAGATATTTAAAAATGTCAAACCCACTCAATTTTCGTTCTTTCTTAAATAATTTAAAAGAGCATAAATCACATCATCATCATCTTTGCTTGATGCTTTAATTAGCTCTTTACTTCCATCTTTTTTAGTAAGTTGAATATTCATTTCATAACTTGTAATACTTTTATATCTTTTATAAGCTAAAATTTTAATCATAATAAGTTCTAAAAATTGTTTAGTATAAATATCTAGTTTTCCAAAACGATCTTCAATTTCTCCTTGAATTTCATAAACTTCACTTACGCTTTGACATTTACTAAGTCTTCTATAAAGCTCTAATCTTAAACGATCCTCGCTAATAAGTTCATTGTTTAAAAAGGCATTAATACTTAACCTTAAATCAAGCTTATCTTCTTCTATACTTTCATTTTTAGTCAAAGCATTTAACTCATCTTCTAGCATTTTAAGATATAAACTATAACCAATTTGCTCTATATGCCCGCTTTGATCAACACCTAATAAATTTCCCCCTCCTCTAATTTCAAGGTCGTGATAAGCAAGGATAGAACCTGAACCTAAAAAAGAATTACTCTCCAATGACACAAGTCTTTTTAATGCATCTTTACTCACATTTTCTTTATTTTCAATTAAATAATAACAATAACCTTGTTTATTACTTCTTCCTACGCGTCCTCTAAGCTGATGTAAATCCGCCATACCAAAATAATCCGCTTTTTCCACTAAAATGGTATTTACATTAGCTAAATCAATCCCACTTTCTACTATAGAAGTACAAAGCAAAAGATCGTATTGTTTATCTTCAAATTTCAATATTTCCTCTTCTTGGGTTTTAGAGTCAATCTTTGAATGCAAGATCAAAATTCTTAAATTTTTAACTATATTCAATAAATATTCTTTACACTCTTGTATGCTTGCAATATGATTATGAATATAAAAAATTTGCCCTCCACGCCTTAACTCTCTCATAATGGCCTCTTTAATCAAAACCTCATTTTTTTCCTTTACAAAGGTTCTAACATCAAGTCTTTCTTCTGGAGGAGTTTGTAAAGTGCTGTAGGATTTTATAGAACTTAAAGCTTGATTTAAGCTTCTTGGAATTGGAGTAGCAGACATAGATAAAAGGTGAGAATTTTTACTTATTTCTTTTAATTTTTCTTTTTGTTTAACCCCAAATTTATGCTCTTCATCAACAATAATCAAAGCTAAATTTTCACATTCTACATTTAAAAGAGCATGTGTTCCAATCACAACACAAGGTTTTTGTTCTTTAAGTTTGGTTAAAATATCTTTTTTTTCTTTAGCGCTTGTAAAGCGATCAAGTTTAAAAACAGCTATATTAAACTCATTAAATCTTTTTTTTAAAGTTTTAAAATGTTGATACGATAAAAGCGTTGTTGGCACAAAGAAAAAAGCACTAAAGCCACTTTTAACTACAGCAAAGATAGCATTCATAGCAACTTCGGTTTTTCCAAAACCTACATCAGCACTTAATAATCTATCCATGATTTTATTATTTTCAAAATCTTCTAAAATTTCTGCACAAACTTTATTTTGATCCTTGGTATAAGAAAAACCTGCTTTTGATACAAATTGAGCCTGCAAGGCAAAATCAACCTTAATATCTTTTGGCTTGATCAAAGCTCTTTTAGCGGCTAAATTTACAATCTGTGTCGCAATGGCAAGAAGTTTTGCTTTTAATTTTTCTTTTAATTTGGCAAAATTCATTTTACCTAAACGATCAAGAGTTGGGATAAATCCACTTGAACCTAAATATTTATCAATCAAATACAAATTTTCTACAGGTAATAATAGCTTATCTTGATTTTGATAAGCTATTGCTACAAATTCCTTTTTTGCTCCACTTACCTGTATCATTTCAAGTCCTAAAAATTTTCCCACACCATAGTCTTGATGCACAACAAAATCTCCATTTTTCAATTCATCAAGAATCAAAGAAGATTTTCTTTTTACTTCTTTTCTTTCTTTTTTATTTAAAGAAAGAATAATCTCATCTTTTGAAATAATATTAATTCTTAAATCACTTTTTTCAAAAACAATATTTTTAAAATCCAATTCTAATTGCTTAAATAAAGCTTCATTTCTTGCTAAAACTTTTATTTTTTTATTTTGATGAAAAACAAAAAAATCTTTAGTATATGAGCTTTGCAAATCTTTAAAATTTTTAGGTTCTGGAATAACTTTTTCATTTATAAAGTTTAAATCTTTATCATCTATATATAAAGGCTTAATACTTATAAAATCTAAAGATAAATAATCAAAAAAATTATCTATACACCAAAAACCTAAAGAATGTATATCGTTGATTAAAGTTTGACTTTGGAAATTTTCAAGCTTTTTATTAAAATTTTCATATTCTTCTTTTGAAAAAGAATTTAAGAAGGGACAAATTTCTAGTTCTTGTAATTCATAGGGTATAGATTTTTGAGTATTGATATCAAATTCTCTTATACTTTCAATTTCATCTGCAAAAAATGAAATACGAATAGGCTTTTCTTTATTAATGCAAAAAATATCAATAACATCACCACGTATTGAAACTTCTGCTTTATCTTGCACTATATCTACAAATTCATAACCTAAATATTCAATTTGTTCTTTAAATTTTAAAAAATCAAATTTCTCATTTTTATAAATATAATAATTTTTTAAATTACTTTCTCCTGGTAGTTTATGAAGCAAAGTTGCAATAGGAGAAATTAAAATCTTTTTTTTCTCTTTTTCTTTATAATAAGAATCCAATACTCTACAAATCTCAAAAAGCTCTTTTGAAAAAGATCTTAAATCATCACCAAACTCAGCTCTAAAATCTGGCAAAACAAAAGTTTTATAAGATTGAAAATTGGAAACTTGTGCTAATAAATCCGCTTCTTTATCATCTTCGCAAATGATTACTTTGGTATGGATATTATTTTGCAAAAATTCATAAAAAGCTGCTTGCATTATTCTTCTTGATTATTTTCAATTAATTTAGGCTCTTCTTTAATTTTACTACTTCCATTAAACTTTCCACCATTTTCAACACTAAGCTCTTGTATAACAATGTTTCCATCTACTATACCACCTGATAAAATTTCTAAACTATTGGCTTCTAATTCTCCTTCAAAATATCCATTAACGACTATTTTATCTGCTTTTAATTCACCTTTTAAAACACCTCTTTTTCCAATAACTACTATGCTTTGAGAATGGATTGTTCCTACAAGCTCTCCATCAACATGTAGCATGGAAGCAAAATAAAATTTTCCCTCTATTCTTGCACCTGAGGAGATGACTGTTGTTTCTGAACCGGAATTATTTGTCGTTGCGTAATTGCTTTTACCAAAGATTGCCATGGTACTCTCCTTTCTTGATTAAAAAAATTACTAATATTATTTCTTTGCAATTTTAAAAAGTATAAAGGCTCTAAAGTTTTATTAATAAATCTTACTTCATAATGCAAATGAGGGCCTGTAGAAAGTCCTGTATTTCCACTATATCCTATTAAATCTCCTTTCTTGACATATTGTCCAGCTTTTACAACATCTCTTCTCATCATATGAGCAAAAACTGTTTTAAAACCAAAATTATGAAGTAAAATAACATTATAACCATAACCATTGTCGCTATAGCCTGCAAATTCCACAACTGCATTAGCAGTTGCATAAATAGGCGTTCCAATTTCGGCTCTTAAATCAATACCTGGATGAAATTCCCTACGTTTTAAAAGCGGATGTTCCCTCCATCCAAAGCTACCTGTAACTCCTTTATTTGCTATGGGAAAACCATTAGGAATTTGGCTAAGAATTTTAGTTTGATCTTCATTAGTAAGCTTAAGATTATCTAATCTATCATTAATGGTTAAATTTTGCTCATTTTCAAGCCCTAATGCTCTTTCAAAGCTTATAATTTTATCCTCAATCGCAGCGTATTCTTGCGTTTTTTCTTCTATGCTCTTTTGCATTTGCTCATTGCTTTGAATAAGCTCTTGATTTTTTCTAAGTAAATCCTCTCTTTTTCTACTTAAATCACTTAACTTATCATCAAGATATTTAATATAAAACCCACTAAAAACTAAAAAAAAGAAAATAAAAACAATAATATAAAATACAATTTTTTTAATTATCCTACTTAAATAAAAATGTTTTGAACCATTAATATCCGTGATTGTTATAGTAAATTTATTTTTACTCACACAATTCCTTTAAAAATTTTTCAACCAAAACAAAAGATCCAAATACCAAACTAATTCTATTTGCATTTAAACCCTGAAAATCTTCACATTTTATATTTAATTCTTTAGCTATAAAAAAAATTCTATTATTTGCTAACTCTCTATATTTATCTTCATATTTGTAAATTTTTATTGTATCTATTATAGGCTTTAATGTTTTTAAAATTTCAAAAATATCTTTATCTAAATAAGAATTATATATCAAATCTATCTTTGTATTTTGAAATCTTTCATATAAAGCTTTAGCTGCCATTTGATTATGTCCAACATCCACATAAAGCTTAGAATTAATCTTTTGACATCTGCCTAATAAATTTAAAGCTTTAAGTTTTTCAAAAGCCATTGAAGTTCTCTTTTTACCCTCTAAAAGAATACATGTATTTAAAGCTAAATCTAAATTATGTTTTAAAAAATCTGGTAATTGATACTTCATAACATAATTTTCAAATTGTTTCTTTAAAATATTATTCAAAGAATCACTATAATACAATTTTGATTTTTTGATATAGGCGATGTGTTTTGATAGATCTAAAACCTCTTTTTCTTGTTTTTTAGTTATAATAGCTTTTTTTGCCATAACTTTTAATTTTGTTCTTGCTATATCTTTAAGCGTATTACCTAAAAGCTCTTTATGATCAAAACCTATTCTTGTAAAAACACTTAATTTTTTATCAAAAATAGAAGTAGCATCATATTCTCCGCCTACCCCTGCTTCAAAAATAATATAATCACACTCTTTAAAAAGTATTGTGGCTAAAAATGTAGCGTATTCAAAATAACTTAATTCTTCCAAATCATTTTTAAGAATATTTAATAATTTTTGATGAGCTATTTCTAATTTCTGATCACTTACAATTTTAGAATTTAAATAAAACCTTTCATTAAAACTAAAAAGATGTGGACTTGTATAATGACCAACTTTGTAACCTAGTTGGTATAAAAGTTGAGCTAAATATCTTCCCGTGCTTCCTTTTCCATTGGTGCCTATGATATGAATTATGGGTTTTATCTTTAATTTTTTTTTATATTTTTCATATATCCTAAAAGCAACAAAACGATCAATTTTATCATAGTTGCTTGATTTTTTTAGTAAAAATTCACTAACTTTGTTCATTTATATTAATCTGCTCAATTAATTCTTCTAAAATATTCCCATCAGGATTGCCATCTCTGTCTAAATAAACAGATTTTATTTTCGGTGAAATTAAATCATTTTTATAGATAAATTTAAAATTTTCTATAGTTTTTAAATTACTTTCTACAAGAGAAGTCATTTGTTCTTTATTTTTTCCAGGAGAAATAATTAAATAACTTTTTTCATCTATCATCCAAAGTTCATCTAATTCTTTGCAATTTTCTTTTAAAATTTTTTTAAAACGAGTAAAAATTTCACTTAAGCTATTTAAACCATATTTTTCTATAATAAAATTATAATTACTAATAGAAAAAAGAGCTAAAGAATAGTTTACTTTATATTTTACATAATTTTCATCTAGCTTTTCAAGTTCTTTTACTACGCTCCAAGCCTCTCTTTCTTCTAAATTTTGCGTAAACTGAATTTGCGCATTTAAAGTTTTAATTTTCTCATCAATACTACAAAATTTGCGTTTTAAATCTTCAAAGCTTAATTTAACCTCTCCTCTCTCATCGGGATTTAAGGTTTCAAAAAAATCAATATTTTGTTGATTAAATTTATCCAAAGAATTAAAAAGTGTTTGAATTTTTTTTAAATTATCATTAAAAAAATTTAGATTTTTTTGAACATACATATTATCAGCTATAATTCTTTTATTTACATATCCTAAAAGCTCATTTTCAAAATTATTTTCTGATAAAATAAAAGATTTTTCTTTTAATTTTTGGACAAAATTCTCAATTTTCAAATCACTCACTAAAGATGGACTTAAACATAAAGAAAGTAAATGTGCAAAATATTCATAGCTTCTCTCTTCTAATTGAGATAAAAGTTTTTTTATAACACTATCAAAATCATCATATTTACTTACACCATATTTACGTACTTCTATATCAAGACTTTCATCTTCATAACTTTTCTCAAGTTCTTTCCATTTTTTATTAAGCAAATAAATACTTTCACTATCCATAGTTTTAGAAATTCTTATAGAAGTAATTTTGGCTAATTCTTTGATTTTTTTATCTTTACTAATTTGCAACACTCTATTAATAGTAGCTAAAAAATCAAAGAATTCATTAAATTGTTTTCCACTTTGTCTATTTAATATAGATATTAAAAAACTAATAAATTCTTCTAAATTACGAATAATTTTTCCATTTAACTCTTGTTGATAATGAGGTAAAAGTAAAGTTTTGTATTTTTCAAGTTTTAATTTGTTATTTGAAACAAAACCATATTTTTGACTTAACTCTTCAAAAACTTCTGTATAATTTTCTGGAGTAGCTTTTAATTTTCTTTCTTTTAAAGCGATTAAAGTTTCTTTAGCAATTTCATTAACATTAATTGCCATTTTTATAACCTTTAATAGCAATCATTGAAATAAACTCATCAAAAGCTTCACTTGATGCATATCTAATTGCTTCAAATCTTGCTGTATCGCTAATAATACTATTAGGAGAAATATCAAAATCGTAACTTCCGCTCGCGTTAAATAATTGTGTCTTTCCATCCTTAAAGACTACATTAAATTCCAAATCTAATTTTGCCTTATAACTAACCACATAGCCATTTTTATCATAAACTAAAGGAATAAAGGTCAAATTATTCATTTTAACGTTAATAATATCATCAGCTTCATGTTTTAAAGCAAGTTTTCTTCCAAGTTTGCTAATAATTACTTCTTTTAATGTATCTGCTACAAAAATACTATTTTTAGGATCTTGTGCGTTTAATTCTACATTTACATAAACTTTTTCATTAAAAATTCTATCTGCAAGTTTTGAAGTAGGTATATATCCACAAGCACTTAGAAAAAAAATGACACAGAATAAAAAATATTTTTTCATTTGATCACCAAATTTACCAATTTGTCTTTAATATAAATTTCTTTTACAATAACCTTATCTTGAATCCATTTTTGAACACTTTTTTTAGCTATATTTAAAATTTCATCCTGTGAAGTATTTATTAAAACTTCAATTTCAGAACGTTTTTTTCCATTAACACTCACAATTAAAACTAAAGAATCTTTTCTAAAAACTTCTTCTTTTATTTCTAATTTTTTAAAATTTCTACACTTAAAAAGTTTATCACTTAGCTCAAAACATACATGAGGAATAATAGGCTCTAAAATATTTAAAATAATATAAAAAGCCTCTTGTTCTAGAGCTTTATTTTTGCATTGATTTAAAGCATTGATTGCCTCCATACAAGCTGCGATTAAAGTATTAAAAGCATAAGTTTTATTATAAACTTCTTCTGATTTTTTTAAAGCTTCATAAACTTTTAATCTTGCATATTTTTCCTCTTTGCTTAATTCTTCATGCTTTAAAATATAATTTCCACTCTCAACATTTAAAGCCCTATCATAAAGTTTGCAAATAAAACGATAAGCTCCTTCAAGTGCATCATCATTCCACTCTAATTCTTTTGCTGGAGGAGCAGCAAATAAAATAAAAAGTCTAGCAGTATCCGCACCATATTTTTTTATAATTTCATCAGGATCAACAACATTGCCCTTTGATTTACTCATTTTAAAACCGTCTTTTAAAACCATACCTTGTGTTAAAAGTTTCAAAAAAGGCTCATCATTTTTTAAATACCCAAGATCTCTTAATACTTTTTGAAAAAATCTTGCATATAATAAATGCAAAATAGCATGCTCGATTCCACCAATGTATTCATCAACGCTAAGCCAATAATTAACACTTTTTTCATCAAAAACTTTATTTTGCCAAGTGTCCTCATCACTTGCAAAACGTGCATAATACCAAGAACTTTCAAAAAAAGTATCCAAAGTATCACTCTCTCTTGTAGCTTTCTTTCCGCATTTAGGGCATGAACAGTTTTTCCACTCTAAATGCCTATCTAAAGGATTGCCTTCACCAGTAATTTCTACATCTTCAGGTAAAAGTATAGGCAGATTTTCGATTTTTTCACAAACTAAACCACAATCATTACATTTAACCATAGGAATTGGAGTTCCCCAATATCTTTGACGTGAAACCCCCCAATCTCTTATTTTAAAATTTATAACTCTTTTACCTAAATTATTTTTTTCAAATTCCTTAATAATCTCTTCTCTTGCTTCATTGCAATCTAAATCATTAAATTTATCACTATTTATAAGTTTGCCAACTTTTTGTGCAAAAGGAAGTTTTTCTTTGGAACTTATAACCTCTTTAAATTCAAGATTATACTTTTTAGCAAATTCAAAATCTCTTTCATCATGAGCAGGAACAGCCATCACAGCTCCACTTCCATAATCAGACAAAACAAAATTAGCTACCCAAATAGGAATTTTTTCTTTTGTTAAAGGATGCAAAGCATAAATTCCTAAAAAATATCCCTCTTTTTCATTGCTTTGTCTTTCCCTTGGGCTTTGATTTTGCATAATTTTAATTTGATCTATAATTTTAGCATCTAGTTTAGAATTTTTAATTAAATCTTTAACTATATCATGTTCAACAGATAAAGCAATATAGCTTATACCATATATTGTATCTGCTCTTGTGGTAAACACTTGAAGATCTTTTTTATTTACCTTTTTTACGCTCTCTTCATCTAGAAAAAGAGTAAATTCTAAACCTTCGCTTTTACCTATCCAATTTTCTTGCATTGTTAAAACTTGATTAGGCCATTTGTCTTTTAATTTTTCCAAATCTTTTAAAAGTTCATTAGCATAAGAAGTGATTTTTATATAATATCCTGGCATTTTTTTCTGAATTACCTCATTGCCACAGCGCCAACATTTACCTTCTTCTACTTGTTCATTGGCTAAAACTGTTTGATCATGCTCACACCAATTTACATTTGCTTCTTTGGTATAAATTAAACCTTTTTCAAACATTTTTATAAAAAATTCTTGCTCGAATTTTGTATAAAGTGGATCAGAAGTAGCAAGTATTCTTTTTTTAGAAAACGAAAAACCTAAAGAAAAAAGTTCTTTTTGCATATATGCTATATTATCATAAGTCCATTTTTTTGGATGAATTTTATGTTTTATCGCTGCATTTTCAGCGGGCATACCAAAACTATCAAATCCAATTGGATGTAATACATTAAAACCAATTTTTCGATAATATCTAGCTAATGCATCGCCTATAGTATAATTTCTTACATGACCCATATGAATACGTCCACTTGGATAAGGAAACATAGAAAGAATATATTTTTTCTTTAACGAAAAATCTTTTTTTGGCTCAAAATAATTATCCTTATCCCAATTTTCTTGCCATTTTTTCTCTATAATGCTTGCATTATATGCCATAAATTCTCCTATACTATACCTTTTTCATATAAAGCACGATTGCGCTCTTTTTCTTGTTTTTGTTTTAATTTTTCTAATTCTTTATTTCTAAAATCTAAGACACTAAATTTAAACCAAAGCAAAGTAGGACTCGCAACAAAAATAGAACTTAAGGTTCCTATAATAATACCTATAATCAAAGCTAAAGAAAATCCCTCTATCATCGATCCACCAAAGAAATATAAAATTACAACAGTAGCCAATGTAAGTCCTGAAGTTAAAACTGTTCTTGAAAGAGTAGCTGAGACACTTTCATTAATAATAGGACTTAAAATATTTTCTTTACTTGTTTTAATTCCCTCTCTGATTCTATCAAAAATAATTATAGTATCATTTAAAGAATATCCAAGCACAGTTAAAACAGCTGCTAGAGTGTCTAAATTTACATCAATTCTTAATAAAGATATAAAACCCAAAACAATTACTATATCATGAATTTCACTTATGATAGCTGCCATAGCAAAACGCCACTCAAAACGTATTGCAATATAAATTAATATTGCTACTAAAGAAATAATAATAGCCATTAATCCTTTATTTCTTAACTCATCTCCAACTTTTGGACCAACAACATCAACACGTCTTAATTCGAATTTTCCAGTATCTTTTAAAAGAGTATTAATATATTCTCCTATATCATTACTAAGATTTTCATTGCTTCCTAAAAATCTTATTGTAATCTCCTCTTTTGAACCAAATTCTGTTACAGAAAGATTTTGAAATTGTCCTGTTTTGTTTAAAATTTCTCTTATTTGAGCAATAGGGGCAGAATTCTCATATTTTAACTGTATTAAAGTACCTCCGCTAAAATCAATGCCATATTGCAAACCTCTTTCAAAAAGCAGATAAATTGACCCAAAAAATAAAATAAAAGAAAGAGAAATAGCAACAAAGCGCATTTTCATAAAATCATAAATTCTCTTTTCGCTAAAAAACTGCATTATTTTCTCCTATAACCTAACCAAAAATTCGTATTATTGCTTTTTTCAATTTTAGACATAAAAAAATCAAACATTCCATGTGTTCCCCAAATAGCTGTGATCATGGAAATTAAAATTCCTATTCCCAAAGTAACAGCAAAACCCTTAACTGCACCTGTTCCATAGGCATATAAAGCTATAGAAGTAATTAAAGAAGTAATATTTGAGTCAATAATAGCACTCATAGCGTTTTTATAACCATTTTCTATACTAGTTTTTATATTTTTTCCTTCTCTTAATAATTCACGAATACGTTCATTGATAATTACATTTGCATCTACTGCCATACCAACAGTTAAAACAAGTCCAGCCATACCTGGTAAAGTTAAAGTTGCTCCAAACATCGCCATAACAGCAACAACAACTAAAACATTAACAAACAAAGCTATATTGGCAAAAATTCCAGCAACTCCATAATATAAAATCATAAAAATTACAATAAAAATAGAAGCACCCGCTAAAGCCATCATACTCATTTTAATACTATCTGCACCTAAAGATGGCCCTATACTTCTTTGCTCTAAAAGCTTAACAGGTGCAAGCAAGGCTCCACTTCTTAGTGCAACAGCTATATCTCTAGCTTCTTCTTGGGTAAAACTTCCGCTTATTTGCCCACTACCACCACCTATTCTTTCATTAATTGAAGGAGCAGAATAAACCTGATTATCTAAAACGATAGCTAAGCGCTTTCCAACATTAGCTCCAGTATAATCTGCAAATTTTTTAGCCCCTTCAGAATTTAAAGTAAAATTAATTACAGGATAGTTGCTTTTATCACTAAAACCCACTCTAGCATCACTTAGCATAGATCCATCTAAAATAGGAATACTTTTTAAAGGATATTTAATTTTTTCATTTTTAGCGTCTGGAAGAATAATAAGTCCATAACTTGCGGCTTCATCTTCACTCATAAAAGCTGCATCCTTAATTTTAGATTCATCAACTTCCATAAGCTGCAAATGTGCTGCTTTGGTAATTCTTTCTTTAGCCCTTAATTCATCTTCTTTAGTTTTTATCCCGGCCAATTCAACTAAAATTTTATCTTCGCCTTGTTTTGCAACAGTAGGTTCAGCTAAACCAAATTGATCCAGACGGTTTCTTATAGTTTCAACCGCTTGCAAAAGCGCATAATTTTCAATAGCTTTTATTTCTTCGTCGCTAAAACTTATAGTGTAGTGCAAATTTTCAACTTTTATATTAAGTCCTTTAATTTCCTTAAGCAAAGCATCCATTTTTGAAATATCTGCACTATCAAGCAAGGTAAACTCTATATTATCATTATGAGTTATTAATTGATCTATAAGAATATTTTCTTTATCAATAGAGTAACTCAAAGAAGAGGCAATTGATTTTATTTTAGATTTTAATGCTTCTTGATTATCTACGCCTAAAAGCATATAAAGTCCACCTTGTAAATCTAGCCCAAGATTAATTTTTGCTCCCTTTTCAGATTGCAAAAATGAAGGAAGTGAAAAAAATATACCAAAAATAAATATTACAATAAAAATAATCAAACGATAAGTAAATTTAGAATTACGCATCAATTTTCTTTGCTACAAAATCTCTTGAAATTTTTACAATAACATTTTCATCATTAAGCTTAACTTTGATAAAATCATCCTCTGGTTTTACAACCTCACAAATCAGTCCTCCGCTAGTGATGATTTTATCACCTTTTTGTAAGGACTCAAGCATTTGTTTATGTGCTTTTGCTTGTTTTTGTTGTGGTCTAATAACTAAAAAATAAAAAATCGCAAAAAGAAATACAAGAGGTAATAATGAAGTTAAAATTGAATTTTCTGTCATACTTTTCCCTTTTTTTAAAAAAATTTAACCCTAATTCTAACATTTTTAAAATAATAAAAGTCTTTTTTATTTCAATTTTGCTTTCAAATCCTATTTATTTATCTTTTTTTGAAAATTTATTTTTTGAAACTATAAGTCCTTTTTTAGCTATTTGGGGCTTAATCTTACTTTTAAAAAGTAAAAATTCAAAAGAATATTTTTGGATAGGATTTTTTGTAGGAATATTTTGGTTTTGGTGGATAGGCCTATCTTCTATTTATTTTGATCTTAGCTATCTTATTCCTATTATCATTCTTGGTATTGGTTTTTTTTATGGAATACTTTTTAGAATTTGTCATCTTTTTAAATATGATTTTTTAAGACTTTGTGCAATATTTTGTTTAAGTTTTATACATCCACTTGGTTTTGATTGGTTTAACTGGGGAATTTTAAGTGTTTATGGTTTTTTTAGAGCAGATACATTAGGTATTATTTGCATATTTTTAATAGCTTATTTTATCTATGAAAAATATATCTCAAGATACTATAAAATAGCTATTATATTAATTTTATTTTTTATAGGACTTCAATACGAAGAAAAAAAATCTTCTAATTTAAATTTTGATTATAAATTAATTAATACAGATATTTCTCAAGATCAAAAATTTTTACAAGAAAATGCAGAAAAAAACTCAAATAATCAAATCAAAGAAATTATTAAAGCCATAGATGAAAAAAAGGAACTTGTTATTTTGCCAGAAACTGCTTTTGCCTTTAACTTAAAAAATACACCTTATGAGGAAATGCTTAAAAATCTTTCTTATAAAATTACGATTATTACAGGTGCTTTCAATATAGAAAAGAATAAAATTTATAATAGTACCTATATTTTCAAAGCAGGAAATGTTTATATTTTTAACAAACATTTTTTAGTGCCTTTTGGAGAAGAAATTCCTTTCTTAAAAGATATCATCAATAAATATTTATTACCCAATATAGAGGAATTTTCCAAAGGACCTTTACAAAGTCAATACAAACTTAATGACCAAATCATCACTAATGCCATATGTTATGAAGTCACCAAAGAACAAATTTACAAAAATTCTAGCATTATTATAGCTATTTCAAATAATGCTTGGTTTAATTATTCAACAGAATACAAACTTCAACAACTTCTTATGAGATACTATTCTAATAAATATAATGTAAGTATTTATCATGCTGTTAATGGCAAAGAAAATGCTGTAATAAAACCAAAAAAACCTTTGAATCAAAAATGGTATATTTTTTATAAAAAAATAATTGCAAAAATATACAAGCCTTAAATATAATTTTAAGAGCTTGTGTATGATAGTTGAAGTTAATAAATTCCAATTTCCTATAAATTTTCTACACAATAAATTTACAAACTAATCATTTAAACGATAATTAAGCTCTCCCATCTAGCTCTTCGCACATTCTCTCAAATTCCTCATAATATTTCCAAGACTTAACTATATCGGGACGTTGTTTCTTGATGTAAGGCAAATGTTCTTCGTCTAAAATTTTTTTAAATTTTAATGCCATTTCTTTATTTTTTTTAAAATATTCCAAAAGCTTCTCTTCGCTGATTCTTTTTTTATCTTCAATCTGTTTTTGATCTTTAACGGCTAAAATTAATTTATTAAGATATGCTTCTATATTTTTCAAATAATGATTATTTTCTAAAGCCTTTAATAAGTCATCATAATACTTAGTTTCAATAACATAAGAAAGATCTTCATCATTGATAGAAAAAATATCATTTATCATCATGTGACTTTTATCTACTTTGGATTTTAACAAAGCATGACCTCTATTATGAAGCGAAATGATTATTTTTTCATTAGAATTTAACTCTTTTGTTAAGTCTATATTAATAGGAAGCATGTTTACATAAGCTCCAAAATTAATATTAAAAAAGGCTTTATCTTCGATAATAGCTTTTTTAAGATTAAAATTTTTAGAAAGATCTTTAAAAGTTTTTATAGTTTTCTCTCCTACAATCTCTTGCATATCTATAAAATATGTTTTTCTTATACCTATCAAATGTTTTTTTAAGGCACTATCGTGAAAATAAGAATAATGATTATCCATTATTATCGTTGCAGAATTACAACTTGGATTTTCTTCTAATCTGCCAGCAGCTGAGGTAATATAAGCGACACGATTACGCAAAATTTCTTTTAAATTATATTCTAAATTGATAAATTTTAAATAACACCTCTTATTCGGCCATTTATAATTTAAATGATGCTTTAAAGAACTTATAGGATCCCTTACTAAACAAATGGATTTTTTGGAATTAATCAAATAAAGACATTTAAGAGACGAAGGAGAATAATCTCTAATTGCTATATAAAAAAGACAATCCAAAGAGAGTGATCTTTTATAAAAATGCAAATAACTATTTTTTGAATTAAAAATATCAAAATAATAAATCATATCAAAGCCAAAATTTCTCATAAAGCTATTAAAACCAAAATTTCCAACTCCATGTCCTCCCCAAAATACAAACTCATAATTATCAGGTAAAGGTAAGTTTAACTCCCATGCAAGATTAGCATCAATACTATGATAATTTAATTCTTCATTTATATCCTTTAATTT
>NZ_QPGR01000013.1 GCF_004323845.1 Campylobacter novaezeelandiae | reverse complement strand
TTCAATTCCCCTCGCTTCCACCATCATTTAATTTCTTAAAATTTAAAAACCTTTCAAAATATCTATTTTTCAGTATTCTTATTATTTCATTTGATTTATAATAATTGCAATTTTTTCTATTTTTTCTTATAATTCTGTAGCCATTTATGTAGCCAAAGTATTAAAAATCAATTTGGGCTACAAAAATCTATAAGGTTAAAAAAATGCTTACTCAAAAAGATATCGATAATTTAGAAATTAAAGAAAAAAGATATATGATTAGTGTTGGTGAGCCAAAAGAATTATATGTTCGTGTTAATCCAACCGGAAAAAAAGTTTTTTATTTAAGGGCTTCGAAATTCAAACAATTTATAACCATTGGAGAATGTCAAAAAGGTATTTTAAATGTTACTAATGCAAGAGAAAAGGCAAAAGAGCTCTTAAAGTCAATGTATGATGGGAGCTTTGTTTCAAAAAGTGAAAAAGAAGTAACTTTAAATAAAGCTAATGCTCTTTATGTAGAAATTAAAGCAAAAAAATTAAGCAGGGCTACAATCAAAAAAGAGCAATTAGTTTATGGAAAATATTTCAATTCAACTTTAGGAAATAAAGCTATAAATGATTTAAAAAAAGATGATTTTTTGCCAATTTTTGACCTTATGTATAAAAAGGGAATTTTTGAGACTATTAGTAGAAGTATATCTTTTTTATGTAGAGTTTTAGAATTTTGCAGGCAAAGAGGAGATTTAAAAACAGATATTGTTTTACACTTAAAAGACTTACAAAGATTTTATAAAGAGGCAAATTATACACAAGCTAAGCATTATAAAGCTATAGTTGATGAAATAGGAATTAAAAATTTACTTTGTTGTATAAAAAAATATTCCAAGTTACCAAAAACAAATATGACTATTATCAATGCAATTTATTTTACTTTATTAACTGCACAAAGAAGTAAAAATATACGTTTTGCCAAATGGAGTGATATTGATTTTAAAAATAATCTTTGGATAATAAAAGCAGATGAAATGAAAGTGTCTAATAATGGAGATAATATTATTCCATTAAATAAATATGCATTAAAAGTTTTAGAAATTCAAAGAATTTTAAATGGGAATAAAGAATATATTTTCACTAATAATAATGGGATTATTAGTGAAAGTTTTGGAGTGAAATTTTTTAAAACATATAAATTAGAACATACTATACATGGTTTTAGAAGCACTTTTAGAAGTATTTGCACTGAAAAAAGTGATGAGCTTATAAAACTTGGGATAGGTAAAGATATAGCCGAAATGATATTGCATCATATTAATGGCAATGAAGTAACAAGGGCTTATGATAGATCTAAGGCTATAAATTTAAGGATTAAGTTAATGAATTGGTATGGTGATTATTTGAATTCACTTTGTGATTTTGATTTTTAAAAAGAATGAGTTTTTATCCATTTGATTATATCATTTTTTTCATACCTTATTGTTTTACCTATTCTAATATAAGGGATTTTATTTTCTTTCCTAAGTCTCCATAATGAAGTAAGACTTATATTTAAAAATTTACTCAAATCTTTTTCGCTCATATATTCTTTAATCATTTTTAACTCCTAATCTTTTATCTATAATTTCAAAAATAAGTTCTTTATAATATTTCCAAAGCCATTTTTGCTCTTCATCATCTATATCATCAGTGGTTGTTTTTCTCCAATCCTCTATGCTTTTGCTATCACAACCTAAATTCATTATAGTTTTAGTAAAACTCATAACATAAGTATCCAAGACAACGCTAAAGATATTTTTCATATCTCCTATACAATCTCTAAGATTTACATTTTCAAATATACAATTTTCAAATTCTGTTCTTAAAAAATTACAAAAATGAAAACTTGCTCCGCTAAAATCGCAATCTATAAAAGACGCATTCTTGCTTGAAATATCATTTAAATTAGCATTTTTAAAACTAGCACCATTTATAAATACATTATCAAAATCTAAACCACTTAAATTTAGATTTTCTAAGTTCGCATCATTTAAAGAAATACCTTCTAAAATGCAGTGCTCGACTAATTCTTTTTCACTTTTTCTATCATCTTCTATAATAATAGTTTTATCTAATCTTTTTAAAACTCCCAATTTATCTCCTTAATATTTTTTTCCATTTTTCTTCGTATTCATCATAGTTTTTATAATAATCTAATTTAGAATTAAAACTATCTTTTATACTTTTATAAATACAAAAATCATTTTCTTTTTCTAGTTTATAGTTTTTACCTGAAACACTTTCAGCAAATAACATATATTCCCATTTTTTAAAACAAAGAATGTCATAATCTTTAGCAAGTATTTTCCTAAGCTCTAAAAGCTCTTTTTCACTAAGCTTTCTTTTAAAACTTAACTGCTTTTTCTTTTCTAAGTCGTATTTAAGGGCTTTGATTTTGTTTTCATATTTCTCCTTTTGTTGTTTAAGCTGTGATTTATAACCTAAGCTTTGATGAAAAGCTAGTTTTTGCATTTGCTCTTGTTCAAGGTTTTTTAAGCGTTTTTCACATTCTATAAAATAACGCCTTGCCTGTCTGCCTTTTTCGTTGTTTTCAACCATACAAAGTTCTTTTGCCATATCTAAGGTTATATAGTATTCTTTGCGTGGGCGACCTTTTGTATAAACAAGTTCTATAATGTAGTCTTGGTTTTCAATGAAGTCGTAATTTTCAATTCTTTCGTTTATCCAATTTGCAAATTGTCTCTTAGCATCAATAAAAAAATGCAAATCTCTAGCTAAAATTTGATTGTTGTGTCTAAGCGGGATTAAATCTGTCATATCATTTCCTTATCACAATAAATTCATTTATAAATCAAATTATATATAAAACAATATCACTTGTCAATATAAAAGAATATAAAATGATAAGAAATTGATATGTATCTTTTTAACAAATTTGTTAAAAAGTTTTACAAGTCTTTTAAATCTTTTGTAATAAGAAAAATAATATATTGTGTAAGTGGCAAACCAACTTCATCGGCTTTTTTTTGTAACTCACCTTTTTGCTTATTACTAAGCCTTATCTGCACGATATTACTTCCCTTACTTTCTTTTTCTATTGCAGAAAAATGCAAATCAAATATATATTTATAGCTATTTTTAAGCCATTCTATCCACATACCCACAGATTTTCTATTAAAAAACAAATTATCACTTTTTTCTAACTGCCACTCTTTATATATGCTATACATTTGTTCATAAGCATTTGTTTCTTGCATATCTATTTTTAAGCCATAATCTAATAAAAGTTCATCAATTTCTTCTTTGAATTTTTTTTCTGATACAATCAATGATGGTCTTAGATATTTTATAATTTTAGAAGATAATTCACTTACTATATTATCAAATGGCTCTTTTTTTGTTCTTCCTAAAAAACTATCTTTTATGCTATATAAAAAGTTAAGGGCTTGTAGCATTTGTTCTTGATTGAGTCCAAACTTATCATTTACTATATCTATACTTTCTGCTATAACACCTTCATCACCTGCTGAAGTTTCATTTTTAAATATTTCTTTTCTATATTTTTCTAAATTTTGCATTAATTCTCCTTTATTTAAATAAACTTTTTTCTTGTGTATAACTTGGCTCAATAATGCCTTTGATATCTTCTAAAAAATATTCATTTTCTAAAACTTCCAAATCTTTGCTAATATAGGTTTTAGAAATTAAAACGCCTTTTATCTTATCCCCGTAAGATAGTTTTATACTTCTGTCTTTGAGTTTGTTTTTAAAATTTTCATCATTGATTTTAACTTTTATAACCTTGTCGTTAATAATTTCCCATTTACTTTCTCCGGTTAAATCTGGCTTTTTTATTATAAACGCACCTTGCATTTTACTTATTTGCTCCTTAACCCCATCAGCTGTTTTTGGGTTATAATCAAATGTTTCACTTATTCCATATACTTTTTCTTCAAATATTATCATAGGTTTATGTTTAAACTCCTTTGCTTTATGTGTTAGATCTGATACACAGGTTAATAGATTGGTTTCATTATTGTTGTATCCAAAATCTTTTAAGTCGCTTTTTTCTATAATGTTTTTATATTCTTTTGGAATATCTTGGCATTTTTTATCTTGTATTTTCTCTAAAATCATTTTTTTAGATTTTATAAGCAAATCAGCAAGTAATTCTCTCGGATTGCTAACATAATGTTTTATATCATCATCGCTTATTTTGTTAAGTTTTTCAGCAATCCATATTCTTATAGAGCCTTTTTCTATAGATTTAATTTGAATATTTATATCAATTTCTATACCAAAAACAGATACTAATGAATTATTCAACTTATCAATACTTAGTAAAAAATCTGTAATTTTTTGGAAAAATAATGTAGCATTTTCTTCATTAAAATATTCAAATCTTAACTCATAAGTTTGTTCTGACATGTATTTCTTTCTTTATTTAATAATTATTCTTTTATTATTTTATCAAAACTTACTTAAGCAAATAGACTTCTTTCTATGTGTTTAAACATAATTTCATTAGCACTTTTAAAAAAGTCTTTTTTAATTTCAAAACCATAAGCTTTGCGGTTTAAATTACAAGCTGCTAAAAGTGTGCTACCACTTCCAGCGCATGGATCAATTACTACATCATTTACATCTGTAAAAATCTTTATAAGTCTTTCTAAAAGCTTAACAGGCTTTTGAGTAGGATGCACTTTAGGAATGCCTTCATCTTTTTGCCAATCCATGCAGTTATAAATCATCTTTCCAATATTCTAAATCTTTAAGTTTATAATTAGCTTGTATTTTCTCTCCTCTTTCGAAAGCTTCCATAACTTCTATTTGTTCTCTTAAAGTTTTCATTTATTAATCCTTTATAGTTTATTAAATTGTTTAATGATGACACTTTCTGCCATGTTAGTTTTTTGTATATTTTTGATTACATAATCATAAATTTGAACAACATCTATTTTTTTGCCAAAAATATCTAATATCAGCCACAACCAAATCACTACTAAATTTTTTATTATCTTTTTCATACTGATAAGAACAAAACCAATAAGTTTTAATTTTAAGAAAATTAAGCAGTTTCATTTTAACAGCTCCTTATTTTCATGTATATTTCCAATAACTTCAATCTCGGCTGGTAAACCGTGCATTAAATTTTCATCTATTTCATCTATATCAACTAAATAAAAGCTCCCATTCTTAAAAACAACTTTATAAAGTAAATCTGCAAATGGGTAGCCATTGTCTTTAAGTATATCACCTTCGTAAATTTTGTTTCTTTTGCAATCTTTATAACCCGTCCAAAGTTCTATTTCATAATCTATAAGAGAATTTTCATAAGTTAATTGATTAAATACACTAGTTATAAAACCTAACGCCTCTGTTATACTTTTTGCTTCATATGTTTTAGAATTGTTATTCCAGATTCTAAAGTCAAAATCTTTTAGTTTCATTTTTTATCCTTTAAAAAATTTTCAATATCTAAAAAAGCTTTTGATAAGCAGTTTTTAATATTTGTTTTTCTTGTTTCATTGTAGATTTTCAGTAATTTTTTAAGCATATTAATTGATATGAAAAATCCAAAGCCGCGAATAAAAGACTTTTTTTCTAAAATAAAATTATTTTTCTTAGCAAATAAAACAAAGGCTTTTCTTCGATCTGAAAAAGGTATAATATCACTTAAAGCTATTTTAGAATGGTAGGTCGCTATTTTCTTCATTTAGCTCTATATATTTATCATTGTTTGGCTTTTTTATTTCATTGCCATAAGGATTGTAACTTTGATTTTCTTTTGGGGTATTTGATTTATTGTTATCATTATTTAAAGATTTATGCCTTGCTTTAAAAGATTTTATAGATAAAGGTTCTTTATTGTTTATAAACTCATCCATACTTTGCATTTTTTCATTAAAAATTCTATCAAGAAAGATTTTGTTAGTAAGTTCTCCATTTTTACTTAAATATTCTTCTGTTCCAAAACCTAAAACTAAAAGTTTATTAACTAAAGAATTTAGATAAATAACTTCAGTCTGCACTCCAAAAACATTCTCATTTCCCTTTTCACTAAAATCAAGTTCATCAATTCCAAAGAATTTCATAATAGCGTTTAATTGTCTAAATCCTAAATAATTTTCTTTTTCTCCATTTTTATTGATATAGCTAAAATCGTTATTTTTGGCTACAAAAAGATTAAAAATAGCTAGTTTTTGTTCTTTTCTAGTTAAAAATTCAAAACAAATAAAAGTATTATTACTTCCATCACTTGCTATCTTTTCATACAAAAAGGCTTTGCGAAAAACTCCGCTATAAAGCCCACCTTCATTTAAATACTCCACACTCGGTGCATAATTTGCCACTTCAAAACTTGCCGTAAATGCTGGTAACATTATAATTCTCCTTTGATAGTTTTAAGTGCTTTTTCTTTATCATTTAGCAACTCTTGTATTTTTTCACTTGTAAATAAAGAATGTTTTTTTATAAAATCATTTTGCTCTTGAGTGTTTAAACCATTATCACTCATAAATTTTCTAAGTTCAGCACCTAAAACTTTTATCTCTTTTGCTTTATTTTCTAAAGCTACTTTTTCATCATTACTCCAAACTTTTAAATCTTCATTTGGATTTAAAAATCGCTTTTCCTTTATTGTTTCCAATTCACTCTCATCAAGCATTCCAAGTCCGCAAATACTTAAGGTTACGCGCCTTTTTGCTTTTGTGATAGCTTTCATTATTGCGTTTGCTAAATTATCACCGCCTAAATTTTTAATATTTAAAGCACCTGTATCGCAATCAGTTCTTCCATCTGGTGTTGCTGCGTATGCTGTAACCATGTAAATATCTCCGACTTGATTTACTTCTGTTTTTGTAATACTTACTTTTCTGATTTGTCTTAGCTGATCAGTGGCTGATTTATTTGCATAAAGGGTTAATCTACCATTTAATACTATATATTCAAAAGGCTTTGTAAGCATATTTAAACCTAAACTTTCACAAAGATTTTTAACATAACTTGCTCGTTCTACATCACTAAGTTTTGATAAATCGCCTTTCACCAAAGCAAGCTCATAAGGATTAAAATTTATTTCTAACTTATTTTCTTCTTTTAATACAACTTCATTACTCATTTTTCATCTCCTTAATATTTTTCTCCATTTTTCTTCGTATTTTTCATAGTTTTGCCAATAATTAAGCTCTTTTTCTAATTTATTTAAAACAGCTTCAAACACTGAATTTTTACCTATTTTTTCGGCAAATAAACTAAACTCCCACTCTTTCATACAAAGAATGTCATAATCACGAGCTAGTATTTTTCTAAGCTCAAGCAATTCTTTTTGACTGAGTTTTCTTTTAAAACTCAACTCCTTTTTGTGTTCTAGGTCGTATTTTAAAGCTTTAATCTCATTTTCATATTTTTCCTTTTGCTGTGCTAATTGGGATTTGTAGCCGATTTTTTGATGATGATTTAAAGAATTTAGCCTTTTATTTTCACTAGATAAAGCTTTAAATCTCGCTTCGCTTTGTTCTCTTAAAAGCTTGGCTACTTTCTTGCGATATTCTTTAGCTTTAGGACTTTTGATAAAAAAGCCTAGCATATAAACACCTTCTAAAGTCCATTTGACTACTTTTTGTCTTCCGCCTTTGGTTTGCTCATAATCGTAGAAATAATGTATATTTTCTATGAGTTCGTCAGCGTTTCTTAAAAAATGTTTTGCGATTGAATTTTTGGTAACTTCATAAAATGAAGCAACTTGTATTGAGGTATTATTTTGTATTTGTGATAGCATATTAACCCTTTCATTTTATGCTTTGAAAGGGTTGTTTTGATTTAGTGCTTACTCTCTTTCGTTTTGTCTTTTAGAGACTTATTTTGCTTATAAAATAGATAGCAAGTATAAGCAAAGAGTATAACGCTTACTCCTGCAATAATGTTTAAACCTATCTCATTCATCTTTTTGCCTCCTTTGCATAAGAATACATATAGCCATAATCCCAACGCTAAAAGCAGTTATGATAAAGCTTTGCGGTTTAAAGTCAAAATTCATTAATGCGAAACTCCCATTAACAAATAAGCCAAGTCCTATATTTTTAATTAATTCCAACATAGCTAAATTCTAACACAAAAATCTTAAACAACCCTAATTCAAAGAACATAAATTACTAATTTTAGTAATTATGTAAGAATTATATACTATTTTTAGAAAATAGTCAAGTAAATAAAACTAATTTTAGTAAAATAATTTAAATAAATTCTAAAATTAGTATTTAAAGGTATGGACAAATTGTCTATACCTTATAACTCACTTGCTATTTTATGGGCTTTTTTAAAAATCTCTAATTTTTCCTTTAAAGTCTTATTTTCAATCAAAAGATTTAAAGCAAGTTCTGCCATTTTTGGAATTTTTGTAGTAGCCCAACCTGATATAGTCGTTTGTGGCACCCCCAAAATCTCGCTTAACTCCTTTTGTGTGATATTTAACTCTTTACAAACTTCTTTAACAATGTTTTCTTCTGCCATTTTATTCCTTTTCATCTGCGATAAATCTAAACTCTGCTTTTTTATGCTCTTTTAAGCTTTGAAATATATTTCCTAGTTTAGAAAGTGGAGCTTCATCATAAGAATTAAAAAAAACATTATTGCAAAGTGGGCATACAATGACAGTTTTACCTATATCTAAAGTGATTTTAGTTTTACATTGTTTGCAGGTGATTTCTAAACTTTTTAAATTTAACATTTTAACCTTTCCTTTGTTTTTATAATTTTATCAAAAAGTAATTTATTTTTATGCTCCTTTTTTGATTTTTAAACACATTGAAATACTTTCTTTATAAAACTCTTTAGGCACAGTAATATTTTTTTGCTCTAAAAAGCCCTTATAGTCAATTGTAGTTCTACTTTGTGGATATATTGTAATATCTAAACATCTTGCTTTCTCACCATTTGCTAAGGCTATAAGTTCTTTTTTAAGACTTTCTAGCTTTTCTTTAATAGGTTTAATCGTATTTTCAAGCCTTATAATTTCAATCGTTAGATTTTTTGCTTTAGTATCTTCAAGCTCTTTATATTCACTTTTTTGATCTATGATATAATCTAATATAAATTGCTTTACATTTTTAACCAACCATTCTTGATAAGCTTCATCTTTAAAGACTTCACACTCTATAATTTCTTCTTCTTTATTCATAGCCACAAATATACATTTTTCTTTACCACTGATATAAAGTCCAAATTGCACTTGTGCATAGTATTTATCACTTGGCTTTTTATTTTTTTTCACAAAATCATATTCATTTTGCGAATATTTAAACTCATAAACAATTCCATTTTCATCTAAGCCATCTAAACTTGCTATAAACATTTCATTTTCTAAGCTTTGTAAAACTATAGGAGTGATACTTACAGAATGCAAAAACTCAACCCTAGATCTAATCAAAGGTTCATAATCATTGCCTTTTTTCATAGCTTCATTTTGATAGACTTCTTTAAGTCCTAAAATGATATCCCTTGCTTCTTCTTTAGAATTAAAAGCATCTTTGATACCTACGCAAGATGCCACCATAGAAGCACCTATTTTTCCTTTTCTAAATTCTAACCATTCCTTGCTTCCTTGTTCTAAATCAATTATTTTACAATTCATCTTATCCTACCTTTTTTAAATTTTTAGGAATATCTTTTAAAATATAATATGTGTTTCTACTCTCTTTGCTTCTTTGTGTTTCTATGATATAACCTTTATTTCTAAGATTACAAATATAAGCTCCAAGCCTTGTTGTAATTCTTGTATCTATGCAATAAAAATTATCTATTTTTCCTTTATTTAATAAAATATTTAAGATTTGTTTTTCTCGTGATATTGTAGTTACTCCCATTCTTTTTCCTTTAATCTTTTAATTTCTTTTATGGCTAATTCATTATTTTTATGAACTCCTATTAGTCCTAATATGTCAAGAACTTCAATGCGAAAACGATTAAGATCTGAGTTTGTTTTTGTTTCAAATTTAAGCTTTTCAAAGCTTTCATTGATTGTTTTATCTTTCAATATTAAAAGATTTTTTAAACGCTCATTTTCATTTTTTAATCTTTTATATTTTTCTTTGAGACTAAATATGCTTACAAACATTATTTTTCCTTTGGATAATTTCTAATAGCTTGGCATTTAAAGCAATCTTTTCTTTAAATGTTTTAATATGCTCTTTAGCCTCTTCTTCATAAAGTTTAAAGTATTTTTCACTTTGATTTTTATAATACAAAAGGTCTTTTTTTAATTTTTTATATTCATCGTTAAATAAGCGGTATTCTTCTTTGCTAAATTTTTGAATAACTTGATTTTTATGATGATAAGCTTTCATGATTTCTCCTTTTTTTAATACTTAAAGAGACAATCATAAAAATTAGGAAAGGATAATTAAAATTTTAGCTTTGATGGGTTAATTTTAAATAAGGAAGTTAGATTGTCTCTTTAAGTATTAAAGGAGTTTAAGAAAAGCCAAGAGCCTTGCTCTCTTGGCGTGAGTATTGTTTAAGTATAGGCTAAGCAAGGCTATTTTATAATTTAGTAGGTTTTTTAATGGAGTTGATTAATTATTTTAATCAACTCTTTTACTATTTTCAATAATAAGAAAATAATACTTAAAATCTTTTCTATCATTAAAAACAGCTCCTTCCCCACCAAGAGAAATTAGCCACTTAAACTTTATAATTATACAAATATTTTCTTAAATCCTTGATTTTCTGTCGTTTTTAAAGTGCAAGAAAACCTTTAAAATAGCACTATAAACAATAATCACAAGCCAAGTTTGTGGATAACTTGCAAACCCTTCTGCTATTCAAAATCATTAACATAATGATAAAGCTTAATTTCCAAGCAGTCAAAAGCTTAAGAAAGTTCTTTTTTAAAGAACTTGTTAAACTTTTAATAAAGCTTTTCGTATTTATTTTTGAAAGTTTTTAAATTCTCAAGTAAATTAAAACAATCATTTATAAATTCATCTCCGTAAGCACTTAATGATGTTAAAAACTCATCATCTTTGTTTAGATTGTTTAAAGTAAGAAAAAAATTATCAAAATCTTCATAAAGTATTTTAAAGCTTTTTCCACTTCTAAGTTCTTCTTGTTTCATTTCATTGTCTTGATTTTCTAAATATTTTTCATACTCACAATGTGAATTTTCTACAGAGCAAGATAAATAACTCATTTTTTCTCCTTTTTGTTTTGTTGATAAAAGTATATAATAAAGAAACTTAATTAAAATTTAATTTAGTATATTAATTAGAAACTTTTTTAAAAAATATTTGTGGTATAATTTTTTAATGGGAAGATGAAAAATCTAAAAATATTTAAAAATATTTTTAGAAAATTGGAAGGATTAATGCGATGGATATAAGAAAAGAATTTTTTAGAGTTAGCATTGAAGAGATAGAACAAGCCCTTGATGAAATTCTTGGGAAAAACAATTATGATTTAAAAAAAGATATTAAAGCAGAAGAATATTATCAAACGCAGAGAATGCTTTAGTTACAAGTTAAAAAATTATAAATTTTAACAAAAACAAGAGCTAAAGCTACTCCATTTTGTTTTTAGAATGATAAAAATATTTTTACAAAATTCTTTTTGCTCTTCCTTATTAATTAAACCTATACAAATGAAATAATTTTCATCTATGTTATTTAATGCTTTAAAGCATTTATTTGAATCAAATTTTTCATTTTCTCCTAAATGAGACAAATATTTTAACAATTCATGTTGATTTTCAATCAAAATTTCTTTTTTTATTTCGGACATTAAAGAAAGCAAGTCTAAAAAATACATAAAATTAATTATCGCCATAATGAATTAATTTCTTCATCGTTTTTTTGTAATGCTTTTAATCTTAATGCTTCTTTTTTGTTTTCTTTTTTGAAAAAATCAGCTATTGCGTCTTGTGTTATTTCATTTGCAAGACTTTCAATAAAAGAATTTTTCCAAGGATCTTCCATATGTGTTTTGTCTCTAAGTTTCCATGCTCCTATGGAACCATATTTATTAAAAATAAAAATTAAAAGTTCATGTATATCTTTATTGCTAGCAATACAATCTGTATCAAAGTCATCAAGCTCATTAAAGGATATAGAATTTGAACCATACTGCTTAAATTGTTCATATATTTTTTTTACTACAGGACCATGCTTCCATGCTTCTATCCTATCGTCAAAAAGTGGCTTATTAAATAAGGCAAGAGAATATCCTTGTGCATAATAAAGCATTTTTTGAATTTTTAAATTACTAATAGTATCTCCAGCTTCTCTATTTCTAGCCAAAAATAAAAAATATTTTGCAACATCTAGTGCTTTCATACGTTTTTACCTTGCTTTTTTTAAGATATATAATATCATATAATATCATATAATATCTAAATAATATCTAATAATTAAACTAAAAAATTATTTAAGCTAATAATTAGTTAAAATATCACAATCAACCTTATATTTTTTTATATTCTCATCTTCTTTATTATTTTAAAGTCTCTAAACCTAATCATCCCACCACTTCTATAAAATTTTTAATTGTAGTTGGTTTTATGGTATTCTAAAAAAGCTTTCATTTCATTTTCTGTTATATTAACTTCTTGGCATATGAGTTTAAAAAATCTACTTTTTATGCTTTCTGAAAATTTAGTAGAGTCTTCTTGTGATTTAATGGCTGCATACAATTCATTTAATTTATTCTCGTCAATACTCCTTACAATATTGTATATATCTTCAATGCTTGAGTCTTCATCTAAGCTCGAGAGATGTTTTTTAAGATAAACGCTAAAAACTCCATAAATATATGCTTCATTTTTATAAGTATCCTTTAAAAATCTAATTATTTTAATATTTAAATCTGGAATAGGCACTCATATTCCTCAGCTCTTTCTCTAATAAGTGCAAATTCTTGTTTTTCTTCATTGGTAATATTTTTATATACCGCTTCTATACTTTTTCCATATTCTATAATATCAAAATCTTCTTTAAACAATGAAGTGTCAAAACCACCTGTAATTTTCATAAAATCTTCATCTAATATTGTTTCTAATATGTTTTTTGTTGCCAAAGATGAATAGTATACATTTGAATCAGCATTTCCAAATTTTGCAAAATTTTTATCACTCATTCTTTTTTTAGAAATTGTAATTGTTTTATTTAATTGTTTAATAATTTTTCTTATTTTTTGCTTTTCTTTTATTTTATTTTTTCCTTCAAGTGTTAAAAAATAATTTTGGTCACATAAACTAGTATAAAAAGCCCATCTATTTAATTTTTCAACTTCACTGCACAAACTAATATAATATTCCGTTTTAACAGTTTTTAAAGCATGTTGAGTATTTTTTGATTTTACTTCTATGGGTAACTTTGCATTATAGTCAGCATTTAATGTATTAGCAGATACAAGTAAAGCTATGGCACATACGCCAGAGATTATTCCTTTCATAATTAACTCCTTGTTCCATTTAACTAATTTTATCAGTTTAACTCTTCAAATAAAATAAAAATTAAAATTTATCACAAACAAGCTTATGATTTTATATTTATCATCCCACCACTTCTATAAAATTTTTAAAGGTTTGAGTAGCCATTTTTGATACTACAGCGCCTAAGATCTCGCATTGTTCAAATTCGTTGTTATCTACTTTTTTATCCTCGTATTTTTTATTTTCAGAAACTAAAAATATATAATCTGCAAAAGGTTCTTTTTTAATTTTTTTACAAAAGAGATCTTCGCCTTTTCTAAAAATCACTACATCAGCATTTGAAATAGTTCCAAGCGAATTTTTACTTCTATCTATAATAATAAAATCTCCATTAGATAAAATTGGTTCCATGCTATCGCCATTAATTTTTATAATATCATAACTCTTCTTTATAGGTATATCTAAAATTTCTTTTAGAAAATTTTCATCAACTGAAACTATTTTCACTTCTTCGCATTGAGATGAGGTTCCAAGTCCAGCACTAGCATAAATATCTGGAAAGTATCTAAATTCTATTTGATTATCATTTCTAAAAACATCTTGCAATATCACTTCGTTGAAAGGAATATCCAATGCATTACATAAAATTTTTATATATTGTGGTTTAGGTTTTGTTTTGTTATCTTCTTTAGACATCAACCATTTTTTTATTGTTGCTTCTGAACTTTCTATGCCATTTTTATATAAAATTTCCATCAAATCTTGATATGTAACTTTTTTATCTCTATTTTTTAAATAAAATTTAAATTTTTCAGTATCAAAATGAAAATCGAATATATCTCCATTTCTTCCCATATTCTCTCCTTTTTTAGTATAAAAATTATACACTTTTTTCAAGCAGATTATGTTCCATAATTAGAAACATAATTAAATATTTATTAAGTTTCTTTATTTTATACTTTCGTTATGAAAAAAATAGATTTTTTTGATTTTACAAAAATATTGAGTAATCACTATACGGTTATTAGTGTTAAAAAGATTAGAACAAATAAATCACGCCCAAGCTTTAAAAAACAAATAGAGTTTAAAAAACTCTATGGAATACCTCATGAATTTTGGGTGGATGTTCGTAGCAATCTTATAAACATACCTAAGCGTGGGAGAAAACGAAAGGATAGAGAATGAAAGTGATTAAACTAAAGGTTAAAAAATGGCTTTTATAGCGGGATTTTCAATAGGTTTTTTTAGTTTATTTTTTAATTTGGAAAATCTTTTAGGATGATTAATGCTTGATAGGGTATTTGAAATAATAGGATTATTTATTTTTACTTTGATGATGTTGCATTTTAGACTGTTTCTAGTGGCTGGTATTTCGGCTGGGATTTTAATATCTTGCATTTATCATTATCTAAAACGCATTTTTTATCACGGTAGTGAGGACAAATAATGTATTTAAATTTATCTTTTTTAAAAACCATTTCAAAAGGAGTTTTTTTTGTAACTAATTTATATCCTAAGTTAGGATATAGTCTTTTTGTCAAATCGTTTTCTAGCTTCATATCTTTAATACAAACTCTTTTTAGTTTTTGTTTTTTAGTTAAATATAAAAACAAAGGACGGATACTTAAACCAAATAAAACACCTATTAAAAAATATAACAAATTTTCTAAAGTGGCGGTTTTTAGCATTTCGGATAAGAAAGAATTAAACATAAAAAACCTTTTTAATTTAAATTATAACATAAAGGAGAGTTGGTGATACCAAGTTTTATAGCAAGCTTTGATGTAGCTTTGGGGCGTAAAAGTTTAAGAGAAAGAAAAGGCTATTTAAGACTATCAAATACTATAGCTTATGGTGGTCTTAGTGTTGATGCTTTAGCACTTTATATTCAATTAGCAAAGCTTAGTGAAAAAACGATTGTAAGTGAGATCTATTTAAGAGAGTTTATAAAGGTTAAAAACAATCAAAGAATAAGTTTAAATAGACTAAGAATTGCTAAAAAAGAATTAATAGAACTTAGACTTTTAGAAATTAGAAAAGTTAGAAATGGATCTTTAAATTTTTATGAGTGGATTTTAAAAGATGAGAATTATCAAGTTAAAAAGCATTTTAACAAATCTTTATCTTTGCTTAAAAGCAGCGATGAAAAGCTAAGCAAAACTCTTAAAAATAACACTTCATCAATCGACAGAAATTTAACCACTGAAAACGAAAAAAATCAAAATTCCCTATATATAGAAACACGCACGCACGCACGTGATAATAAATTTATAAATAATATAAATATAAATAATAAAGAATTTATAAAAAAAGAGAATTTAGAAAATTTAGAAAATAACAAAGAAAAGAAAAGTTGCGTTTCTAAGCAAAACGCCTCTTTTGCTTTGAGCTTTTTAAAACTTAATGAAAAGGAATATGAAAAAATGGCTAAAAAAGAGTTTAAAGTCCCAAATGCTAATGAACTTATGGGGCAAATAATAGCTTTTAATGAGAAAAATGGAACAAACTTTGGCGAAGAGCTGGCTAATGATTTTATAGGCTATTGGGATGCAAGAGAGTGGAAAAGAAATGGAAAAAGAATGTCAAGTGTTGCAGGTAGTCTTTATACTTGGCTTAAATATGCTAAAGAAAATGAAGTAAGAAAGAATCAGCGTTTTAGCAGAAAAAAAGAATCTGATCCTAGTGTGGTTGATAGCTTGATGGAATATTACGGAATGAAAAAAGAAAATGAAGTTAATCTCTTAGGATGCTTTTAAGGAGTGAAAATGCAAGAAAAAATACAAATTTTAATAGATCTACTAGAAATTAATAAGGCTCAAGCAACTGATATCGTTGGTAGATATCTAAAAAGCGTTGATGATATCCACTCTTTCTTAGATTTTTATTTCGAAACTTTAGAAAGAGAGAATATCGTAGGGACAACCTATGAGAAATTAAGAAGAGTTTGCAAAAGAGCTGAAATAGAGTTTAAAAAGCGTTTTGAAGACAAAGAAATTTTTTTAGAATGGCTTTGCAATAAATACAAAAATCAAGCCTGTTTTAGAGTTTTTCAAGGAGATTTTAAATACTCATATTTTGCAAATTACGGAAGCAATCAAAAAATTAAAATGAATCAAGAATCGATAGATTCTTTAATTTGTATCAATGCTTTTAAGCAAATCACTTATAAAGATGGTGATTTAATAGCTAATGGAGAATTTAAAGAAGCTTTAGTTGATTTCATGTTCAAAAATCAAGATAGGATAGGAAGAGATTTAGAGTATTCTTTACCAGTGCGAGAAATAGAAAGAGTTTTAACTTTAGATGAAATGAGAGAGCTTGAAAAAGCTGAAGAAAAAAGGCTATTTAATGAGAATAAGAGCAGATTTGAAAAAATTCTTAAAAGCAAAATAGCTTTTAAACGCATAAGCTAAATTTAAGAAAGTCTGAAATGGAAAAGTATATTTTAAAAATTGATTTAAAAAGCAACCCAGTTCCTTATAAAAGAACCACGCAAAGATCTAAATTTGCATGTAAAGATTATCTTAAATATTTAGATTTTAAAAAACTCTTGCAAATGGAGTTTAGAAGACAAAATAATATTAGCTGTTTTCAAGCCTTTGATAAGCAAAAGAAATATGAGTTTTCTTTAAAAATAGGCTTTAACAATAAAAAGAACGGCGATGCGGATAATATCGTAAAAGGTGTATTAGATGCTTTATTTGAAAATGACAAGAATGTTTTAAAAGGTGATTACGAGATCGTTACTTTTAAAAAGTCTTTTTTAGACTTAGAAATCAAAGAGTTTGATTTTAAAGAAAAGGTTATGTAATGGCAAGAATGACGATAAATGGCAAAAGCATCACAAAGGAAGAACTTATTTCAAAAGTAGAGAGTTATTTTAATGAAAGAGTTGTATTAAAAGAGACTAAAGAAAGCGTTATTTTTACACCTAAAACAAAGGTAGGTTTGGCAGTTCATTTAGGAATATCAATGCAAACTTTAAGTGATTGGGAAAAAGATAAAGACTTTGGCGAAATTATAGCTAAGGCTAAACAAAGATGCGAAATGGATATACTCAACCATTCTTTAATTGGTACTTATACCCCAAGTGTTAGTATGTTCTTACTAAAAAATCAGCATGGATACGTTGATAAGCAAGAAATACTCAGCGATAATGTGCAAAAAATCGAAATAATAAGAAGTGAAATAAAATGAAACTAAAACTTGACTTTTCTTACACTCCTGCACAACTTAAAGTTTTTGATGATAAAAATCCACGCTTTGTAACAGTAGCAAAAGGTAGAAGACTAGGTTTTACAAGGGGTAGTGCAAAATTTGTTATCGAAAGCTTGCTTTTAGGACAAAATGTTTTATGGGTAGATACGATTCAAGCAAATTTACAAAACTATTATGAGTTATATTTTATTCCTGAACTTAAAAAACTTCCAAAAGATTTTTATTCTTGGAGTGTGCAAGATAAGAAGCTAATCATTAATAAAGCTGTACTTCATATGAGAAGTGCTGAAAGAAGTGAAAATATTGAGGGATTTGGATATGACCTTGTTATTTTAAATGAAGCAGGAATTATCCTAAAAGGAAGCAAAGGAGAATACCTTTGGTACAACGCTATACGTCCTATGCTACTTGATAATCCAAAATCAAGAGCGATTATAGGTGGAGTTCCAAAAGGAAAAAATCTATTTTACGAGCTTTGCAAAAAAGAATTAAGTGATAAAAATTGGAAGCATTTTCAATTCTCAAGCTATGATAATCCATTTTTAAAAGAGGAACAAATCAAAGAATTAATTGAAGAAGTCGGTGGCGAAGATAGTGAAGTTGTCAAACAAGAAATTTATGGCGAGTTTATCGATAGCTCTAGTGCAGAACTTTTTGCGTTAAGTGAAATTGAAAATGCAATGAACAAGAACTCTTTTAGTATTGAAAAAATGCAAGGTGAGAATATTTGGGGACTTGATGTAGCAAGATATGGTGATGATAAAAGTGTACTCGCAAAAAGGAAGGGTTTTGTAGTTGATGAAATAAAAAAATACTCACAACTTGGAACTATGGAACTTGCTAATAGAATACTAGCTGAATATAACAAAAGTGAAGAAAAACCAAAGGGAATTTTTATAGATACTTGCGGACTTGGTGTAGGTGTATATGATGTTTTATTAAATTATGGTTTGCCTGTATTTGAAGCAAACTCTGCAAATTCTGCAACCAGCAATGAATACTTAAACAAAAGAGCACAAATGTATTTTACCTTTGCTAAAAACTTAAAACATATGGAGCTTATTAAAGATGAAGAATTAAAAAAAGATATGAGAATGATTGAATATGAATATAGCAATAAAGGACTTTTAAAAATAGTTTCAAAAGAACAATTAAAAAAGAATTATGGAAAAAGTCCTGATGTTAGCGATGCGGTGGCTTTGACTTTTTTTGAAAAACTATACAGCAGAAGTGATACTAATGAAGATTGGAGTTATGATGGCTGGTGAGTTTTTAATGATTTATAATGCAATTGATGCAAACAAGATTAAAAAGCTTTCAAATTTAAGTGATGACGCTATAAAGTCAAGTTTGGCTAATGAATTTTTAGAACTTGTTTCTGGATTTAACAATATCTCTAAAAAGAAATTTAAAAGAGAGTTTGCAGAATTTTTACTTGATAAAGGTGTAAGTGAAAAAGATATTTTAAAAATAACCAATTTAAGCAAAACGACAATATGGAGAATCATAAATGAAAACAAAAAGAACTAATGATGAAAGAGTGTCGTTTTTGACACAATTAATTAACGAAAGCAAAAGCGGATATGAAAATTATAAACCACATTTTAAAGAGTTGCAAGATGCTTATTTGCTTGAAAATAAGGCAATGCAAAAATTAAGAAAAAGAAATAAATCAAGTATTTATATTCCTAAGATCAATGCAAAAGTAAAATATCTCATAACTAGCCTAAATGATGTGTATTTTAATAGTGAGAGAATGGCAGATATTGAAACTTACATTAATAGTGATGATACGATTATAGAGCTATGGCAGAACGCGATTGATTTTTATAGTGGAAAAATCAATATGTTTAAGATTTTTCAACCGCTTTTCTTAGATGTGTTGCTTGTGGGAACAAGTATAGCTAAGATTACTTGGCATAAGGGAATGCCACGAATTGAAAGAGTAGATATTGATAGTATATTCTTTGACCCAAATGCGTTAAATAGTGAAGATGTAGGTTATATAGTTAATGAAATTTACCTAACTTATAATCAAATCCACGAAAGACAAAAGCTAGGATTTTATAAAAACATAGAAATCCAAAAACTTTTTGATGAAGATGATGAGTATAAAAAAGTTAAGCTTTATGATATTTACGAAAGAAAAAATGATGATACTTGGGTTGTTTCTACTCTTTTTGAAAATAATTTACTAAGAAATGAAGTTACTTTGCAAGATGGACAACCTTTTGTTTGGGGTTCAATGCTACCACAACTTAAAAAGATAGATAACGAAAACTATGTAAGTGCTTATGGCGAGCCTATAATGGCTTCTGCTATGCCTTTGCAAGATGAAATTAATATAACTAGAAATCTTTTAATAGATGCAGTAAGAACTCATATCATGCCTAAAATAATGATGCCAAAATCAATGGGAGTAAGCAGAGAAGATATAGAAACCTTAGGAAAACCAATATATACAGACGATCCAAAGGGTGTGCAAATATTACCACCACCAAATGTAAATAGTGCGGGAATGAATTTACAGCTTTTAGAAAGCGAACTCACAGAAGTTACAGGAGTTAGTCCACAAAACAATGGAGCTCAAACTGCACAAAATGAAACAGCAACAGAAATTAGCATAAAAGCACAAGAAGGTGGAAGAAGAAGTGCTGATTATATAAGACAGTATAACGAAACTTTTATAGAGCCTTTATTTGATAGATTTGCAATGCTTGTTTTTAAGTATGGAGAAGATAGTTTTTTCAATGGTTTTCAAAGAGAAGATATTCCAAGTTTTAGATTTAAAATTCAAACTGGCACAGGTGCCATGAATAAAGAAGTTAGACGTGCTGGGATTCAAGCTAGTATGCAAGTTTTTTCACAATTATATCAAATGTATATGAGCATAGGCGATACAAATTCTGCTTATGGGATTATTAATGCTAGCAAGGAACTTACTAAAGAATTATTGCCAATACTGGGCGTAAAGAATGTAAATAGTTTATTTGCTTTTGAAAATAATGGGGAGATTAATCCACAAATGCAAGGAGAAACTAATGTTGAGTATTGAAATTAAAAGTGATATATCTAAAACCAAAGGAGGTAAAAAATTAATTGAATTTATAAAAGCAAAATATAGCGAATGTTTTTATATAGCTAAAAATAATGACGAGAAAGAAATAAGGTTAAAAGCCTTAGATACTATGGCTTTTTTAGACACTATAATCAATAAAATAAAGGATGAAGAAGATGGAAAATGATGCTTTAAAAGATCTAATGCAAGCAATATCAGATGAAGGTGATACAGGAGAAGTTGCTAATAGCGAAGAACATACACAAGGAATAAAAGAGGAGCCTACTCAAGTAGCAGAAAATGAACCTGATTATAAAGCAATGTTCGAAGCTTATAAAAGTGAAAATGATAGCAAATTAAATGCTTTAATGAGTGAACTTGAAGCTTTAAAAAATCCAAAAAAAGAATTAAGCGAACAAGAATTACAAAGAGAACAGTATTTAAAAGAATTAGGACTTGATGGTATTGATGAGAAGCTAAAAAGGCTTGAAGAGCTTGACAAAAAACAAAAAGACAAAGAAGAACAAGATGCACTTATTGCTAAATACGCACAAGTAGAAAGTGAGTTAAGAAAAGCATATCCTGATGCAGATTTAAAAGCTATGGCAGAACTTGCTACAAAATTAAGCGGTTTGGGTGAAGGTAATATTGACAGTTGGAAAACCTTACTTAATTTGGTCGGAAAATCAAATAATGCTAAAAAAGCTGAAGATTTATCAAGTGCGAATAATAATGTAAGAACTAGTGATTTTAACGATAAGTTAAAAAAAGGCGAAGTCAGCGAGATAGATCTTGGTAAAGAATTATTAAGCTTAGCATAAAGGAGAAAGAATGGATTTTATGACAGCTTTAAAAGGTGGAAATAATTTATCAACCTTAGGTCTTGGCTCAACTTTTGCAGATGGATTTATTAAAGCAAATAATTTTACTCCAAATCTAACTAGTAATAGCAGTGGCTTTTTAAATGGATTAAAAAATTCTTTTAGCAATTTTGGAGATTGGTTATTTAAAAGTTCTGATGCAAATAAGGTAACTAATTTTGATAGATTAGGAAATGTTTTAGGCGGTGCAGGTGCTTTATATGGTGCTTATAATCAGCAAAAAATGGCAAAGAAAAATTTTGATTTACAAAAAGATGCTTATAACTTCAATAAGTATCTAGCCAATGAAGAGTTAAACAGAAGAAAGAATATGGAAAATAAACTTCAAAATGTTTGGAGTAATTAAATAAATTTGGATTTAAGGAGTTTGTTTAAAGGGTAAATCTTAACCCCTTGAATAAGGGGCTTTGTTTATTGATTGTTAATTTGCATTGACAACAATAATACAAAGTAGTATAATAACTATTAAGATTTGTAGCATCTTATTTCACCGCCTTTCTAGGTGGTAATTTAGTGCTAAGGGTGGCGACCCTTAGCACCACACCTTTTAAAATTATACACAAACTTCCTTAAATCCTTTATTTTAAAAGAAAGAATAAAGGAAATAAAATGGCATTTTATAATCCCCAAAGAGTAGTATTTAACCCTGATACAGGCGTTATACAAAACGCAGGAAAAGTTGGCGGTGTCTTATATGACATCATGAGTAAAAATTATAATGACAAAGTAAAAGCAAGTCAGTGGCAAAAAGAGCAAGATTTTAAAAAAGAACAATTTGAGTTTAATCAGGCTATGCAAAATAATCAGCTCTTACAAAATGAAAGAAATTTTGATTATAAAAAAGAAAGAGCAAATATAGCAGATCAGCAATGGCTAATGAATTATAATCAAAGAGCTAGACAATATGCCATGCAAAATGCTTTAAGACAGCAAGCAATAAATGCTAATAAGGCTTACAAGGATTTAAATTATCAAAAAGGATTATTAGAACTACAAAAATTACAAAATGAGATAAATACAAAACAAAAAGAGCAAGATTTATTAAATGGAGTTTTTAGTAATAATCAAGGTTTTGATAGTCAAAACAATGCAAATTTACAAAACAATACAAGATATAAAGCAGACGCTCAGTTTTTAGATTTAGCAAGTAAACAAGGTAAAACCTACGATACTACACATGGATTTTGGAATGGAGCTATAGAGCGTATTTTTGGTGGATGGGGAAGTCAAAGCACGGATTTAAATGATGCAAGTGATTTATTCTTAAAAAGAATGTTAAGCGATTTATTAAGAGGCGGAAAAAATGCTAAATGGAATTTGGAAAATATACAAGCCAATTTCCCTATTAATGGTTATACTATGGAAGCAAATAATCAAAGGGTAGCTCAAGCATTAGCAGGAGAATGGTTAGCAGAAGCTCCAAACTCTTATAAAATGGAATTAGTAGAAAGACTAGGAAACGCAAAAACAAATATTGAGAAACAAAATGCTATAGAAGATTATAAAAATAATATGGATTTTTATAACAATTATGCTCCAAAGGTAAAAGCTTTTTATTGGGATGAAAAATACTCAAAACCTAGTAAAAATGCAGTAATTATAGATAATTCAACAACTAATCAAAATATACAAAACGATTTAGCCAAAAATATATTAGAAGTGCAAAATCAAAATACACCAAAATTACATAGCGTTAGTTTTAATGGAATTAATGCTCAAATATCAGAGCCTGATGCTAATGGTAATGTAATATTAGTTAATCAAGCAGGTAGAAAAATGCAAGTTAGCGTAGAAGAATTAAAAAAACAAGGATTAATATAATGAATATAAGAGAATTTTTATTAGAAAAACCACAAGAAAATAACATTATTTCATTTTTGCAAGATGGAGCAAGTCAAAGTGAAAATCAAAACACAAATGAATATTTAGCAAATTTAAAACATGAAGCAATAAATGATTTTTATAAAAATAAAGATAAATATGCTAAAGAGTATCAAAAATATAACATAAAAGACCAAAATTTAACAAATCCTATGGGTTATATTAGTGAATATAAAAGAGATTTGTATGATTATAATAAAAATCCATCTATGAATGCTGATGATTTAAGTGATTATATTTTAGATAAGCAATCTAAATTTAATGCTTCTAAGCCTATTTTTGCCGATGATAACGAGGTGGCACGAAAAAGTAATCAGTTTATGAGAGATTTAGGTGATGATCTGCAAAAATCAGGACGTGGAAGATTATTACAAGATGATGATGGTTCTTATTGGGTGCAAGATAACAACGGAAATTATTCAAAAGTGCAAGGCAGCACTATGGGTAATTTGTATCGCGGAATAAGAGATAATGGTGCCAGTATGGCTCTAGGAACAGCAGGTGCAATTGGCGGCACAATGCTAGGTGGCGGAGTTGGTATGGTTGCAGGTGGTGCATTAGGTGCATCTTTAGGGGCAGGATATGATTACTACGGAAATACAAAAGATACAAATCAAGATATGAATTTAAAAGAAGCTCTTATGCTTATGGGTGAAAATGCAGGACTTTCTTTAATAGGAGATGCAGCTTTTGCAGGAGTTGCCAAAGGAGCAAGAGCTTTAAAAAATACCTATAATATGGCAAAAACAGGAACACAAGCCGGTAAAGATATGATAGATGGCATGGCTGTAAAAGGTGGTAATTTAAAAGAAAATATAGGGGATAAGCTTAGAAAAATAAGCCCTAGTATTTTAAATGATTTAGCTTCACAAGGTAGCGAAACTTCAAAAGCTTATGCAAGAGAGCTAATAGAAAGCGGAAATAGAAATTATGATGATATATTGCAAAAATCAAGAGCTATGCCTTTAGAAGTTAATCAAGGAAATGCATTAGTTGATGGAGTGGCAAGCAAAATAAAAGATTTCTCAAATACTGCAAAAAATGGTTTTGTAAAAAATATAGCAGACAACGTAACTAATTCACTAAATAATATTAGTAAAAATATAGGCTCAAAAGAAGCGGCACTGAATCAACAAGATCTTATTAATCTTTCTTTTATGAATGATGATTTAGCTAATATGGCAAGAAGTATTTTAGCAAATGACCCTAAAATGGCAAATAAGGTTGCAAACTCTTTACACTTACAAGATGAGGCTATATTAAAAGAGTTAAATTTAAATAATGCTTCTAAGGCTGATGAGCTTTATGCTTTAAGAGATGCTAGAGCAAAAAGAGCTTATGATGAATTTGGAAAAGGACTTGATAAACTAGATGAACTTAATCCAAATGGTGTAAAAGTAGATAAGCAAACCATAGATGATATAGTTTTAAACTCAAGTGTTTATAGTGAAAGCACACCAGCTATGATAAAAAATTTTATTCATGAAGCAAAAAGCGGTGCATTAGATGGTAAAAGCGTTAAAGAGATTTACGATAGAATTGATGCTATAGGCAATAAAATAAAAGAAAGCTCAAGTTACAACTATAAAGATTTTTTAAATAGCTTAAAAGACGCATTTTTAGAAAATATAGTAAAAAGTGCTGATAATCCCCAAGAAGCAAAAGAGATTTTAACCAAGATTAGAAAAGATTATGCAGATTTTAAAGTATATGATAAAAGTAAATTAGGAAAAAAACTAGAAGGAAGTGAAAAAGAGATATCAAAAGATATAGATAAAATACTTAATGAAACTAATCCAAAAAAGAATTATGAAGCTATAACAAAAGGACTTAATGATGATGAGATTAAAGTTTTAGATAATCAAATAATAACTAGAGCTTTAGAAAAAAATAAAGTAAATATAGGAGATGCCAATAATCCCAAATTTGCAGTAAATTATAAAGCGGTCATGGATAATTTTGAAAACTTTAAACCAAAAAGCAAATCAGGACAAGAGAAGATTGAAGTTTTAAAAACAATAGGTGATTTACGTGCTAACTTTGAAACTGTAATAGATGGTATTTTAAATTCAAAAGCAAAAGAACTAGGACATGGAATAAGTACAAATTTCATAGAAAGAGCTAAAACAATGCTTGTTAATAATTTCACTGATTATATAGCTTTTTATTTTATGAGATTATGGGAAGTTGGCAAAAGAGCTGGAACAAGAATACAAATGCGAAGGGGGTTTAGCAATATAAATAATTTAAAAGATTTTGATAGATCGGCTAAAGAATTTATAGAAAGTATTAAAGATAAAACACTCAAAGAAGAAGCACAAGAAGCTAGAAAAGAATTTAACTCAAAAGTTAAAGATTTAATCAAAGGCGACAACTTCTTCATGGATAAAGCTGATCCTAAAGACAATTCTTTAAGATTTATAGGCAAAAATGGCAAAGAGTATACTATAAATAAAGATGTTAGAAATGAATGGATGAAAACTTTCAATCTTAAAAATATCGACGATGAATATATCCCTAATATACCAAAAGAAGCAAAGATAGCTTTAAAAGATAGAGAAATAAAACTTACAAAAGGAAGTTTACTAAAGCTAATTGAAAAAGATAGAATTAAATACATACCACATATCAAAGAAACTTTAGAAAGCCCACAGGCAATCTTAAAAGATAAAGATGATTTTATTTTTATTAAAAATATAGATAATCAAACTTATTTTACAAGTATAGGTAAAGACTATGAAACGCACTTGACTATAATTAGCAATTCACCAAAGAAACAAAATAATATAAAAAATAAAATGAAAAATGCTGAAGTAGTATATTATAATAATGCGAGAGCCTTACCGACATCTAGGGCATCTTCAGAGACAAAACAAGTGTCGTTCTCTAATGAAAATTCTATCCAAGCTAAACCTAAAACAAACTTAATGGATGATATAAAAGAGAACATTAAGAATAAAGAAGTAAAGAAAAAGAATAAAAAAAGCGTAAAACAAAGACTTGATGAAAAAATACAAAATGATAAAAAGGCTAGTGAAGATATTCTAAAAAGATATGATAATTTTCTAAAAGAGAATAAAGATTATAATTTTGATTTTTTAGATAATATGAATTTAAATACTGTTGAATACAACTTAACTAGACAGATGATAATCAATGCCAAAGAAAGCACAAATAAAGGTGTAAAAAAAGATATTCCAAGTGCTTTAAGGGGTAAAATCGAACAAGAATTAAACATACAACCTTTAAAAGAATTTGGCGAAAATTATGCAGAATATTATCACGATGGAGCAAGGGCTATAAAAAAACTACTCATTGAAAAACAAGGACAGGTAGCAGGTGCTTTTCATAGAAAAGATTTAGGGGATATTGATTTGGTTTGGGGAGAGGTAACAGATAAGATAAAACATAAAGGCTATGGTTTATCTCATATTATCGATAAGCATCCTGATTTAGATTTAAATATAATACCTGAGATTGTTGAGAAAGGAGATATAATACAACGAGAAAATAGAGAAAAATCTTTCAATATAGTTTTCAAAGATTATATTTTAGGGGTTAATAAAGGATTTAATAAAAGCGTGGGAAATCAGTGGATAGTAACTGCTTTTGAAAAGAAATAGAAAATCACTAAGACAGCATACACTAGTGATTTTACAAAAGGGATGATTATCTCCCTTTTAACTATTTTATTAATTGTAGCATAAAATTAACGGGATTTTTTAAAAAAGTTTGTTTTATTAATTTTTAGGTTTCTTTTTTATAGAATCAATAATTTTAGGTAAAAACGGTAATATTCCAATTGCAAAAGAAAAATAGGAACCTGTATCATACCCATTAGTAATAAGATATACTCCAGCACCTTCAAAAAGACAAGTTATAATTAAAAAAGATATCATTCCAAAACCATTCCAAAAATGATAAGACTGCATATCTTTTTTCTTGATTTCTAAGTTTTTATTTTCTAAATCTAATATTTTATTGTCATTATCTTTTTTATATTCTAAAGATTTTTCTATAACAGTCATTGCTCTATTTTGTAAATCTGGAGATGGTAACTTTCCTATGGCATTAAGCTCATTTTCCATAAGAAAATTAAGTTGAGTATTAAAAGTTTGCGATGGAATTTCTTTGTTTTTATTTTCCTTTTTTACAGAATTAGACTTTTCTTGTTTTTGTAATTTTTTCAATTTGTTTCTTTCTAAAATTGATATTGTCTTGATATAATTTTTCTTGTTTTTCTCTCACAATAGTGTTTAAATCCCATAAATTAAAATATTCGTTTTTAATTGGCTTACCTATAAAACCATCAACGAAAGCTTGTATCTTTGTCATTTTCATTATCCCCTTTTTTTTTATTATAACATATATAAAATTAATCAAATATTATCAAGCAAAAAATATTCCAAGCTGTATTAATGATGTTTTTAATCTTTTTTATACCTTTCTAATATTTTCAATAACTCATCTAAAGCTAAACCTTTTTCGTAGTAATATAAAAAAGGTTCAACCCAAGCGGGAATTTCTTTATCATCCTTCCAATTTGTAGAAATTCCACTATAGCTTACTTTTGCTATATCTGCAAATGTTTTTCTTGTTAAACCTAATTGTTTAATTTTTTTATCAAATTCTAATCTCGTCATTTAATGCCTTTTATGTTATTTATATAAAAATAATAACATATTTTTAGTAAATAACATAAATTATACTTGACTTTTTTAGTATAATACTATATAATTATATTAAGTTTTTAGTAAATAACTAAAAATAAATCAAAAAAAGGAAAATAATGAAAAATTTAGTTGCAATTAATGGAGTAAATATAGGGTTAGAGGTAGCCAACGACCAAGTAACGACTACCTCTTTAGCAATAGCTAACGTCTTTGAAAAAAGACATAGTGATATTATACGAAAAATCGAGTTAATGCCGCAAGACGAATTTAACGGACGCAATTTTGCGTCGGTTAGATATTTGGATAGTAAAGGCGAAGAAAGAAAGTGCTACAAAATCACTCGCGACGCTTTTTCTCTTTTAGTGATGGGTTTTACAGGAGAGAAAGCTTATAAATGGAAAATCGAGTTTATCAAAGCTTTCAATGAAATGGAAAAAAGACTAAGAAATATTGAATATGAGAAGCACGATAAGTTAGCTTTTAGACAAAGCTTAGGTTACAAATCACAATTAGCACAGCAAAAGCAAAAATATGAGAATGAGATTAAAGCTTTAAAGTATGATTTAGAACAAAGTAAAAACAATTTTAAAGATAAATTAAATTGTATATTGGCTAAAAATGGCTTATATGCCTTTGATTTTAAAACTTTTAAAAATTATGCCTTAAAGCTAGAAAAAATGTTAAAAGATTTAAAAGATGATGAAAACAAAGAGAATAAACTACTTTTAAGAATGCAAAATGATTTCTTAGAATGTTTAGAACTTTATAAAAGTGTAAATATCTAATTTGTTTCAAAACACACTATTTTTGAAATAGTCATTTTTGGAAAAATCCTTAAAACTAAACTAAGGAGAATTCAAAAATGGCTTTACCTTCAATGGGGCATACAGCACCCGCAACAGAAAATGTTAAATTAAAACAATCAATATATGAAACGATTATTAAAATTGGAGCTACTGAAACACCAATTTTAAATAAAATAGGCACTTCAAAGGTTACAAATCCTTTAACTCATAGTTGGATTACTGATACTTTTGAAGAACCAAAAAAGAATGCAAATTTAGAGTTAAGTAAATTTGTAGGTGAAACAAAAAACACAGCCCAAAAAACTACAAATGCTACTCAAATATTCATTACCGAAGCCATGGTATCAAAAGCTTTGTTAAAAGCAAATCAATATGGTGGCAATGAAATGGAGTATCAAATAGGCAAAAAAACCAAAGAACATAAAATGGATATGGAATATGCTTTATTTGGTCTAGGCAGAGATAGTGATGTAAAAAAATCAGTTTTTAAAGATTATGTTCAAGCACAAGAAGCAACAAGTGGAGAAATGGCTGGACTTTTTCATTATATCGCTAAAGGAAAAGATAGCTTTGCTGATGGAAAGCGTGGAAATGTATTAGCTTTTGATGAATCAAAAGATTGGAGCGGAACTGCAACAGAACTAACAGAAGATAAACTTAATCAAATTTTGCAAACCATTTGGAATAGCGGAGTTACGCCTAAAGATGTCTTTTTAGGAGCTGACTTAAAAGGAGCTATCAATAAATTCGCTACAAGAATTTTAGGCAATGAAACAAAACTAGCAGGACAAGTAGTAAGCCTTGAAACAGATTTTGGAACGGTAAATTTCCATATGCATAGATTATTAAGCCCTAAATATGGTTTGGGTGATGTTTTAATTGCTGGGGATTTTGAATATATGAAACATGGGCTTTATATTCCTACTATGATTGAAGATGTTCCAACTGATATTACTGCAAAAGCAAAAAGATTTTACACACAAAGCACTTTAGAAGTAAGAAATGCTGATGCTTTTGCTATAGGCGTTGGTTTAACTAGTGGAAATAATGTAAAGGCTAAAGCAATTTTAAAAGCAGCAAAAGGTGCGTAATGCTTTGTATTATGGCTAAAAAACTCATTATCGCTAAAGTGAAAAATTCTTATAAGATGATAGAAGATGATGAAGTTTTAAAAGCCTATTTTATGGAAGCATTTTATTATATTTTATCAAAATGTGTGCCTAGTGTTCTTTTAAAAAATGTAGAACAAGGCGAAAAAGTTTTTAGGCAAGTTAGAAACAATCATTTTTTGATTATTCCTGATGAGCCTGATTTTGACAATGAAAAAGAACATCTAATGATAGATGAAACACTTAGTTTTGCTGTAATTAATTATGTTTGTTATTTGATTACAAGATGTGAAGAAAAAGACTTTTTAGCATTATGCGACAAGATAATTCATGAGTATATAGCTAATGATGGCAAGGAGCTTGATGATGAAAGAACATGGTTGTAACTCTGATTTCACAAAAAAATTTAATAGAGCTTTGAGTTATGAAGACTATATACAAAGCATAAATAGTGCTGACTTTATATCTTATTTAGATGATAAGAAATGGCTTTTAGCTATAAATGATCTGCTTTTCTTTTGTGAAAAGAGAATTAAAGATAGTGATTATTACGAAGGTTAAAAATGGGAACAAGTTTAAATGAGTTAAAAACTGGTAGAGAAAAACTTGAAATTATAAATCAAGTTTTAGCAAGAATAAGCAGTATTTCAGAAGCAATAGATAATACAAGACTTGATGAAGTTGTAGGCTTGAAACAAGCTTGCGAATCTTTAAAAAATGAATGTTTAAATTTTAAAAATGATATCACAAGTAAAAATGATGATATTTTAAGCAAATATAATGATATCAATAATAAATATTTAAAAATAAATGAAAAATATAACGATGTAAGCACAAAATTTAATTATATTAAAGAAGCATATGAAGATTTTTCTTTAAATAAACAAGAAATACAAAACATTAAAGATTTTTTAGAAAACAATGCAGAAGAGTTTGAGAATCTAAAAAAAGATATACAAAAATATGAAGAAATAAAATTTAATTTAGATGGTTATATTAGCGAAATCAAACAAAATAAAGATTTTGTAGAAGAATATTTTAATTTAAATACAAAAATTAAAGATGAAATTTTAATCGAACTTAACCATGCTTTAGAAATTGTAGATAGCTTACATTTAAATGTTGATGAATTAAAAGAAATAAAACCTGAGTTAATAAACATTAAAAAAGAAGTAAAAGATTTAGCAAGTGAAGCCAAATTAGTAGTAAGTGAAGCAAGTGAAATTATAAAAAATAAAATTAACACTATATTTTTTGAAAACCAAAGATTAAATCAAGAGATGATAGATAGTGTTAAAAAATTAGAAGAAATTAAATTTGATGTTGGGATTAAATATAAAGAAATAGCTAATGCTTATGAGTTGCTTTTAGAAAGCAAACAAAATGTAGAAGATTTAAGAGAAGTTATAGCTTTATATAAAGAATTTGAAAATGAGATAACATCTTATTCCCAAATTATAAAAGATTTTAAAAATAAAATAGAAAATTTAGAACAAGATTTAAAATCAAAATCTGAAAGCATCTATACTTCTTTAGATGATAAACAAAATGAAATATTAAAAAAATTAAATGAAGTAAAAAATGAAGCTTTAGTTAAATTTGATGAACTTACAGCAAAATGTGAAGGGTATAAAATACATTTTGAGCAAAGTTATGATAGATTTAACCAAAGAGCTTTGATAGCTAATGAAGATTTAGGAAGATTAGCTGAAGTAGCCAAAAAAGAACTTGGTAATGATAAATTAATTTACGAAACAGAATTAAAAGTTTTATCCGAAGAAACAATAAAGCAAATGGAGGAAATACTCAAAGGTTTAAGTGATGAAAGAAATGAAGTTACAGAAATCTTTGAAAATCAAAAGAAAGAATTTACTACGCTTGTAGATACTTCTAAGGTTATGATTGACAACTTAAATCATATTTTTAATGCAAATTATCAAACAAAGAAAAACGAATTTAATTTTATTTTTAATGAGAAATTACATAGTTTAAGTGAAAATACGCAAGATTTTTTAAATGATCTTGAGAACACAAAAGAAAATGGACTCAATAAAATAAATGAAGCAAAAGAGCAAAGCCTTAATGAAATAATCCAAACAAAAGAACAAGGACTTAATGAGCTTGAAACTAAAAAAGATAAGTATATAGACGAGATTGATAATCAAGCAAAAATCTATGATATAAATGGGATTAAGGCTAATGTTGAATATCTTCTTTCTTTACTTAATGAGAAAGATAATGGCAAAGATGATGAAATTAAAGATGAAATTGCAAATATAGAGCAAGGTATAAAAGATAAAGAACAAGAGCTTGAAGAGATAAAAAAACAAATTGAAGAAGCTTTAAACAATAATGATGAGTTAAAGCAAAAAAATGAGGAATTAGAGGAAATTAAAAATCAAATTGATAAAGCTTTAAGTCAAGAACCACCTGCTGATACAAGCGAACTTGAAGAAAAAAAAGAAGAGCTTGAAAAAGAAATTGCTGAACTTGAAAAAGAAATTGCCGGTGAATTAATCAACAAAAAAGAGGAAATTGAGAAAGAGCTTGAAGAAGCCAAGCAAAACTTAGAGGATAAAAACAACGAATTAGAGCAAAATGAAAAAGATAAAAAGCTAGTTACGCAAAAAGTTTTAGATATAGCTATTAAAACTTTAGAAGCACTTATAGATACAAAGGTAAGTTTAAATGGTGATGAAGAGATAAATGGAAATAAAACTTTTGCTAATCCTATTTTAGTAAAAGTAAATCCAACTAATGATAATCATTTAACTAATAAAACCTATGTAGATACTGCTTTAAACGCAAAAGCAAATTTAAATAAAAATAATGTATTTAGTGGTACAAATACTTTTAATCAGGCATTAACTGCTCCAACCAATCCAACTAATGATAATCACTTAACTAATAAATCTTATGTGGATTATGGTGGTGGGATTAAAAATCTTGGAACGGTTGGAAGTGTCAACTTAGATTTAAGACAGGCTCAACATTTTATACTCACTGCAAATGCAGGAACTAAAATAGGTATAAGTAATTGGGGCGGTGCTGGAAAAAGTGGAACTATTACCATAAATAATTGCCAAAACGTAACAGGCTTTAATGCTCCTTTTAAGTTTAGAACAGCTCAAAGTGGTTTTAGTGGCACTGAAACCTTTGCGTATTTTTGCATCGCTTCAAACAATGTAAGAATAGTAAGGACTTAAAATGACCCCACTTATTATTTCTAATAATAACATAGCCTTAAATTTACCCCCATCTTTAGGTGGAGGTATTGCAAACTATGAACACATGTTAAAGCTAGATATGATTTATAAACAAGCCGTGGTATTGCCATCAAATATTAATAATAAAGAAGTGGTTATGTTAGGCGAAGTTTGGACGACTGGAAATATGTCTAATAAAACATCAGGAAATACTTTAGAAATAACTTGGAATAATTTTAGTTCAAAAGTAACACTACATGAATTAAGCAGATATTACACAGCAAATGCAAAGATTAAAATAGAGAAAAAATTTAACTTTGGAAATATTAACAATCTTCAAATTATGCTTAGTTCTTGGCAAAGTGGTAGCGCAAACGCAGGAAGTGGTTATAACTTAGCAGATGGAGATAGATTAAATCCAAGAGCAAGTTTAACATTATATTGGAATTAGAAAGGATAAATATGTTTTATGATATAGAAAATAAAAGTTTAAAATATGATGATATTTTTTTAAAAGATACTATTATCATTAACGAAGAAGGACAAAAAGAAAAAGCACAAGATACGTATTTTTTAAGTGCTTGTGATGATAAGCTTTTAAAAGAACTTGGTTTTGCTAAAGTTAAAGAAGAAGAAACACCAAGTTTTGATGAAAAAACCGAAGAACTTCACCAAATTCAAAATTATGATGAAGAAAAAAATCTTTATATTATTTCTTATGAAATTAAAGAAAAAACATTAGAGAAATTAAAAGAATTAAAATTAGAAGAATTAAAAGCAATAAAAGAACAAAAGCTTTTATTTATACCCTTTAAAGATACTATATTTCAAATTGATACTGAAGCAAAGATAAATATTAGTGGAAAAATTAGCGAAATAATGCTAGCAAATCTTAATAACACTCCTTTAGAAAGTATTGCTTGGATTGACAAAGACAATAAAATTATTACATTTAGCAAAGAAGAATTTTTAGAATTTGGGGTTAGCATTGCTAAATATACAGAGAGTATTATTTTTAAAAATGATGAACTAAGAAATAAAGTGAAAAATGCGACATCTTTAGAAGAATTAAATTTAATTGCATGGGAGAGTGAAAAATGAGTACTGAAAATATAATAAAAGAAGGTGCTATACTCGGTTCTTTAAGTGGATCTGCATTATTAGGATTGATGGTTTTTGTCTTAGCTGGGATTGCATGGCATTTATATAAAACTTTACATAAAGAAGCTGGGGAAAGAACAAAAGAACTTATAAGTGAAACCAAAAATACTAATGTTCTTATTAGAGAACAAATTGCAGTATCCAGAGCAAGTAGCGATAGTTTGGTTAAATTTATAGAAACACATTGCTCAAAAACCAATAACAAGCTAGAAGCTATAGAAACAGATCTTATGAGAATGGATGAAAGACTTGTTAAGCTTACTCAAATAAGAAATGATGAATTAAGAAGTATTTTTAAAAAAAAGGAAAACAATGACTAAAACAGAATTAAAAAGGGTTTGTGTAAAACCTTATGATAAAGATAGATTTGAAGTGGATAAAGACTATATATTTTCTTTGCCAAGTCTTACAGCAAGAATCCCTAAGGGTTTTAAAACAGATGGAGCAAGTATTCCACGTATTTTTTGGAGTGTTTATCCACCTTATAAGAGTGAGTATTTTAGCGCTTGTGTGATACACGATTTTTTATGCATAAATGCCAAAAGCAAGGCTGATTATATGCTAGCAAATCAAATTTTAAAAGAAGCGATGCAAGAGTTAAAGATCAATAAATTTAAAATTTTTGTTTTTTATCACTCTTGCAATATTTTTCACAAAATAAAATGCTTAATAAAGGGGATAAGATGAGTTTAGAACAGATTATAAATACTCAAAATGAAAGTTTAAATCAAGTTATAGATAGTTTAGAAGAATTAATTTTAGCTTATAAAAGCGGTAACTTAAGCTTAGAAAATGTTAAAAAATTAATTAATGAAGCTATTGAAAATATATCAAGCAACTATATAAAAGAAAATGAATTAAAAGAAAAGGTAGAAGCTTTATTAGAAGAGCTTGATATAAATGAAAGTATCAATAAAGAGGACTTAAAAGAAGTTGTATTAAAAGTTGTTTTAGAAAATCAAGAAAGTTTAAAAGGTGATAAGGGTGAAAACGGATTAAGTGCTTATGAGATTTGGAAAAAGCAAGTTGGAAATGAAAATAAAAGCGAAGATGAGTTTTTAGCTTCATTAAAGGGTGAAAAAGGAGATAAAGGTGACAAGGGGGACAAAGGTAAGGATGCAAACTCTGATTTAAAAGAATTACAAATTATTAATGGTAAAAAACTCAAAGTAGAGTTTAAAACCATTCAAGCTAGTTCAGCTTTTCCTTTAAAGACTTTAGCTCTTTCAAGACTTGGAATTAAGTTAGTTGGAGATGATGATTATTTAAAAATTAATAGCTTAGAATTTTTAGATAACTCTAATAATAATCTTTTATTAGCAAATATAGAAAATGAAACTTTAAATAAAGCAGCAAATGAACATGCTAGTACTTTACCTGCTGAGTTTAGTTTAGAGAGTGCTAATACTGAGAGTTTAAGTTCTTTTGCAAAAGTAAAAATTACCTCAAATGGGGCTTATGAATATGGCAATCGCTATACTCCATACTATGCTTTTAGAGAGTATGATGAAAAAAATATTAGTGTGTTTTTAGCTAATGATGGATTAGAGAATCCTTTTTATACTATAGAATGTGAACTTTCAAAACCTATAAAAGAATTTAAATTCACCCCATGGGGAAAAGGAGTGGGTGGATCTTTCTTTAGTGAAAATTTAAATGTAAAAATTTATGTAGATGATGTGCTAGTTAAAGAAATTAACTCTTTAAATCCAAATGGTAAAGAAATAGATACAGATCTTACTATAAGTTTTAACATTCAAGAAAATAAACTTATCTATGATGAGTTTAGAGACAACTTAGAACAAAGATTTAGACAAATAGAAAATAAGCTTGTAGCATTAGGAAATTAAACAAAGGATTATAAATGAAAATAAAAATTATTAGAAGATATGCAGGAAAAACTTGCGTAATAGGCAAATTTAGAGTTTTTGATGATAATGAAAATATACTTTTAGATTGCTTTTCTTTAGAAGAAGATAAAGAAGGCTTAGAAAGAGAGCAAGATTTAAGAGTTCCAGCTGGAATTTATAATCTTAAAAGACACGTAGCATCAAGTTTTAATGATAAAGGTAAAAAAGAAGTTGCAGGGGTTGTAGTTTTGCATAAGGACGATAGCGTTATTAATATTTTTAATAATGATGTTCCTTTTGATAGACATATTTTAATCCACTGGGGCAATACTGATAAAAATACTAAGGGCTGTATTTTACTAGGACTTACAAAAGCAAACGATAATGAAAGTATAGGTTCAAGTAGATTAGCTTGTAAGAAATTTTATGATTTGATGTATCATCAAGATTTAAGCAATATTAAGCTTGAAATAATTAATGAGTTTTAAGGAAAAAATATGACTAGTATGCTTTTATGTAATCCTACTTTTAGGATATCAGGAGAAAATGGGGGGGGGAATACGCTAATAAAATGGTAATTAAATTTCAAGATAGAGGGGTAAATTACTCCTTACCTGCTAGTGCATTAAATAAATCAGTAGCGGTTAGAGGTAATGTTTGGACAAAACAAAATATGTCCAATAAAACATCAGCTAATACCATACATTTGGTTTTAAATAATGATTATAACATTACTTATGAATTGCATCCGCTTTCAAGATACTATACAAAAGATGCAAAAATACCAGTGGATAAAATAATTCATAATTACAAAAATCCAATCAAATTAGCCACTTGGCAATCAGGTTCTGCTAATGCTGTTAGAGGTTGGGATCCTGCTGGGACTTTGATAATGGCAGGAGAATTAGAATTTTATTGGAATTAAAAATAGAAAGGAGAAAAAAGTTTAAGTGGGATAAAAATTTAATTTTTGATAAATGTAAAATCTTATTTAAACTTCTAAAATAAAATGATAAATCTTTTTGGCAATACAAAACTTTATATAGCTTTGACTTTGATGGTATTTTTAACGGGGTATTTTTATCTAAGGTTTGATAATGCAAAGATAAAATTGCAAAAAAGCCAAAATGATCTAGCCTTGGCTTTACAAATCAATCAAAACAATGAAGCAAGATTAAAAGAACTCACACAAAGACACCAGCAAGAACTACAAGCTTTAAACGAGGTAAAAATTCAAAAAAATGAAGTTAAAGAAAGGATAGAATATGTTAAAGAATACATTTATAAAAGCAATGAAAATAACCTTACTAAGCTTTTTAATGATGTCGTTGATAGGTTGTGGGATGCAAACTCAACAAGTAGTAACTAAAATAGAAATTCAAAAAGTAAGAATACCTAACGAGCTTTTAACACTTAAACCGCTTGAGAAGCCAAAGGCTTATAACGAGCTAGATATTTTAAACGCTTATTCTATGCTTTTTTATAAGTATAAGCAATGCGAGATACAAATCAATAAAATTAAGGAGTTGAATAATGAGTGATATAAATGTTGATTATAGTAAAAGACTTGAAGCATTTAAAGAAATTTATCCGCAAATTTTAGAAATGAGTTTAGCAGAAAAATCTCCATTTGGAGAATTTAAAAAACTTTTAGAACAATTTGGGAACGATAATGTTATAAGAAATGACCAGCAATTTCAAAGCTTAGCACAAGCATTAGTAAGTGTTGGACAAACTATAGTAGCACAAAGTCAAAATACAGCTTTATCTATGATTTTACAAGGCGATGAAAATGAACTTAACGCTGAAAAAATAAAGCTTATACAAGCACAAATAGAAACAGAAAGCAAAAAACCTGCATTAATAGCTAGACAAACCGCTCAAATAGATGATAACTTAAGAATTGAAGCTGCAAAGGTTACGCAAAGTGTTCAATTTGGATATTGTACTGGTGGACTTGATATACCACAAGAAATTATGAAACTTGTTAAAGAAAAGATAGAAAATATAGAAAAGCCTTCATAATGCTTATAGATGAAAAAAGGCTTATGAGAAATTATACTCTTAAGCCAGCTTATCCATCAAATATAGGGGAATTAGATACTGGAGAGGTTTATAGGCAATGGTTTACCTATGCTATGATAGGAGTAAATAAATATGTAGAACTATTGCATAAACAGCTTATAAGAAAAGGTAGAAGTCAGATTAAAAATATAAACCATCCGCTGTTTAAAAATTCATATATAGTTAAAAAATATAACATTAAAAGCCCTAGCACTGCACCTTATAATAAGGAAAATTATAATGATTTAGGACTTAATCAATTTTTCGTAGGTCAAGATCCATACAAACCTTATCAAGGAGATCCTAGCAGTGAAAATGGAATATATCATGATATTTGTGAAATAAGAACTAATTATAATTTATCAAGTATGCAATATTATTATGGATTTCCTGATAATTTAGCTCTTTTATTTGAAAAAGAAAAAGCTTACAAATATAACGGAAAGGGATTTTTTTATATCGATGAAAAAATTAATTTTAAAAATATACTCAATAAAGCACTAGAGAATGTTAATTATGAAATGCTTATAAATGATATAGAAGTTGTTATCTTTTCTCAAACAATTCAAAAAAATAATGAATGGATATATCCTAGTATTGATGATATTAAAATACCAAATATTAAAGTAGAAAGTGTTGAATTTAAACCAGCGTTTGGAAAACCTTATAAAAAGTTATGTGTTGATGTTGAAAAATTTTATAATGATTTTAAAAAATTAAATAAAAATATATTTAGAATTGAAAAAGTAGAAATAACCTATAATGTATATGAGAAAAGACAAAAAACTAGAGAAAGCGATCCGAATAAAATATATTATACATTAACAAGCAAAAAGATATCTTTTTTTGAAGTATTTAACTCAATAAAAGAAAATTATAAATGCAAATATGCAACTCCTTTGTGTTTTTACAATGGTTTTAATTTTGTTTGTTATGAAGAGCCTTATGTAGCATTTTCTTCTGCAAATAATGAAAATTGGGGTAAAAAAGATACAAGTGTTACACCTAGTATATATCCACTATATAGAAAAAGCTCAAATTTGCCTTATGGACGTAGAGATAGATGGTTTGCATTATGGGATAGCTTTTATTATCTTTATGTATATGAAAAATCAAATAAAGGAATTTTAAGCTTTTTGGCTCCTATTGTTACAATTATTTTAGCTGTTGCTACTTGGTGGATTGGTGGACAAGGAGCATGGCTTGGCACGTTAATAGGAGTTAGTGAGAGTGTTGCGGCAGGCATCACTCTAGGAATTAGCTTGGGTTTAGCTGTGGGTTCATTTACTGGAAATAAAATGTTTTCAATTCTTAATGCTGTTTGGGGCTTAGTTAATTTTTTAGGTGCTTGGAGTTATAATAATTGGAACTTGACCGCAGATTTTACAAAAAAAACAGCACAAATGGCGCAAGAAATGACAAAATTTGAAGCTACCTTAAATGTTGTAAATAATTTATTAAGTGGAGTTAGTAAAGTTATTGATGTGATACAAAGTATTACATCTAATACTCCAGATATGATAAATGAACAACAAAGTGACGATTTAGATAGCAACGAAAAGGCAAACGCAAGTGAAGCTTTAGAATTAGCAAAAGATGCAATCAATCCAACAATATGGTATAGTTTTGAAACTGCAGACATACTAAATGAAAAAATAGAAAAAAGAAAAAATCCTATTTTTATATTTTAATTTTTTGTAGCTATTTTGTAGCCAAAATGAAAATTAAAATATTCAAAACACTATTTTTAAGTATTTTTAAATAATAATTCAATTCCCCTCGCTTCCACCA
>NZ_QPGR01000012.1 GCF_004323845.1 Campylobacter novaezeelandiae | reverse complement strand
CCCTATCCTTCTTTACTTGATCCAAATAAATTAAAGGATATAAATGAAGAATTAAATTATCATAGTATTGATGCTAATCTTGCATGGGAGTTAAACTTACCTTTACCTGATAATTATGAGTTTGTATTTTGGGGAGGACATGGAGTTGGAAATTCTGGTTTTCATAATTTTATGAGAAAAAATGGACTTATTGCTATTCCTTGTACTGAAAACTATGACGGTAAAATTAACTATTTTTCCTTCTTTAATAAAATTTTAGAAAACAAAAACCAAAAAATATATATTGTATTGATTAACTACATGCAAACCAATAGAAAGAAATTATGTACTTTAATATTCCCTGGAAAAAAAATTTCTATTAATCTTGTTAGAGATCCTATAGGCGTAATAAGAAATGGCATCTCTTTAACCCTTAAAGGAAAAGGTTTTTTAGATTCTATTCCATTTGGCATGAATCCTGAAATTATTTTTAAAAATAGAGTTGTTTATAGTGGAGGTGGCAATTTTCCTAATTTAAATTCTATTGATAATATAATTAATTCCCCATTTAAGCCTTTTCATGATTTTATTTTAAAAAAAGAATTAATTAATATTAAAGAAACTCTAATAATTGATATGAAAGAAATTGCTAAAGATAATGCTTTTGAAACTATGAAAAAATTATCCAAAATTTTAGATTTCAATTCGCCAAAAAAAGAAGATGTAAAATTTTATAAAACAACGTTTAATGATTTTAGATATTTAATTCCTATTCATATCAATATGACAAATCATCTAAAATCTAAAAATAATATCGAAATCATATTTATTACAAGTTGCTACGATTCATTATATAAAAATTGCATAAAAATTAATAATATTTTTTCAATTTCAAATTTTTATTCTCTTTTTATAACTAAAAATTCATATACTTTTTTTAAAAAATATATCAATAAAGAAAATATTATTTTAATTAAAAATTATATCGAAAAGCTAATAACTTGTTTTGAAAGAGTAAAAGAAATCGAAATCAAAAAGAAAATTCAAGAAAAAGAGATTCTTAATCACTTTAAACAAAATAAAGAAATGGCATTAAAATTTAAAAAAATTTTAGACGAAGAACATTTGCCTTACATCAAGGAACAACGTCCAGATATAGTTAAGTCTTGGAAATACTATCAAGAATTTGAGAGAATGTGCGAAGAAACTATATTATAAATATTTTACTTCTTGTTTTATTTTTTCATATTTAAATAAGTTATTAACTATGATTAAAATTTTCAAAAAAGTCTAAAATAATAGAAAGAATTTATAAACTTAATATTTTAAAGACAAATAAAAATGCAATTAAAAAATTAATATGGTGTTAATGACCATGCCAAACTGAAAAAGTATAAAAGCAAATGCTTTTATACTTTTTTAATCTTGATTTCATCATTACTTGCATCAATTAAAATACTATCATTTTCATTCAATTCATCAGATAATATCATATCACTTAACTTATCTTCTATCATATCATAAATAGCTCTTTTTAAAGGTCTTGCTCCAAATTCAACATCAAAACCTTCTTTTGCAATTAAAAGCGCACCTTCTTCACTTAGTTCTGCTTTAATACCTTTATTGGCTAAACTTTTTTGCAAATCTTTAAAAAGAAGTTTTACTATCTCATAAGCCTCATCTTTACCTAAAGGATTAAAAGTAATAATATCATCTAAACGATTTAAAAATTCAGGTTTAAAGAAATTTTTTAATTCATTTTTAATTGCATTTTCTCTTTCCTCACCATTTAAGTTCATAATAGCCAAAGAGGCGATATTTGAAGTTAAAATGATAATAGTATTTTTAAAATCAACCACAACCCCTTTGCTATCAGTTGCTCTTGCATCATCTAAAATTCCTAAAAGTATATTAAAAACATCTTTATGAGCTTTTTCAACTTCATCAAACAAAATTACACTATAAGGTTTTCTGCGCACCGCTTCAGTAAGCTCTCCACCCTCTTCGTGTCCTATATATCCAGGAGGTGCTCCTAAAAGTCTTGAAACACTATGTTTTTCCATAAACTCGCTCATATCAAAGCGAATCATGGCTTTTTCATCATCAAACAAAAACTTTGCTAAAGCTTTTGCTGATTCTGTTTTTCCAACTCCTGTTGGACCTAAAAATAAAAAACTTCCTATAGGTTTATTGTCTGCATTAAGTCCTGCTTTATTACGTTTTATTGCTCTTGCTAAAGCATTTAAAGCTTGATCTTGCCCTATAACACTTTCTTTTAAATGCTTTTCTACTTCTAAGAATTTAAGCTTTTCAGAAGTTAGCATTTTTTGCACACTAATGCCTGTCCATTTACTCAAAATTCCAGCTACTAAATCTTCATCTACTTGATTTTTGAGCAAAACTCCATTTTCACTCATCATTTTCCATTTTTCTTCAAGCGCTAAAAGCTCTTTTTCCAAACTTGGAATTTTTCCATATTCAAGTTCAGCAGCCTTTTGAAAATCTCCTTTATTTTTAGCCAAACTAGCCTCATTTTTAAATATATCAATTTCTTTTTTCTTAGAGCTTATCTCATCAAAAACAGCCTTTTCATTCTCAAATTTCGAATTTAAAGCATTTTGTTTTTCTTTTAAATTAGCAAGCTCTTTTGCAATTTCATCAAGTCTTTTTTGATTTTTTTCATTTTTTTCCATTTTTAAGGCTTCATTTTCAACTTCTAAGGTTTCTATATCCTTTCTTACCTTTCTCAAAGAACTTGGCTCACTTTCTATTTGCATTTTAAGCTCAGCCGCAGCTTCATCAATTAAATCAATAGCCTTATCAGGTAAAAATCTATCTGCAATATAACGCTTAGAAAGTTTTACTGCAGCTACTAAAGCACTATCATTTATATTGACATTATGATGAATTTCAAGCTTTTCTTTAATACCTCTCAGCATAGCTAAAGCTTCATTAACGCTAGGTTCAGGAACATTTATAGGTTGAAAACGACGCTGCAAGGCTGCATCTTTTTCAAAATATTTACGATACTCCTTTAAAGTCGTTGCTCCTATAGTATGAAGTTCTCCTCTTGCAAGAGCTGGTTTTAAAATATTTGCGGCATCCATACTTCCCTCGCTTGCCCCTGCTCCAACAATGGTATGAATTTCATCAATAAAAAGTATAATGTTTTCACTTTTTATTACTTCATTTACTACCGCTTTTAATCTATCTTCAAATTCGCCACGATATTTTGCTCCTGCAATCAATGCACTCATATCAAGAGCAATTAGTTTTTTATTTTGTAAAGAAGTTGGAACATCTTTTTTGACAATTCTTTGTGCTAAAGCTTCTACAATTGCAGTTTTTCCAACTCCAGGTTCACCTAATAAAATAGGATTATTTTTAGTTTTACGAATTAAAATTTGCATCAAACGCTCAATTTCTTCTTCTCTACCTATAACTGGATCGAGCTTAGATTCAATAGCTTTTTGAGTTAGATCTATGCCAAATTTATTTAAAGCATCTAAGGTTTCATCACTGGTTTTACTATCTATCCTACGTCCTGATCTTAAATTTTGTAATTCTTTTTGAAATTCTTTAATATCTATAAATTTCGATAATATTGCTTTAATAGGTTCTTTTTCACTCTCACTTATTAGCCAAGTATCTATAGATAAATAACTATCTCCATTAGCACTCATCAAACCTTTAGCATTCTCTAAAGAATTAATCATTTCATTTGAAAATTTAATATTTTCCTTTGTCACATTAGAACTTGTTGCAAGATTTGAAATTTTACTTTTTATTTCAAGTTCTAAAGCTTCTTTGGAAATATTAAATTTATTAATAATTTGATTAAATAAATTGCCATGATCAACACTCAAAGCCCATAAAAGGTGCAAAGGAACAATTTCGCTATTTTTAGAATATATCGCTAAAGATGCTGCACTTTCAAGATTTGAAAGCATAGAATCAGTTAAATAATCATGTATATTTGCCATAATCTATCCTTAATATTTCATTATTTTTGGATTATTATATAACTTTAGTCATATTATGTCAAGTTTATTTATATATTTTTATTAATTTAATTTATATTAATCATATAAATTAAAGAATAAAATAAATTATAAGTTTTTTAATTATGTTTATTTATTTACAATTTTTTAAGTTAAGTTTATTAAAATTAAAATTATAAATAAATTTGGAGTCTAACTTGAAAACTAAAAGAATTTTTGCCCTCGCAAGCGGTTTTATAGGATCTTTAATATTTTGCTTCTTTATGACCAATATTTTAGAAGCCAAAACAAGTAATACAAATGAACAAATACAACAACGTTTTCAATCTTTAGAAAAATTAACAAAAACTTTGGCAATTATCGAACAATATTATATTGATGATGTAAATATCACTGATTTAGTAGATAAATCAATTTCAGGGCTTTTAAATAATCTTGATGCACATTCTTCTTTTCTAAATGAAAAAGACTTTAATGATATGAAAATTCAAACTAATGGCGAATTTGGAGGACTTGGAATTACAGTAGGCATGAAAGATGGAGCTTTAACTGTTGTTTCTCCACTAGAGGGAACTCCGGCCGATAAAGCAGGTATTAAATCAGGAGATATTATTTTAAAAATAAATAATGAAGCTACTTTAGGAATTTCGCTCAATGATGCTGTTGATAAAATGAGAGGAAAACCAAAAACTCAAATTACTTTAACGATTTTTAGAAAAGGAACAAGTGAGCCTTTTAATGTTACTTTAACAAGAGATATTATAAAAGTTGAAAGTGTTTATACTAAAGTGATAGAAAATGAAAATATTTTATATATAAGGGTGACAAATTTTGATAAAAATGTTGTAGAACAAACTGCTAAAGAACTAAAAAAATATCCAAAAATTAATGGAATTATTTTAGACTTAAGAAATAACCCTGGTGGATTATTAAATCAAGCAGTAGGACTTGTTAACCTTTTTGTTGATCAAGGGGTAATAGTTTCTCAAAAAGGTCGCATAAAAGAAGAAAATCAAGAATATAAAGCAGATGCTAAAAATAAAATTTCTAATGCCTCTTTAGTGGTACTTGTAAACGGAGGAAGTGCAAGTGCAAGCGAAATAGTAAGCGGGGCTTTACAAGATTTAAAAAGAGCTATTATTGTTGGAGAAAATACTTTTGGAAAAGGAAGCGTTCAGCAAATCATTCCAATCAACCAAAATGAAGCTTTAAGATTGACTATAGCAAAATACTACTTGCCAAGCGGCAGAACCATTCAAGCCATAGGAGTTAAGCCAGATATTGAAATCTTTCCAGGAAAAGTAAATACCGATAAAAATAATTTTATCATCAAAGAAAGTGAATTAAAACAACACCTTGAAAATGAGCTTGAAAAACTTGATAAACAAAAAACTCAAAAGAATCAAAAGAAAGATAATAAAAATTTAATTACACTAAAACAAATCAATGAAGATTCTCAATTAAAAGCAGCGATTGACACAATCAAAATTCTAAATCTTAAGGTAAAACAATGAAAAAAGAATTATTTTATGAAGGAAAAGGAAAAAAAATTTTTAAAACACAAGATGATGACTTATTTATTGCAGAATTTAAAGATGACTTGACTGCATTTAATGCAGAAAAAAAAGGAAAAGAAGAGGGAAAAGGTAAGTTAAACTGTAAAATTAGCACTATAATTTTTGAAATATTGAAAAAAAATGGCATTAAAACTCATCTTGTAAAAACTATTAGCGACAATGAGCAGCTTATAGAAAGATGTCAAATTATTCCTATAGAAGTTTTAGTTCGAAATATTGCAGCAGGCTCTTTAAGCAAAAGACTTGGGATAAAAGAAGGAGAAAATCTACCTTTTGCTTTGGTAGAATTTTGCTTAAAAGATGATAAACTTGGAGATCCTTTTATTAATGATGAACATTGTCTGCTTCTAAATTTAGTTAAAGATCAAAATCAAATTCAAACCATAAAAGAACTTGCAAGAAAAATTAATACAATTTTATTAGATTTTTTTGATCAAAGAAATTTAAAATTAGTAGATTTTAAAATAGAATTTGGCCTCTCTAAAAACCAAGAAATTATTTTAGCCGATGAAATCAGCCCTGATAGCTGTAGACTCTGGGATAAAAATACCAATGAAAAACTTGATAAAGATAGATTTAGACAAGATTTAGGAAATGTTAAAATAGCTTATGAGGAAATACTTAAAAGGATTATGGGATAATTGCATGAAAGTTATTGTAAATATTTTTTTAAAAGAAGGTGTTTTAGATCCTCAAGGAAAAGCGATACAAAAAGCTTTACATTCTTTAAATTTTAATAATATAGACGATGTAAAAACAGCAAAACAAATTATTCTTGAACTCAATGAAAGCGATAAAATAAAAGCAAATGAAACTGTAAAAAAAATGTGCGAAGAACTTTTAGTTAACGATGTTATAGAAAATTATGAGATTGTTATATGAAAGTAGCTATTATAAGATTTCCTGGTACTAACTGTGACCTAGATACTCAATATGCTTTTAAAAAACTAGCTTCAAAAACGCAAATCATTTGGCACGAAGAAAAAGAGCTTGATGCAGATTTAGTCGTACTACCTGGCGGCTTTTCTTATGGAGATTATCTAAGATGTGGCGCAATTGCAAAATTTGCTCCCATTATACCAGCCATATTAGAACACGCAAAAAAAGGTGGTTATATCTTAGGAATTTGCAATGGTTTTCAAATTCTTTTAGAGTTAAAACTTTTAAAAGGAGCTTTAAAAGCAAATAATAGTCTTAATTTTATTTCAAAAAATCAAAAACTAAAAGTCGCTTCAAACCAAAATGCTTTATTAAATCATTTTAACAAAGATGAAATTATCACTTTACCTATTGCACATGGAGAAGGGAATTACTTTGCCTCTAATAAAGATTTAAAAGAGCTTGAAGATAAAGATTTAATTCTTTTAAAATATATAGATAATCCCAATGGATCATTATATGATATAGCAGGAATATGTGATGAAAATAAAAAAATTTTTGGTCTTATGCCTCATCCTGAAAGATTTTGTGAAAATATACTAGGAAGTGATATAGGGCTTAAAATGCTAAAAGGATTTATAATTTGACTTTCTTCTTAAAATATTTTTTTTTCGTTTCTTTTATAGTCATAAAACTCCTAGCACAAGATAATATAAATAATAACTTACAAATAGGATTTAAAAATCTTCCAAAAGAAGAACAAAAAATTTACGAAAATATCGCTCCTAGTGATGAAAGTGAAGACTATCAAAAAAATATCGAAGATCCTTTTATTCCGCAAAGTTCGCTTGTTTTAATAACTAGTAATTATGCAAATAAAATTTTTGTTGGAGAAGTTTTCCCTATAACAGTTTATGCCAAAACTACGGAAAATACTAATTTTGATTTTCATATTGAACTTATAAAAAACAATGATCTTTTATTTTTAAATCCTGATGCAAAATGGATAAAAAAAGACAATATTTATGAAACAACGCTATGGTTTGAAGCAAAAACTTCTAATGCAAATTTAGAACAAATTATTGTTAAACTAAGTCGCAATGATGTCTTTTTTCAAAAAGCCAATATTGCCCTAAATCCTATAAAATTTGAAAATACACCAAGTAGCAATAACTTTTCTCATCTAGTTGCCAGCTCACTTGAAATTAAAAAAGTCAAAACCAATCATTTTGACAATCAAAATGTTATTATGATCATGGAAATAAATGCTACCAATGCCAATCTTAAAAGTTTTTATTTAAAAGGGATAGAAAAACAAGGTGTTGAAAATTTAAGAGGAGACTTTAACTCTTCTAATGGATATTATTACGCAGTATTTCCTGCAAGTAAAAATATTTTTTCTTTTTCTTATTTTAACAAAGATGAAAAAAAGCTACAAAACTATAATTTAAAAATAAAAATTAGCGAAGATAGTATTAGTACACAAAGTGATTTAAATCCCACTAATAAAGATTTTAATACTTATAAACAATATGGGCTTTGGCTTATTACTCTTTTATTGGCAATCTTTTTTATTTTTAAAAAGAATTATATTATTTTAACCATTGCTTTAATTTGTTTTATTTCTGGATTTTTAGTAGACACTTCAACTCAAACAGGAATTTTAAAAGCCAAGGCTAAGGCTAAAATTTTACCTACTGAGTTATCAACATATTTTTATACTGCTAACACCAATGAAAAAGTTGAAATTTTAGGAGAAAGAAAACCCTATGTCAAAGTTTTATTTAAGGATGGAAAAATAGGATGGGTAAAAAATGAAGATCTTACAAAAAATTAGAGCTTTATATTTTTGGATTTTTTTTATCTTTAGTGTTAGTTTGGTTTTACTCTGTTTTTGTTTTATTTCATCTCAAAAAAAACTTTGGAAAATCCGTAAATTTTGGGCAAAAACTCAAAAATATATTATTCCTTATAAAATCGAATTAAAAGGCACATTTAACCAACAGGCTTCTATGATACTTATGAATCATCAAAGCACTTTAGATATTATTGCTTTAGAGGAACTTTATCCTAAAAATTTAGCTTGGATTGCAAAAAAAGAACTGGCTCAAATTCCTATATTTAAAATTGCAATGAAAAAGCCTAAATTTCTTTGTATAGATAGAAAAAATCCAAGAGATTTAATAAAAATACTAAAAGAAGCAGAGCAGAGATTAAGCGAAGATAGAGTATTAGCGATCTTTCCTGAGGGCACAAGATCAAGAACTCAAAAATTACTTAAATTTCAAAGTGGAGCTAAAATTTTAAGTGATAAATTAAATCTTAAAGTTCAACCTATTTTACTAGTAGATTCGGCCAAAATTTTAGATACTAAAAGCTTTAGTGCAAAAAGCGGGACACTCAAAATCATTTGTATGGATTTAGTTGATACAAGTGATGAAAAATGGCTTGAAAATACACGCAAGAAAATGCAAGAACTTCTTGATAAAGAAAGAAAAATATGTTAAATACAATTTTAATTGTAGGATTTGGTGGATTTTTAGGTGCTGTTTTTAGAATGGTTTTTGTAGATTTGATAAATAAATTTTTGCCTCATTCTATCAATCTTGGAACACTTTTTGTCAATATTTTAGGATCATTTTTTTTGGGAGTTTTGTATTCTTACTTGCAAAATAAGCATTTTTCACCCTTTTTAAATCATTTTATTAACGTTGGATTTTTAGGTGCTTTTACCACTTTTTCTAGTTTCTCATATCAAAGTTTATTACTTTTACAAAATGGATCTTATTTTTATTTTGTGCTTAATTTATTTTTTAGTATAAGCTTTTGCCTACTAGCTGTATGGATTGGTCTTTTAGTTTTTAAATAATATTTAAATTTATTAGAATGCAAAATTATTTAAAATAGTAAATTAAGTAAATAAAGATTAAAAAATAATAAAACAAATATCCTTATTTTAAATTAAATCAATCAGATTTTTAAAATTTTTCAAAATTTAAAATTTACTCTTAATTTTGATTTTTTTGCTAAAATAGCCCTTAAAAATTAATTAAGGAGAAAAGATATGCAATTTCAAACTGAAGTTAATCAGCTTTTACAACTTATGATACATTCTTTATACTCTAATAAAGAAATTTTTTTAAGAGAGTTGATTTCAAATGCAAGCGATGCTCTTGATAAACTAAATTTTTTAAGTGTTAGTGATGATGCATATAAAAACCTTCAATTTAAACCAAAAATAGAAATCAAACTTGATAAAGATAAAAAAACTTTGAGTATTAGCGACAATGGTATTGGTATGAATAAAGATGATTTAATCAATCATTTAGGAACCATAGCAAAAAGTGGAACAAAAAGCTTTTTAGAAAATTTAAGCGGAGATGCAAAAAAAGATTCTCAGCTCATTGGACAATTTGGTGTTGGATTCTACTCAGCTTTTATGGTGGCAGAAAAAATCGAAGTTTTAAGTAAAAAAGCCTTAGATGATAAAGCTTATCTTTGGATTTCTGATGCAAAAGGCTATGAAATAGAAGAAGCAAACAAACAAGAACAAGGCACCATCATAACGCTTTATTTAAAAGATGATGAATTTTTAAATTCATATAAAATTGAAAGTATAATTGAAAAATATTCTAATCATATTCAATTTCCAATCTTTATGGAAAAAGAAGAATATATTCCTGCTAAAGAAGGCGAAAATGAAGGAAAAACAGAACTAAAAATTTCTCAAATTAATAAAGCTAATGCTTTATGGAGACTATCAAAGGCTTCCTTAAAACAAGAAGATTATGAAAAATTTTATGAACAAAATTTCCACGACAATGAAAAGCCTTTGCTTTATCTTCATACAAAAAGTGAAGGAAAATTTGAATATAATTCTTTATTTTTTATTCCAAAAAATGCACCTTTTGATCTTTTTCGTGTTGATTATCAAAGTGGTTTAAAGCTTTATGTAAAAAGAGTATTTATCAGCGATAATGACAAAGAACTTTTGCCAACTTATTTAAGATTTATAAGAGGTATTATTGATGTTGAGGATCTTCCTTTAAATGTAAGCCGTGAAATTCTACAAGAAAACCAAATTTTAAAAGCAGTTAAAGAAGCTAGTGTTAAAAAAATTCTTAGCGAGTTATCCAAACTAAAAGAAAAAGATAAAGAAAAATATATAAATTTTTTCAAGACTTTTGGAAAAGTTTTAAAAGAAGGCTTATATGGTTTTGGCGATAATAAACAAAATTTATTAAAACTTATGATGTATAAAAGCACTAAAAGCGAAAATTTAAGAACCCTTGATGAATATAAAGAAAATATTAAAGCAGAACAAAAAGAAATTTATTATATTACAGGGAATAACGAAAGCTTACTTAAAAATTCTCCATTATTAGAAGAATATAGAAAAAAAGATATTGAAGTTTTATTAATGGATGATGAAATCGACTCCTTAGTTATGCCGATGCTTGATGAGTATGAGGGTCTTAAATTTATAGCAATTAATCAAGTAGAAAATAAAGAAGAAATTAGTGATGAAGATAAACAAAATTTTGCTTCTTTACTTGCCAAATTTAAAGAACTTCTAAAAGAAGAAGTAGATGATGTGCGTCTTACTTCAAGACTTAGCGATAGTCCAAGTTGTATAGTTTATGATAAAAATAAACCTGATTTTGCTATGCAACAAATTCTTAAACAAATGGGACAAGAACAAAATATTAAACCTATTTTAGAATTAAATCCAAAACATCAAATATTTGATAAATTAAAAGATAATGAAACCTTTACTCCAGATATTGCTACTTTGATCTTAAATATGGCAAAATTAAGCGAAGGAATGGGAGTAAATAAACCTGATGAATTCAATAAAGCCCTTAATAAAATTATTATAAAGGCTTTATCTTGATTACAAATATAGCTATCACAAAAGCCAAATTAAATGAATATCAAATTTTTGATGTCAGAACTCCTTTAGAATGGGAAGAAGGAGTTCTAGAAAATGCCGAACTTGTCTATCTTTATGATAATCAAGGATTTATTAACCCAAATTTTTCACAAGAAGTTAAAGAAAAACTTAACGGTAAACCTTTAGCTTTTGTTTGTCGCAGTGGGAACAGAAGTCAAATAGCGGCTCAGATTGTTCAAGATGAACTTGGGCTTTCTAGCACAAATCTTGAAGGTGGTATGATGGCATACTATAAGGAAAAATAAAATGGCCTTTTATTTGCTTATTGCCGCCTTATCTTTTTTAATGCTTTATTTTGCTGTTAAAAAATATACTTTAAAAATTGATGAAAAAACCTTATTAGAACCTATTAAAACTGATATTTATCCCAAATTTTGTGATTATATTGATGAAAAGATTAGAGAGCTAAAATATAAAGTGCAAAATAATGAATTAGAACTTTTAGATATGGATAAAAAAGATAACTTTTTAGAACATCTTGGGGATTTAAGCAGAGAACTTACCTTTATACAGACTATGAATTTAAGCAAAAAAAACGACGAGTTATGGCAGAATGAACTTTTTAATTTTTTAAAAAAATTAGAGCAAATTATTGAAGATTTTTTAAAAGATTCTCAAATGCTTAATGATCAATTAAGAATCGATTTAATGCAGAATTTCAAAATGCTAAAAGGGGAAGATTAAAAAGCCATCTCCCCTTTGATAAAATGATACTTTATTTTTCCATATAATTTATCTTGTGCATACAAAGAGTTAGAAGGAATTTCAAAAGAAGCATTTTCATCAAAAAGAATAAAATTAGCTTCCTTTCCAACTGCAATTTCTCCAGTATTTAAACCTAAAAATTCTGCAGGATGTAAACTTGTTAATTTGCAAAGTTCCTTCCACGATAACAAATCATTTTTAATAAAAAAGGTATAACAAAGACTAACAAATTCTTCTATACTATCTATCCCAAAAACAGCTTCATCAAAAGTTGTATCTTTTAAATGCTTTGTATAAGGACTATGAATAGAACTTAAAAAACTAATTTTTTGCTCCTTTAAAGCCTTTTTTAAAGAAATCAAATTTTCACTTGAACGCAAAGGAGGTATAAGTTTAGCTAAGGTATTAAAATCTCTACAGCTTGTATCATCTTTGATTAAATGATGAATGCTAAGAAGTGTTAAACTATCCTTACTTAACAAGGATAAAGATTTTTCAAGACTTAAAGTATCATAAAGAACTTTAACTTGATAAAATTTTTCAAGCTCTTTCACTTTAGCTACTTCACTTATTTCAGATATCTCGCTAATACCGCTTAATCCTAGCTCAAAATTAACTAAACCTTCATTCATTACCCCATTATCATAATTTTTTTCATAACACTGCATAAATATCGGTAAATTTTTCATTAAAGCGTATTGTATACTTATTTTTAAAATATTTGCATCCATCGCGCTATTAAGCTCTAAAGCACAAGCCCCTTTATCTATAAACATAGCAAGATTTCTTAATTTATTTTGAGAATCTAATACTTTAACACTAGGAAAAATATGTATTTTTCTTTGGGATAAATTTTGAAAATATAGCTCAAATCCTTGTTCATCGAAATTTGTACTATCGCGTAACACAATAGCACAAATTCCATTTTTTAAACATTGCTTTTCTAACGCATCTAAATGTTTTAAAGAAAACACATTATCTTTTAAAGTGATACAAAGATCAACAAAAGAAGGCAAAAGTGTTAGATTTTGCGCATCTATAATCTGATCATCATTTTTAATATTATCTTCAATTTCTACTATTTTACCTTTCTCAATCCTAATGTCCTTAAGAACTTCCCCATAAATCTTAGCATTTTTAATGATCATGATTTTTCCTTATTAAAAATTGTTTTGTTTAAGTAAGTTTTGCACAGACTCGTTTAATTTATTACCCTCTAAAATATTTACAAGTTCATTTACTATAGGAGTATAAATCTCCTTTTTTTGAGCTATTTTTTTAATAGCATACGATGTAGCTATACCTTCTGCCACTTCTTTGAGTTCAATTTGAATGTCTTTTAAACTTTTATTTTGCGCCAGCATAAATCCTACACGATAATTTCTTGAAAGACTACTTGAAGCAGTTAAAAATAAATCTCCTGCTCCACTAAGTCCTAAAAATGTTTCTTCTTTGGCTTCAAAAAATTTTCCAAAACGATGCATTTCAATAAGCCCTCTTGCAATTAAAGAGGCTCTGGCATTATTGCCAAGCTTTAAACCATCACAAATTCCGCTTGCAATAGCTAAAACATTTTTATAAGCACCACAAATTTCAGCACCCTTAACATCATTATCAATATAAGTTTTTATAAAATTTGGAAAAAACTGAGCAAATTCTTTGCAGATTATTTCATTATAACCATTAATCATCAAAGCACAAGGAAGTTTTTGCATAACTTCTGTAGCAAAAGAAGGACCACTTAAAACACAAAGTTGATCTTTACTAACAAATTCTAAGAAAATATCATCTAAAAATTTACAAGTAGAACTTTCTATACCCTTAGACGCAATTAAAATTTTTTGCCCTTCATTGATAAAATTATCTTTAAGCCAAGAAGAAATTCCTTGTGCGCTAAGAGCAAAAATAAGATATTTGCATTTTAAAGCTTCTTTAATGGATACAAAATTTGGTATATTTCTAAAAGTTAAAGAAGTTATATAACATTTATTATTTATGCTTAAAGCATGATATAAAGCACTCCCCCATTTACCTGCACCAATTACAGCAATACTCATTATCCAAGCTTTGATTTTAGAATTTCATTGACTTTTGCCGGATTAAAAGCACCTTTACCTTCTTTCATAACCTGTCCAACAAAAAAACCAAATAATTTATCTTTTCCATTTTTATATTCTTGAACCTTATCTTCATTGGCATTTAAAATTTGATCAATTACTTTTTCAATAACTCCATCATCACTAACTTGTTTAAGTCCTAGTTTTTCTATGCTCTCATCAATTTGCATTTTAGGATTTTCAAAAATGAAAGATAAAACTTCTTTAGCCGCTTTTGCACTAATAACACCTTCTTCAATTTTTGCAATAAGCTCACCAAGTTTTTTTGCATTTACTGGAGAATTTTCTATAGTGCAATCGCCCCTTAAAAGACCCATAAGTTCAGTATTTAACCAAGTTACACAAAGCTTTGGATTTAATTTATAAGAAAGAAGCTCTTCAAAAAAGCGACTTAACTCTAAAGAAGAAATCAAAATTTCAGCATCACTTTCTTTAATCCCAAATTCATTGATATAGCGTATCTTTTTTTCATCAGGTAATTCTGGAATTTTAACATTTAAAAATTCATCTGTTAATACAACCGGCAATAAATCAGGATCTGGAAAATAACGATATTCAGCAGCCACTTCTTTATTTCTCATGCTCTTTGTTATCAAATTTGTTGTATCAAACAACCTTGTTTCTTGTACTACTTCTTTTTCATATACTCCATCTTCCCAAGCTATACTTTGACGCTTAATCTCATACTCTATAGCTTTTTGTATGAAACGAAAAGAATTAAGATTTTTAATTTCAACTCTAGTATAAAGTTTAGTATCTCCTTTTGGACGTATGCTTACATTAGCATCGCAACGAAAACTTCCCTCTTGCATATTGGCATCAGAAATATCCAAAAATCTTATAATAGAATGAAGTTTTTTAAGATAAGCTACAGCTTCGTCACTACTTCTTAACTCTGGTTCGCTTACAATTTCTAAAAGGGGCGTTCCAGCACGATTTAAATCTATTTTGGAAAAAGAGCTCTCATGAATGTTTTTTCCAGCATCCTCTTCTAAATGCGCTCTAGTAATACCTATGCGTTTATTTTTCCCATTAATATTAATAAAAATTTCTCCATTTTCAACTATAGGAATATCAAATTGAGAAATTTGGTATCCCTTAGGGAGATCAGGATAAAAATAATTTTTTCTATTAAAAACACTTTTTTTATTAATCGTAGCATTAACAGCTTTTCCAAAAGAAATAGCTTTTTTCACCGCTTCCTCATTTAAAGTAGGCAAAGCACCGGGCAAAGCTAAACAAGTTGGGCAAACATTAATATTTGGTTTTTCCCCAAAAGAAGTGGCACAAGAGCAAAAAATTTTAGTCTTAGTATTTAATTGAGCATGAACTTCAAGTCCTATAACTACTTCAAACATTTATTTTCCTTAAAAATTTTGTATTCGATTGTATCATCTTTTATTTCAAAAAGACTTTAAAGAACAGTATACAAAATCAAATTTGACTATTTTTAATTTTTTGTTTTAATTCATAATTTTTTATTAAAAGAGTAAATATAAGATACAATAAAATTCCAAATAGAATGAAATTCCAAATAAAATAATTGTTTGAAAATAAAAAAAGTGTTCCAAAAAAGATAAAACCTAAAGAAACACCTTTTAAAAAATCAAAGAGATAAATCAATGACCTTCCTCGATTATAGTAGCTCCTGCTAAATAAACATAAGTTAAAATCATAAAAATAAAAGTCTGCAAAAATGCCATAAAAGTTAAAAGCACATAAGCTGGAAGAGGGGCAATATAAGGAACTAAAGCTAAAATAACCGCTAAAAATAAATCATCACCCTTTACATTACCAAATAAACGAAATGATAAAGAAATTACACGAGAAAGATGTGAAATAATTTCTATAGGAAACATCAAAGGAGCTAAAATTTTTATAGGCCCCATAAAATGAGAAAAATATTTTATAAAGCCTTGAGTCTTTATGCCTTCAAAGTGATAATATACAAAAACAATCAAGGCCAAAGAAAGAGTTAAATTTAAACTTGCTGTTGGCGCTTCAAAACCAGGAATTATTCCTATAATATTGCTTAAAAAAATAATCACACCTAAAGTAGCAACCAAAGGAAGATATTTTCTTGCAGCCTTTTCATTTCCTAAAGTGTCTTTACCCATAGTTAAAACACCTTCTAGATAAGCCTCAATTAAATTCTGCATTCCTCTTGGAACAAGTTGCATAGAAGAAGTTGCTAATTTAGTAATAATCATAGCAATAACAATTACTATACCTAAATGAAAAAAATAAGCAAAAGTATGACTTGAATCAAAAAAAGAGCTAAATAAAAATAAATCTTTCATATTTTCCTCAAACAATATTTTAAAAGGATTATTATATCTAAATCTTACTTATATTTTAATGAAATTACATCCATTCTAAAACTTGAGAAAGTTCTTTAGCAACAAAATATCTTAAGCCTATATCCTCTAAAGGTTTAGAAGGGATAATAGCATTTTTAAACTTTTGCATTTTAGCTTCTTTTAATCTAATATCAAGATGAAACACATCTCTAATTTCTCCATTTAAGCTAAGCTCTCCTATAAAAACACTATCTTTACTTAAAGGACGATTTTTAAAGCTTGAAATAATGGCAGCAACCACAGCTAAATCCGCAGCTGTTTCGCCAATCTTTACACCACCGCTTACATTAACAAAGACATCATAATGCCCTAGTGGTATTTCTAGTTTTCTTTCTAATAAAGCTAAAAGCATATCTAAACGATTTCTTTCATAACCTGTTGCACTTCTTTTTGGATAAGCACTCTCGCAAACAAGAGCTTGAATTTCTAAAACCAATGCTCTGCTTCCCTCCATTACTACACCTAAAGCACTTCCTGAAGTGGCCCTACCTCTAGTAAAAAAACGATTGGCCAAATTTTTGGCACTAATTAAACCCTTAGGACCCATTTCAAAAATTCCCACTTCGCTAATATTGCCAAAGCGATTTTTAAAACCTCTTAATAATCTTATTTCTTTTGTAGCATCACCTTCAAAATAAAGCACCACATCAACCATATGTTCAAGCACTCTAGGACCGGCAATTGCTCCATCTTTTGTAATATGGCCTATAATAAAAATGCTTATATTATAAGCTTTACTTAAACGCATTAATTCAAAAGTAATCTCTCTTACTTGAGTAATACTCCCTGCTGCTGAAGAAACCTTGTCAGAATACAAAGTTTGAATAGAATCTATAACCAAAACAGAATAATCTTTTTTATGCAATTCTTCTATGATATTTTCCAAACACAATTCTGTAAGTAAAAATAAATTTGACCCATTGGCCTCAAGTCTATTGGCACGTAGTTTAATTTGTGTTTTACTTTCTTCTGCGCTTACATAAAGTACTTTTTTGCCACTATTTGCCAAATTAGAAGCAATTTTAAGTAAAAGAGTAGATTTTCCAACCCCAGGACTTCCACCAATTAAAACTAAAGACCCCTCAACCAAACCTCCGCCTAAAACAAGATCAAGCTCATCATCTTGAGTGCTAATTCTACTAAATTTTTCTATTTCTACTTCATCAATACATATAGCTTCACTTGCTTTAGAATTTGCATGCTCTAGCTCTTTTAAAATCTTAATTTGTTCAGCTTTAAGTTCTATAAAACTATCCCAAGAACCGCATTCTGGGCACTTTCCAAGCCATTTTCTTTGTTGATTTCCACAAGATTGACATTCAAATAAAATTTTACTTTTAGCCATTTTTAACCTAAAAAATTTTTAAATATTATAATATTTTTGAAGTTAAAAAAGACTTTTTAAATTTCTTGATAAAAGAATTTGTTTTAAAGGAGCAATATTTTCTCTTATCCCTTGTTTTACAAGTTTAATATTGGCAATTAAAACTTGCATTAAAAAAATATGATCTTTAATCCATGTTAAATTTTTATCAAGCCACTCTTGTTCGTTTTTAGGATTTAACACATAAATCCTTGCTAAATTAAATTCAAATTGCATTAAAAAAGATCGTATAAATTCGTAAAGTACTGATTTACTATAATAGTCTATTCTCAATTTAAGAGAATCTAATTTTTTAATAATTTCTTGAATAACTACTTTATTAATAATATTTTTATCAAATATTTTTTTACTGTCTTCTTCGGTATCTTTTAAGTATTCATTTAATTCTTTTAGAAACTTATCACAATCGATATAAAGCTCATAAAGATTTTCATCTATATTTAATAAAAGTTCATTTTGTTTATCTGTATCTAAAATTTTAGGCTGTGTAAATTTTTTATCATTATCATTTAATAAATTAAGACAACATTCTAAAAAAGGTTTTTCTATAGTTCCTTCTATGCTTGCTCCACCTTCTGTGGCATTATAAAATTTACAATTTTTGGTATTTTTATATATAAAATTTTCTATAGAAAGCCTAAAGGCATTCCACATACAATGGGTCTTAACTTCTCCTTTTCCTCCATAAGCTAAAGCACTTTCTTGTTTTATACTGCTTTCATAATTTGACCCATACATATAATCCTTAGAATGAGAAGTTCCATCTTGAGAATAAGCTAAATCTTGACCTATAAAAATGATACTTTTATGTTCTAAAGTATAAGCAAGCTTTAAGGCATTTAAGGCAACTGTAGAACCTGAAGGAAAATTGCCAAAATCTTCAAGCATGCATTTTTTAACAAATAAAGAAGGATAAGGAATCAAGATGTAATTTCTTTTAGAATCTTCAAGATATTTTATAGCTTTTGGATGAGCTAAAGCTAATAGCACAAAAATAATTCCTTCATCGATATTTTTATAAGAATTTTTAAAAAGATCTGCCGTTTTTTCTGTTCTTTCAGACATTAAAACGTAATCAGGTTTAATGTCATATTTTGCAAGAATTGAATAAGCACTATCAGCACAAAATATCGTAGCTTTATTTTGATATTTTTTTAGAACAAGAAGTTGCTTATCTAAAGAAGGGCCAGTAGAGACGATAATGGCTGTTTTTGATTTTTTCTTGCGTGTTTGATATAAAGAATCAAGCGAAGGATTTAAAATCATTTTAGGACTATTAAAGATAAATTGAGTAAAACCTTGCAAAGCATCTTCTATATCATTGCCTTGATAAAGTATTGTCGTTTTAATAATCTGAGAAATTTTGTTATTAAGTTTGATAATCTTATCTTGAAAAATTTCATAATAAACACTATGCAAATGCAAAAAATAGACCCTTAAAAAATTAAAAAAAGGCGGAGTAGTAAAGATATTTTCCAGATCCTTTGATAGAACATCACTTTGTAAAATAATTAATTTATTATTTCTTAACTCTTCTCTAAAATCAATTAAATGAAAAATTTCATAAAGCAAAGAAATATCATCCTCAAATACAATAAGATGCTTTAAATGAGTGTTTTTAAGTAAAATTTTATATAAAATACCATTTCCAAAACCATAAAAATAAAGAACAGGATAAAACAAATATTGTGTTTGAAAAAGTTTTAATTTTTCCTCTAATTCCTTTTTTGCATCTTGATAAATACTTAATTTATTGTGAATATTGATTAAATTTAAAGAAAATAAATCCCCCCCCCCATTTGGCAAAATTTTAAAATTATTCGAAATAGTGGTAGTTAATTTTTTATAAAGAGAAGTATTTTTTAAAGAAGATACATTTTGAAAAAAAAGATCTTTTTGCTCTGCGCTATACATTTAAAAGACTTTAATTATAAATAGGATCTAAAAGCGTATCAAGATATTTATCAATGTCAAATTCATATAAGTCTTGCATACTCTCTCCTACACCAATATACAATATAGGAAGCTCAAGCTCTCTTGCTATACTAAACAATCCTCCACCTTTAGCTGTGCCATCAAGTTTTGTTATAATGACTCCATCAAGTTTTACAAATTCATTAAATGCTTTTGCTTGTAAAATACCAGCATTACCCTGAGTTCCATCTAAAACTAAAATTTTTCTATGAGGAGCTCCGCTAAATGCTTTATCGCAAATACGTATAATCTTTTCAAGCTCTAATGCTAAATTTTTTTGATTTTGAAGTCTTCCGGCTGTATCAATAATCACTCGATCAAAATCTTTAGCTTTAGCTTTGGAGATAGTATCAAAAGCAACAGCTGAAGGATCATGTCCTTGTGAACTTGCTACAATTTCTATATCTAATTTTTGAGCCCAAAGCTTAAGCTGTTCTATAGCTCCAGCTCTAAATGTATCACAGGCACCTAAAATAATTTTTTGATTTTGTTGTTTATATAAATATGCTAATTTTGCAATGCTTGTTGTTTTGCCTGCTCCATTTACCCCTAAAATGAGCTCTACAAATGGTTTACTATGAGATAATTCTTTTTGATCATATAAAAAATATGTTTTCATTACTCGTCTTAAATCTTCTTTTCTTACCTCATTAGAAGGAGGTAAATAATAAATGATTTCTTCCACTATCTCATAACTTACATCCGCTTCTAATAAAATTTCTTCTAAAAGATCTTTAGTAATTTTCTTATGCCCTGATTTAATTTGAGCAATATTTTCAAGAGTCTTTTTTAATCCTTTTTTTAAAAAATCAAACATTAATCTATAGCCTTTTGTATATCAATTTCTAACATTTCTATAGGAATGAGACCTAAATATTGTCTTATAAGATTATTATTTTTATCAAATAAAAATAAAGTCGGCATTCCATTTATACCTCCTAAACTTTTAGCAAAAAGATAATTATTATCTCCTATGGCAACATCAAATTTTATTTTATTTTTTTGCATAAAAGCTTCTATATTTTGCCTATCTTGCTCTTCAATTAAAATACCTATAATTTGTAAATTTTGTTTATATTTTTCTTCAAACCTATTAAGATCTAAAATTTGAGCAATGCAAGGTTTACACCAAGTTGTAAAAAACATAAATAAACTAATTTTGTTATTGTTATTAAAAGTAATTTTATCATTTTGAGTTTTAATTGATAACGAATTCCCATTTAACATTGTTAAAGCAAAAGAATTTTTTGTATTTTCAATTTTGTTTGATGATATATTCTTTTGTGTTAGCCCTTGCTCATCTTTCTCTTTTGAATTTTTATCACAAGCTGTAAAAAATAAAGAAAAAATTACAAAAAGAAAGAAAATTTTTTTAAAAGTCATTAAATTTTTCCTTATTGAGTTAAGAATAAAAGATAAAATTATAACATAAATTAATACTCTAGGTAAATTATATGTTAAAAAATAATTTAAGAAAAAAATCAAAAAAAATTTTAAAAGAATATTTAAAATTTAAATTCAAAAAAGATTTTCAAGTTTTTAAAGAATGTCTAAAAATAATTAAAAAAAATAAAGCAAAAAGAATATTGCTCTTTATTCCCTTAAAATCTGAACCTAATTTATTTAAATTTAGAAGATTATTAAATAAAAATTGTGAACTTTTTGTTCCATTTATGCAAGATAAAAGTTTGAAAATAGTAAAATTGAGATTACCTTTAAAAAAGAAAAATTTTGGAGTATTTGAACCAAATAATTCTTTTTTAAAAGTAAAAAAAATTGATCTAGCTATTATCCCTGTTGTAGCTGTAGATAAAAATTTAAAAAGAATTGGATATGGAAAAGGTTTTTATGATAGATTTTTTTATGATCTAGGATATAAACCTTTAACTATTTTTGTTCAAAGTATTAATATGCTTGATAATAATAATATCACTGATTTTTATGATATTAAAGGAGATTTTTATATAAATCCTTATAAAAAATACTATAGGAAAGAAATTATAAATGATAACAATAATTGTAGTTTTTACAACCTTAATAGGACTTGGATTAGGATATTTAGTTGCTAAAAAAATAAATGAAGCCAAACACGAAATTTTTATAGAACAAGCAAAAGCAAAAGCAAAAGCTATTGAATATGAAGCTGAGCTTATATTAAAAGATGCCAAAAATTCTATACTAAATGCTGAATTAGAAATCAAAAAAAAATATGAAGATAAAGCTCATAAATTACAACAAGAATTACAATGTAAGTTTGAAGAAATTCACAAAAAAGAACAGCAAATTAAATTAGAAGCTGAAAAAATAAAAAAAGATGAAGAAGAATTAAATAAAAATCAAAAAATTATAGAAGAACTTCATCATGATAGCATAAGATTAAAAAACCAATATCAACATAAAATCGATGAAGTGATTAATATTTTAGAAAATTCATCTGGCCTTACAAAAGATGAAGCTAAAAAAATTATTTTAGAAAAAGTTGAAGAAAAATCACGCAACGAAATAGCTCATATAGTAAGAAAATATGAAGAAGAGGCTAAAAATGAAGCTAAAAGAAAAGCAAATTACATCATAGCCCAAGCCACTTCACGTTTTGCTGGAGAATTTGCTGCAGAAAGGCTTATTAATGTAGTCAATATTAAAAATGATGAACTTAAAGGGCGCATTATAGGCAAAGAAGGACGCAATGTTAAAAGCTTAGAAATGGTTTTAGGTGTTGATATTATTATAGATGATACCCCAGGTGCTATTATAATTAGTTGTTTTAATCTTTATCGTCGTGCCATTGCTACAAAAGTCATAGAGCTTTTGGTTGAGGATGGGAGAATTCAACCAGCTCGTATTGAAGAAATTCATGAAAAAGTTTGTAAAGAATTTGAAAATTCCATTTTAGAAGAAGGACAAATCATAGCTATGGATTTAGGTCTTGATAAACTTCACCCTGAAATCATAAAACTCATTGGTAAGTTAAAATATCGCGCTAGTTATGGTCAAAATGCCCTAGCACATTCTTTAGAAGTTGCACATCTTGCAGGAATTATTGCAGCTGAGTGTGGTGGAGACGAAAAACTAGCCAAACGTGCAGGAATTTTACACGATATAGGAAAAGCACTTACGCATGATTTTGAAGGATCTCATGTTGATTTGGGAGCTGAACTTTGTAAACGCTACAAAGAGCATCCTGTTGTAATTAATGCCATTTATGCACATCATGGTCACGAAGAAGCCACGAGTATAGAAGCGGCTGCAGTTTGTACTGCTGATACTTTAAGTGCTGCAAGACCTGGTGCAAGAAGAGAAGTTTTAGAGGCCTTTTTAAAAAGAGTAAGGGAACTTGAAGAAATAGCAAAAAACAAAGAAGGAATTAAAAATGCCTATGCTATCAATGCAGGAAGAGAAATTAGGGTTATAGCTAATGCAAAATTAATTAACGATGATCAAGCTGTACTTTTAGCTAAAGAAATTGCTAATGAAATTAAAGACAAACTCCAATATCCTGGCGAAATCAAAGTCAATGTTATACGCGAACTAAGAGCAATTGAATATGCGAGGTAAGATTTATGCAAGATATGATTGATACTTTACTTCGTTATGGTTATATTGTTTTATTCTTTTATTCTTTAGGTGGCGGAATGGTAGGAATTCTTGCCGCTGGAGTTTTGTGTTCTCAAGGAAAGTTAGATTTGTATTTATGTATAAGCATTGCCTTCGTTGCCAATGCAATTGGCTCTACTTTGCTTTTTGTTTTAGGAAAGTATTACAAAAAAGATATTTTACCTTATTTTAAAAAGCATAAACGAAAATTAGCTTTAGCTATCATTAAAGTGAAACAATACGGGATATTTTTACTTTTTATACAAAAGTATATCTATGGAATTAAAACTTTTATTCCTATAGCAGCAGGAATTGCAAAATATAGTTTTGTGAAATTTCTTATAATCAATACAATTTCAAGTTTTATTTGGGCATTATTGCTTGGATTTTTAGCTTATCTCTTTGGACAAAGCATCACCTTTATCTTTAATAATCTTAGTAATTACCCTTATCTAGCACCTTTATTTTTACTTTGTTTAGTTGCAGCAATTTGGTTTTATCTTCATAGTTTTTCTAAGAAATAATGTTTTTTTATAATTCTTTATTACAAAAAAATAAAGAATTATTTATTGTATTTTTTATTTTTATTAGTATTTTTATATTTAATATTTTATTAGAATATAAAAATTATTTAAATTTTAAAGAAAACAAACACCCATCAATTCAAGCTACAATTATTCAAATTTATCAAAAAAAGAATAAAAAAAATAAAAATTATTTTGTTCTAAAATTAAAAAATAAAAATTTTACATTTTATACCACAAGTTTTAAAGATTTAAATCTTAGCAAAAATGAAAATATAGAGCTTAGAATAATTACAACAAATCTTAATTTTAAAGATTATCTGTCAAAAAATTTTTATGCACCAAGCTATAATATAAAAAGTTTAGGATTTAGTAAAAATCCTAAAATTATTGATTATTTTTTAAATCAACATGAAAACGAAAAAATTAAAGAATTATATGGAGCTTTATTTTTTGCTCTGCCCATATCTTTAGAACTAAGAACGGATATTAATTATTACGGTATTGCCCATTTAATAGCAATTAGTGGTTATCATATAGGACTTATATTTTCTTTTTTATTCTTTTTATTGAGTCCTATTTATAGCTTTTTTCAAAAAAAATATTTTCCTTATAGAAATTTAAAATTCGATTTAAGTATAGTAATTTTTACTTTTTTAATCATTTATGCTTATTTAATAGGTTTTGTCCCCTCTTATATACGCTCTTTGATTATGCTTTTATGGGGATTTTATTTAATTAGTAAAAATATCAAACTTATTAGTTTTGTAAATTTATTTCTTAGTGTATGTATTTGTATAGCTTTATTTCCTAAACTTTTATTTAGTGTTGGATTTTTATTTTCTATTCTTGGAGTTTTTTATATTTTTTTATACCTGCATCATTTTTCAAAATATTTCAAACCTTTTATAAATATTTTATTGCTTAATGTATGGACATTTTTTGCTATGATTTTGCCAGTGATATACTTCTTTCCACTCCTTTCTTATCAGCAAATTTTGGCCATTTTTATTAGCATTATTTTTGCAATCTTTTATCCTTTGGTTTTATTTTTGCATTTTATCAACGAAGGAGGATTATTAGATGATTATTTAATCTTATTTTTTAATTTTAAACTTTATGCTATTAATTTTAAAATTCCATTTTTCATTTTTTTAGCTTATATTTTACTTTCTTTACTCAGTATGCGTTTTAAAATACTAGCGCTTTTTTGTATTTCTCTTAACTTTTTGCCCTTCATTTTCATTTAGGTTATAACAGATTTTTATCCCAAAAAGATAAATTATCCAAGAAATATAAATCCAGATAAAGAAAAATAAAATAGCAGAAAAAGATCCATAAACACTCTGATAGGTCTTGCTATAAATCACATAATAAACAAATAAATTTTTAATAACATACCAAATCATAGAGGTCAAAAAGGAAACTATGCTTAGAATTTTAGTTCTTACATTATGCAAAGAACTTGAAAAAGCAATAAAAAACAAAGTCCAAATAATAATAAAAGGCAAAAATTCAAAAAAATTAAATCCTATTTTCCACTTATCTAAAAATCCTTGTATATAACCTGATATATAAAAACTAAAACCTAGACCTAGAGGTATTAAAGTAAGTAAAGTCCAATAAGAACTTATACTTTGCCAAAGACCTTTTGGTTCATTTTTGGTAATACGATTAATTACAAAATCATATCCAGAAAAAAAAGCCAAAGAAGTAAAAATCATTGCCACAAAACCAAATATCCCTAAATTTACACTATTTTTTAAAAAAGTATCCAAATAAGAAAAAACTATATCTTGCTGAGCTGGGATTAAAAAAGCAAAAATAACTTGTTTAGCCTTTTCATAATAAGTATTAAAACTAGAAATTCGAGTAAAAACTGAAAAACAAATAAACAAAATAGGTATTAAAGATAAAATCGTATAAAAACTCAAAGCCGCTGAATAATTTAATACTTCTTTATCTCTAAGTGCAAATAAAATTTTGAAAATTCTACTGAACATTTTTAAATTCCCATTTTAAAAGGATTTAGTATATTATTTGGATCAAAAGCTTTTTTAATATTTCTCATCAAATTCATTTCAGCCTCACTAAAAGCAAGTTGCATAAAAGCTGCTTTAGAAATTCCTATACCATGCTCCCCGCTTAATGTTCCATCTAATTCAATAGCAAGTTTAAAAATTTCTTCTATAGCTTTATACCCTTGTTCAATTTGATATGAATCATTTTTTTCAAGCATAACATTAACATGCACATTACCATCTCCAATATGACCAAAACAAGGAATTTTAAAATTATATTTTAAAGAAATTTTTCTTATTCCTTCTAAAAGTTCAGCAAGCTTTGATCTAGGCACTGTTATATCTTCATTAAGCTTTAAACTTCCATATATAGTAACAGCTTGAGAACAATTTCTTCTTGCAAACCAAATATCAGAAGCTTCTTTTTCATTATTTGCTATCTTAAAGTCTTTTGCTCCCATCTGCAAAAAGAAATCTCTCATATAATTAATATTTTTAAGCAAATTTTCTTCTTCATTATCATCCATTTCTATGATCAAGGCTGTATTAGCAGTCAAATAACTAAGTTTAAATTTTTGTTTTAATGCTTCTATAGTTAAAAGATCTAAAAATTCTATACAAACAGGATTTAAACCTTTTGATAAAGCTTTACATACAGAATCAATAGCTTGTTTTATATCATCAAAAAGTGCAATAGCCGTTTTGTTAAATTTAGGCAAAGGAAGCAATTTTAAAGTAATCTCGCTTAATACCGCTAAAGTTCCCTCACTCGCAATTAAGGTTCCAACTAAATTATATCCTGCTACATCTTTGATCGTTCTTTTTCCTGCTCTTATAACTTCACCATTTGGCAAAACCGCTCTTAAGGCCATTACATAATCTTTTGTTGTTCCATATTTAACAGCTCTCATTCCACCTGCATTTTCGCTCACATTTCCACCCAAAGAACAAAAATGCATACTAGCAGGATCGGGCGGATAAAAAAGACCATGCTTTTGCGCTTCTTCTTGTAAATTAAAATTAATAACTCCAGGTTCCACAACAGCGACTAAATTTTCAAGATCAATTTCTAAAATTTTATTCATATGTTTTTCAAAAGATAAAACTATCCCCCCATTAACCGCTAAAGCTCCCCCGCTAAAACCAGTTCCAGCCCCCCTTGGAACTACAATAATATGATTTTCATTGCAAAATCTTAAAATTTGAACAATATCATTTTCATTTCTTGGAAAAAGCACTCCATCTGGAAAGTAATGTTTTTTTGTTGCATCATAACTATAAACTCTTTGATGCAAAACATCAAAACAAGCATTATCATTTCCTAAAAGTTCTTTAAAATATTGTTTAAATTCTTGCTTCATTGATTTATTTATAAATCCCTAATAAAGCTTTATAATACCCATAAAAATTTGTTATATCTTGATCAGAGGTTAAAAAACCTAAGAATTTATTTTTATAACTCCCCACTCTAGAATAAAAAGGTGTTTGAATTTTTGTAGCTTTTGAAATAGAATTTTCAGCTAAAATATTAAAATCTTGACAATCCACAAAAACAGCCTTTTGATCAAGAGCAAAAATTAAAATTCCCACAGCATTATTAGAACAAAATTTTCTAAAATCAGATCTTTTAGGACTGCTTACAGAGTCTCTAATCAATTGTGCTCCAAAAATATCTATATGAGTAAAATAAATTTGAGGAAAACTTTGCTCAATCTCATTATAAATACTTTCATTAGGCGCTATGATTAAAGCTCTATTATAAAGAAAATTTAAAATAACCTCATCATTTACCTCTGGCAAAATATTTGGCAAAGGAAGAGCCTTTTGTTCTAAAGAATCAAAAACTTTAAATTCTAATTTAGCTAAACCATTTTCTTTAGAAATCACACTTGCTCTAGCAACTATACTTTTAGAATCTGCAAAATTATGCATTACAATACCTGATGAGTAAAGCGAAATTTCTGAACTATCTTTAACATATCCATAGTTCCCATCAACTTTTATAAGATTTGTTTTTACAGGATTTAAATTAAAATCTGCATAAAGGTTCGCAAAAAATAACATCATTATAACAATTCTTAACAAAATCATACTCCTTTAACATATTTATAATCATTTTTCATTAAGTAATTGTAAGAAAAATAAAGTAAAATATAGCTTTTAATTTATAATTATTGTTTAATTTTTAAGGTTTTTAATGAAAAAAATTTTATTTTTATTTTTTACTATCATTCAAGCATTTGCTGCTGTAAGTATGGAGGAATTAACTTGGGAAAATGGCGATACTTTACTTAAATTCCTACAAAGAAATTCAATCCCTATGTCTTTATATTACAACCTAGATAAAGAAGATCAAGAACTAGCTTCAGAAATTGCTTATAAAACAAAATATCAAATTTTAAAAGATGATAATAACAATATAGAACAAATTTTAATTCCAATTAGTGACGACTTACAAATTCATATTTATAAAGATCTCAATAAACAATATGTTCTAAATTTTACCCCAATATTATATAACAAAGAAAATAGAATTTTACGTATAAATGTAAAAACATCAGCTTATCAAGATGTATATGAAGAAAGTAAAAGTGCAACTTTGGCAAGAGCCATGGTAAGAGCTTTCAGAGGAAGCATTAATTTTCGCAATATCCAAAAAGGCGATGAAATCATTTTATATTATGAACAAAAAAGAAGAATGGGAAAGCTTTTTGGTGATATTATAATCAAAATGGCTCGTATAGAAATCAATAAAAACTCTCAAGAAATATTTTATTTTAATGAAAATTATTATGACAAAAATGGCAAAGAAGTTGAATCTTTCTTACTAGATAAACCTGTTAATTATTTAAGAATTTCATCTAAATTTAGCACAGCAAGATATCATCCTGTATTAAAAAGATATCGTGCCCATCTAGGAATTGATTATGCAGCACCTACAGGAACTCCAGTTAAAAGTGCTGGCAATGGAACAATTATCTTTGTTGGAACACAAAATGGCTACGGTAATGTTGTTAAAGTACAACACGCATCAGGATATACGACCTTATATGCACATCTTAGTCGTTTTGCAAAAATTAAAAAAGGACAAAAGGTTAAACAAGGACAAGTTATTGCTTATGTAGGTTCTACGGGTATGAGTACAGGTCCTCATTTACACTTTGGAGTTTATTTAAACAACAAAGCTATTAATCCAAACTCTGTTATTAAAATTGCTAAAACTCAACTAAATAAAAAAGATTTAGACGAATTTAAAAAAGTAGTTAATGCTCATGAAAAGAAAATAAACTTATTTATCCAAGATAATAAAGAAAATCCACCAAAAGAAGAAGATTTTGAAAACTATATTGAACTTGATTCAATATAGTTTTTTGTAACTAACTTTTAAACCAAGAAGTAATTTTCTCAAAAAATCCTTTTTGTTCATGATGCATGCCATCTTTTATTCCAAAGCTTTCACCTAATTGTTCTAACAATTTTCTTTGTTCATCGTTAAGTGTTTTTGGAAAAGTTATTGCAATTTGAACAATCTGAGAACCAAATTCATTAGAATGAATATTTTTTACACCTTCATTCTGCAAAATAAATCTTTGTTTATCTTTGGCTCCTATTGGAAGTTTTAATATAGCTTCCCCTCTTATAGTAGGAACCTTGATACTTTCTCCTAAAATTGCCTGAGTAAAGAAAACTGGAAATTCTATATAGATATCTTCCCCATCACGAATAAAGGTATCATCTTCTTTTGCTATTATTTTTACAAACAAATCGCCTCTTGTTCCATTTTTGATAATATTACCTTTATTTGCAACTTTTAAAGTTATTCCTGTATCTACACCTTCTGGGATATTAATTTCTACCTTATCTTTTATCTCTTCATAACCCAAACCCTTGCAATCAGGACAGCGTTCACTTACCTTTTCCCCGCTTCCTTTACAATCAGGACAAGTTTGAGCAAAAGTAATAAAACCTTGTTGAATTCCAACTTGACCCTTTCCTTTACATTTAGGACAAGTTTGAGTTTTACCATCTTTAGCGCCACTTCCATCACACTTCTTGCAAAAACTCTTATAAGCAAAATCTATAGTTTTTTTACATCCAAAAACTGCTTCTTTAAAATTTAAATGAAGATTAATATTTAGTTGTGAATTGAATTTTTCATTATTTGCTCTTTTTTTATTAGAACGTGCAAAACCTCCACCAAAAAAGCTCGAGAAAATATCACTCAAGTCCTCAAAATCAGAAAATCCTCCATCAAAACCAGAGGAACTTCCTCCAAGTCCTGCTTTTCCATAACGATCATATATTGCTCTTTTTTCATCATTGCTTAAAACCTCGTAAGCTTCGTTGATTAATTTAAATTTATTTTCAGCTTCTTTATCTCCTTGGTTTCTATCAGGATGATATTTTAAAGCTAACTTTCTATAAGCTTTTTTAATCGTATCTTTATTAGCACTTTGTTCTATTTCTAAAATTTCATAATAATTAATTTCCATTGCATCTCCGCTTATTTATTAAATAATTTAGAAAATAAAAAAGTAATTTACCAAGTTTTTAATATAATTTAAATAAAATTACACTAAAAAATTAAGGAAAAGCAATGATTAATGTTTTAATGATAGAAGATGATCCTGACTTTGCACAATTGTTATCTGAATATTTAGCTCAGTTCAATATAAAAATTACAAATTTTGAAAACCCTCGTTTAGCTTTAGAAACTGGAATTCAAAATTATGATTGTTTAATTTTAGATTTGACTTTACCGCAAATTGATGGTTTAGAAATTTGTAAAGAAATAAGGCAAAAAAGTCATATTCCTATTATCATATCTTCAGCAAGAGGAGATTTAAGTGATAAAGTTGTGGGACTTCAAATTGGAGCTGATGATTATCTTCCAAAACCTTATGATCCAAAAGAAATGTATGCAAGAATTATAAGCCTTATTCGTCGTGCCAAAAGAATTGATAAACAAAATTCTACAGAGAACTTAAATTCTGTATTTAAAATTGATGAAAAAAAGCACGAAATTACTTATAATAATCAAGTTCTAACTTTAACACCAGCAGAATATGAAATCTTAGAATATCTAATACAACAAAATGGATATTCAATATCAAGAGAACAACTTGTTAATCGTTGCAAAAATTTAAAAGATAAAGATTCTAAAAGCTTAGATGTAATTATAGGAAGATTAAGAGTTAAGATAGGAGATAGTTCAAAATCTCCTAAACATATTTTTTCAGTTAGAGGAATAGGATATAAACTTATAGGATGATTAAAAATTACTCTATTAATACAAAATTAATTATTTTATTTGTTGTAACCTTTTTTTTAGTATGTGTTCTTTTTATTATCCTTTTAAAAATTGAAGGCAATATTTACAACAAAGAAGAAAGTTTTAAACAAGAAAATTTAATCAAAAGCTTGTTAAATAATTATAAAAATGAAGTTGATACTGACTTAAAAAAATATTTAATCAACAGCGGATTTAATATAGTAAAAAATAATCAACTCATAAAACTTATTAGAAAAGAAGGGAAAATAGCTTTTATGCAAGATGGAGATTATTGCGATCTTTATTCTTTATTTTATAATAACAATCTTTATTTGGATATGCAGTGTAAAAATTCATCTAATGCCCTATTTGAACAAAGTGCAAACAATAGAGTATATAATCTTTTATTAGCAGGATTTTTCTTTTTTTCTTTTCTAGTCATTTTTATGTATCTTTCTGTTTTAAAGTCTTTAGAACCATTAAAAAAACTTCGTATGCAAATTGCAGAAGTTAGCAATGGAAAAAAACCTAAATTTGAAAATTATCAAGATGATGAAGTAGGAAAAATAGCTTTTGAATTTGAAAAAGCTTTCAAAAAAAATCAAGAACTCATAGAGTCAAGACAACTTTTTTTAAGAACTATTATGCACGAGCTTAAAACCCCTATCGGAAAAGGCAGAATTATTACTGAAATGATTAAAGACTTCAAACAAAAAGATCGTTTAAATGATATTTTTATAAGACTTGATCTTTTAATTAATGAATTTGCAAAAATGGAAAGTTTATTTTCTAAAAACTACAATCTTAACATCACGCAAAATCAATTTAGCGTTATTTTAAATGAAGCTAAAGTCTATCTAATGCGTGATGACTTAGATAAAGTTATTAATATAAAATTATATTCTGATCCTTTTTTAAATGTCGATCTTGAAATTTTCTCTTTAATTTTAAAAAATATGCTAGATAATGCGCTTAAATACTCTGATGATGGAACTTGTAAGCTTGAATGCTATAAAGATTCTTTTGTTATTAAAAATCCTGGAAAAGAATTAAGTCAACCCATTGAATACTATTTTAAAGCTTTTTCAAGAGAAAAATATGAGAAAGTTGGAGGAATGGGACTTGGTCTTTACATAGTTTATGAAGTCTGCAGACTTCATAATTTTGAATTAATTTATAATTATGAAAAAGGAAAACACTGTTTTATGGTATTTTTTGGAGAAAAAAATAAAAATGGCAATTAAAGGCATAGAAAAATTCAATAATCTCGTAGAAAGCTTTGCGAGTCTTCCAACGATTGGAAAAAAAACTGCGATTCGCTTGGCTTATTATATTTGCACAAGCAATCATCTAGAAGGCATGAAGCTTGCACATAATATAGAAAATGCCTTACGCTTTATCAAACCTTGCACACAATGTGGTGCCTTAAGCGAAAATGAGCTTTGTGATATTTGCACAGATGAAAATCGCCAAAAAGATTTAATTTGCATTATACAAAGTCCTAAAGATGTTTTAATTCTCGAAGAAAGCAATAGTTATAATGGATTTTACTTTGTCTTAGAAAATTTAGAAGAAGAAAAAATTCAAAAACTTATTTCTATGATAAAAAAAAACAATACAAAAGAACTTATTTTTGCTTTTACTCATAGTATAAATTCAGATACTATGATTTTCTTTATAGAAGAAAAATTAAAAAATTTAAATTTAAAATTTAGTAAAATAGCACAAGGTATCCCAAGTGGGGTAAATTTAGAAAATGTAGACTTTATTTCATTGCATCAAGCAATAAATTTTAGAACTAATATTGAAAATTAAATATTTTTAATTTTCTGTGCAATTTTTTTATTACAAACAAAACTAAGCTCGTTAAAATCTGCTTTATAAATATTTTCAAAATTACCAAAATAATGAAGTAATTTTTGTATATTAGCCTCACTTAGACCCAAATTAAGAAGTTTTGAACTTTCTAAGTCTTGTTTTCTTTTAGTATTTTGATGAAATTTTATAGCAAAACGATGAGCTTCATCTCTTAATTTTTGCAAAAATTGTAATTTTTTATCATCAACACTTAAAGAAAATTCACCTTTAATAGAATGAATTTTATCTTTTGCTCCACCTTTTGCTCTATGAGCTTTAAAATCGATTTTTTCTTTTGAAATCGCTAAAATATCAATATTTGCTCCACTACTTTCAATGATAGCTTTTGCCAAATCAAGTAAAACCTTCCCGCCATCTATAACCCATAAATCAGGAGGTGGGTTTTTGTCAAAATCTTTAGCCCTTCTTGTTAAAACTTCTCTCATTTGATCATAATCATTTTTATAATGAAGATGAAATCTTTTATATTTTTGCTTATCCCACTCATCTTGCCTGTAACAAACCATAGCACCAATGGTAGCTGAACCTTGCAAATGAGAATTATCAAATATTTCTATGCAATTTGGGAAATTCTCAAGTTCAAAATATGTTTTTAGCTCTTTTAAAATTTCAAAAGAATTATTCTTTTTATATGAATTTATGTTAATTAAAGCATTTTGATATGCTAAATTACAAATTTTTCTTTTTTCACCTATTTTTGGGTTTTTAATAATAATTTTTTTTGAAAACCTTTTACAAAGCAATTCTTCAAGAAGTTTTAAATCTTCAAATTCTTCATAAACATAAATTTGATTTGAAACGATAGGAATATCATAATTAAAATTTTCTAAAATAAACTGTTTATAAATTGCATTTTTATCAAACACATCATTTTTTAAAACAATTATCTTATGATTTGAACCAATCACCTTGCCATTTTGAATCACAAAGCGTAAAAGAGAAAGTAAATTATTCTCATAAGCAATAGCAAAAACTTCAAAATCTTCCAATTTTGCAAGATCAATTTGCACCTTGGTTTCTAAATCCTTAATAGTAGCAATTTGATCTCTAATCTTAGCAGCCTCTTCATAATTTTCATTTTGAGCTAGATGCATCATTTGTTTTTCTAAATTTTTAATCAAAATGTTAGGATTTAATAGAGCATTAGTTGCTTCATTTAAAATTTTTTCATACTCATTTTTTGAAATCAAATTAGCACAAGGAGCTTTACAGCGATTAATTTGATGAAAAAGACAAGGACTTTTACAAGAATTTTTTTGCCTTAAAGGGTAATAATAATAAAGTGCATTTAAAAGCTCTTTTACCCCTTTAAAAAAAGGACCAAAATATTTAATTTTACTTTTTTTAATAAGCTTTCTTGTGCTTTGAAATCTAGGAAATTCTTCATTAAAATCTATATAAATATAAGGATAAGTCTTATCATCTCTTAATAAAATATTATATTTTGGATGAAGTTGCTTGATAAAAGAATTCTCCAAAATTAGAGCATCAGCTTCTGAATTTGTGGTAATAAATTCTAAATGAGTTGCCTCTTTAATCATTTTTTGAATTCTTAATGAATTTCTTGGATTTGGTGCAAAAAAAGGTGTAAAAATAAAATAAGATCTTACACGATTTTTTAAATTTTTAGCCTTGCCTACATACAAAAGTTTGCCATTTTCATCAAAATACTGATAAATTCCTGAACTTTGGGGTAAAGTTTTTAACTCATCATAAATCATTGATTTTTGCTCTTAATTCTTCAAATTGCACATATAATTTTTTATTTTTAAAAGGATTGTTAAATCTAGCTTTTGAAAGCTCAATATAAGATGTTTTTCTTTCTTCTTGTATGAAATTTTTTTTCTCTTTATAACGCTGGGAGAAAATTTTAATAGTATCGACTTTATCAAACGGGGTATTTAAAAATTTTTTTGTGAAAATTTTTATAAGAATTTTAATGTTATTTTTGGTATCATCATTGTTTAAATCTTGATATCCAACAGAATGAAAAGTAACAATATTTAAAATATTATTGTGAATAAAAATTTTTGAAATTAAACGCTGATGTTTTAAATTCATTAATTTTAAAAATTCTTTATAGAGGATAAAATTTTTTAAGGGTTTATAATGATGAAGGCTTATCATATCATTTATAACAGTATCAACACTTTTAATTTTCTTCATAAAATTATTTTAGCATTTTTTTTCTTAATATTTTTAAGTGCTTGTGGCTATAAAGATAATCCTTCATATATTAGTTATGATCAAAATAAATCCGTTAAAAGTATTAAAAAATATGAAAATTTAAACAGGTGGTAAAATGAAAAAAGATTATATTTTAGTATTAGATTTTGGCTCTCAATACACTCAATTAATAGCAAGAAGATTAAGAGAGCAAGGTGTTTATACAGAAATTCTACCTTTTAATGTAAGCTTAGCAGATATAAAAGCAAAAGAGCCTAAAGGTATTATTTTAAGTGGTGGCCCTGCTAGTGTTTATGCAACAGATGCTTATTTTTGTGACAAAGGTGTATTTGAATTAAATTTACCTATACTTGGAATTTGTTATGGAATGCAACTTATGGCTCATCATTTTAAAGCCAATGTCATGCCAGCAGGACACAAAGAGTATGGAAAAGCAAATATAGAAATCAAAAAAGATAGTGCATTATTTAAAAATTTACCCAAAAAACAAACCGTATGGATGAGTCATTCTGATAAAGTGGAAAATCTCCCAGAAGGTTTTGAAGTTTTAGCTACAAGTGAAAATAGTCCTTTTTGTGTTTTTGCTGATGAAAAACGCAAATTCTTTGCCTTGCAATTTCATCCTGAAGTTCAACACAGTGAATTTGGCAAAAGTATATTAAAAAACTTTGCTAAATATGCTTGTAATTGTGAAAGCATTTGGAATATGGGCTCTTTTGCAAAATCTCAAATTCTTAAAATTCAAGAAGAAGTAGGCAAAAATAAAGTTCTTTGTGCGGTAAGTGGAGGAGTTGATAGTAGTGTTGTAGCAGCTTTACTTGCAAATGCCATTAAAGAACAACTTATTGTTGTCTTTGTAGATAATGGTCTTTTAAGAGCCAAAGAAAAAGAACAAGTTGAATTTATGTTTAAAAATACCTTAAATATTCCTCTTATCAGTATAGATGCAAGTGAAATATTTTTAAGTCGTCTAAAAGGCGTTATTGATCCTGAACAAAAAAGAAAAATTATAGGCAATACCTTTATAGAAGTTTTTGAAAATGAAGCAAAAAAACATAGTGATGTTAAGTATCTTGCACAAGGAACACTTTATACAGATATCATAGAAAGTTCAGTTATCGGGGCAAGTAAAACTATAAAAAGTCATCATAATGTAGGAGGACTTCCAGAAAAAATGAACTTAAAACTCATAGAACCTTTAAAAGAAATTTTTAAAGATGAAGTCCGTGCTTTGGGTCTTGAATTAGGACTTAATAAAGATATTGTCTTTCGTCATCCTTTTCCAGGACCTGGGCTTGCCATACGCATTATGGGTGAAGTAAATAAAGAAAGTTTAGATTTATTGCGTAAAGCAGATGTTATCTTGATTGAAGAATTAAAAAGTACTGGTTGGTATGATAAAACTTGGCAAGCATTTTGCGTGCTTTTAAATGTTAAAAGTGTAGGTGTTATGGGTGATAATCGCACCTATGATAATGCAATTTGCATAAGAGTTGTTAATGCAAGCGATGGAATGACAGCTACTTTTTCTCATTTGCCTTATGAAATTTTAGAAAATATAAGCAGACGCATTATCAATGAAGTCCAAGGAATCAACCGTGTTGTTTATGATATTTCTAGTAAGCCACCTGCGACAATAGAATGGGAATAACTATTTTTACAAAAATACACTACAGCAGAAGGAATATTTTTGTAAACAATTTTTGATATTTTAAAAATATCAAAAATCCTGCGACGAAATCTAATACTTGCGGGAATTGGAAGTATATGTGAAAGTAGCAAAATAACTGTTATTTTTTAAACTTTTGTCTTTGGGATAAAAAAGATAATATATTGCGAGCACTACTTAATTTTAATATCTAAATTTTCAAATTTTTGACCTAATTTAATCGCCATTTTTGAATTCGTTATCTATTGCAAAAACTTGTATTTTGATGTTTATATTTAAGAATATCTTTTGTAAAAATACTTATTTCTATTATATTTTAGCCTGATTTAGATCTAAACTTTTAATCATTACAGAAAATGGCTTTTTAGAGCTTAGATATAAAACTCCTGTTTGTTTTGGATTTTTAATAAAAAAACATTTTACTTCCTTAAAAATAAAAATAATTAATTATAAATTGATTAAAAGAAATTAAAAATAAATTTTTATTTATTATATAAATTTTATAAAAATAAAGTTAGAATTAGAATTTTATGAAAGTTTTCAAGGAAGAAATATGCATGGAAAAATAGCAATTTATATGGATTCCACAGGACGTGGAACTGTCACAAATTCAGCCAAAATATTTTTTGAGTTTAATCGTCAAATTTGGAATGATAAAAGAAGTATGCCAAGTGTTGGAATGCTTGTTGAATTCCGTTCAGATGGCAAAACTATAACCGGAATTCGTCCTTCTAAATTTCAGGAATTTAAAGAAGGTGATTTTATCACAGAAAATGACTTTTGGAAAACAGACAATGATGATGAACTCGAAGATTTACAAAATACACGTAGAAGTGCGTATATAACAGAACTTTACCGTAGTACTGATTATGATACTATAGAAAAAATTCCTCTTTCTTTTACCATACCTCAAGCTATACAAAAATATTTTTCAGGAGAAATTCTCTCAGTTGAAGCTTTAAAATCCAATATCCAAGATCAAAAAGAAATCCCATGCATTTTAGATTATATCATTATAAAACGTTTTTTAAACAAATCTCTTGATACTTTAATTTTTATGGATAATTCTATAGATCAAACACAATTTAGCTCCTTAAAAAGCATAATAATGCATCTTGAAAATTCTTATACAGATATGAAAGATAAACATAAAATGTTTAATATTAATAAAATCTTTAATGAAACCTTTTTATCTCTTCAATGTCACTATCAAGCACTTCTTGCTACCATAGATACAAGAAAAAATCGATCAGCTGCCTTAGAGTCTCAAATTAAAAATCTTAATCTTGAACTTAATTCAAAGTCTAATGCCAATCCTGATAAAATCAAAGCAAAACAGGAGAGATTAGAAAGCCTTCAAAAAGAAAATGAGTATTATAAAACTTCCCTTAAGCGTCTTATTGCTATTAAAGAAGACTTTTATAAAAAGAATTTAAGTATTTTTGAAAATGCTTTTAAATTATCTAAAGAAAAACTCTTTTCTAAAATTATTACAGGGCTTAACCTTTGTGCTACTATTATGGACATGAAAATTTGGAAGCTTTCTTTAAAATCATCTGGGGTAAAAAATTCATATTTTACAAGAACCAATATAGAAAATTCTTTTTGCTCCTTATCTTTTGCTGAACATTATTTAAGTCGACTTAATAAATCAGCACTAAATCCTTTTGATCATAAACTTTTGCTTTATATTCAAAAAATTTCTAAAGAGCAAAGAAAAAAATTTTTAGTTGTTACTTCAGATCTTGATTTACTTTGCAAAATTAAAATTGAAATTTTTTCTTTAAATCCTTACTATCTTGTGAAATATGCCCCGAAAAAAGTTAATTATCAATCTTTAATGAGAGATAATACTTTTGATATAGTTTATATTGATGAAAAACACGTTTGGGACAACGTTGCAGATATTATACTAGAAGGAAAACATTTTGATAAAACAGGAAAAACGAAATTTAAACTCATTTAACTATAAATTTTTAAGTTAAATACCGCTATAATTTTAATGCCTAAGCAGTATAGCATTTAAAGATTCAACAAAAAATATTTAACTGCGAATGTATAATTTACCGTGTCTGTGGCTTCGCTTGAGTTTTTTAAATTAAAACGAGAAGTTGCAGCCTTTAAAAATTATCTAGCGGTTCTCTTGACTTCTTGGAGTCATTTAAAGTTAACTGTTTAGGTTTCAAGGAGATATATGAAAATACTTATTTTAGGTAGCGGTGCAAGAGAATATTCTATAGCCCTAGCTTTAAAACAAACTACAAAGAATCTAGATTTATATTTTTCCCCTGGAAATGGGGCTACTCAAAACCTTGGAACAAACTTAAATATTGAAGATATTAATGAAATTGCAAATTATGCAAAAACAAATAAAATAGATCTTTGTATAGTTGGAAGTGAAGATTTTTTAGCAAAAGGGGTTGTTGACATTTTCAAAGAAAATAACTTAACTATTTTTGGACCAACAAAAGCAGCGGCAATGCTTGAAAGTTCAAAAACTTTTATGAAAAATTTTTTAAACAAATATAATATCAAAACAGCAAAATTTTTAACTACTAATGATTTAAACGAAGCTAAAAATTTTATACAAAAACTAACCCCACCTATTGTTGTAAAAGCAGATGGTTTATGTGCTGGTAAAGGTGTAATTATTACTTTAACACACGAAGAGGCAATATATGAAAGCAAAAAAATGCTTGATGGCGAAAGCTTTGGTGATGCTGGAAAATCTATAGTTATTGAAGAATTCTTAGAAGGATATGAGCTTAGTATTTTTGCTATTTGCGATGGAGATAATTTCATCCTTTTGCCTGTAGCACAAGATCATAAAAAACTTTTAGATGAAGATAAGGGACCAAATACTGGTGGAATGGGTGCTTATGCACCAAGTCCTTTGGCCAGTGAAGAACTTTTAGAAAAAATTAAAAAAGATATCATTATACCTACTTTAGAAGGAATGAAAAAAGAAAACAAAGAATTTCATGGAGTACTTTTCATAGGCGCAATGATAGTAAAAAATGAACCTTATGTTTTAGAATTTAATGTTCGTTTTGGAGATCCTGAATGTGAAGTTTTGATGCCTTTGATCAAAAATCCACTCGAACTTATTTTAGCCTCAACACAAAAACATTTAAAAGATATAAAATTAGAATTAAAAAATGAATTTGCTGTTGGCGTAGTTTGCGCAAGTAAAAACTATCCTTATAAAAATTCAGAAAAAAGCGAAATTATTATTAAAAGCATTCCTGAAAATTCTCATATTTCATATGCTGGAGTTAGTTTAGAAAATAATCAACTTATGGCAAGCGGTGGACGAATTTTAGTATGTGTTGGATTGGGAAAAAATCTTAAAGAAGCTAAACAAAAAGCTTATGATTTATGCGATAATATCCATTTTGAAGGAAAACAATTTAGAAAAGATATTGGATTTTGGGTTTTTAAAAAATGAAAGAAGATTTATTCGATAAACTTGAACGTGAAAATTTAAAAATTGCTAGTTTTTATAAAAGAGTCTTAGCTTATTTAATAGATAATTTAATTTTATCTTGCATAGTTTTTGTTATATTTTATAACCAATTTTCGATGGCAAAGGATGCTTTTGAAGTAACACAAATCCTAGGAAATTTCTCTTTAGGCTTTATGCTTTTACATTTTTTTTACCACTCCTTATTTACCTACATGTATGGTGCAAGTTTAGGAAAAATGGTTTGTAAAATCATTATTTTAGATGAAGATTTGCTTGATAAGCCAACATTAAAACAAAGCTGTATTAGATCTGCTATAAGACAGATAAGTGATATAGCCTTTATGTTGGGTTTTGTATGGGCTTTGGGAAACAACTTACGTAAAACTTGGGAAGATTATGTAGCAAGGACAATTGTCGTCAATGCTGCGTAAGATTTTCTTGCTTTTAGGAACTGCTTTTGTTCTTAATGCAGTTGAAATTAATATCTATGCCTTAAATGTAAAAAAAGAAAAAGATATAATTACTGCAAATACAGATGTTGTGATTTTTTCTGATTTTTATTTTATCACTGCAAATAAAGCAATTTATAATGAAACAACTCAAGAAGTTGAACTTTTTGGCGATGTCAACGTTTTAAGAGGACAAAATGAACGTCTTCATTCAAACTATGCTAAAATTAAACTTAATACAGATGAAGCAAAATTTCAAAATTTCTTTTTTTCTAATAACAACCTTGAAGTATGGTTTCAAAGTAAAAATAGTTATTTAAGTAACAATAAATTTGAAAGTCAGATTTCTAGTGTTTCAAGTTGTAATGTTGAAAATCCAGATTGGGAAATTCGTTTTAGTGACGGATGGCTTAATAGAGAAAATAATTTTGTTCATCTTTATAATGCAAAATTATATGTTAAAGGTGTTCCTGTTTTTTATTTACCTTATTTTGGTTTTAGTGCAGATACACATAGACAAAGTGGGTTACTTATCCCTCAAATTGTTTTAAAGAAAAATGAAGGACTTTATTATCAGCAACCAATTTATATAGCCTATAAGGATAATTGGGATTTAGAATTAAATCCTCAAATTAGAGCAAAAAGAGGATTTGGTTTATATTCTAGTTTAAGATTTGTAGATTCTTTATACTCTATGGGAAATTTAAATTTCGGTCTTTTTAGAGAAAAAAAGCAATATTATTTTAAAGAAAATTTAAAAAATCAAACTCATGGTGGTATAGAATTAAAATATTTAAGAAATAACCTTATAAAAGGATTACTTGGAGATAATTTTCAAGAAAATTTATGGATAGATGCAACCTATCTTAATGATATAGATTATTTTAATCTTAGCCCCAGTGCTTACAATGATTTAACTTCACTCGTTACATCAAAAATTAACTATTTTTTAGCAGATGAAAATAATTTCTATGGAGCTTATGCAAAATACTATATTGATACTTCAAAAGTTAACAATAAAGATACCCTACAAGAATACCCTTCTTTTCAATATCATAGGTTCTTAAATTCTTTATGGAAAGAAAATATTCGTTATTCTTTTGATGCATCTTTTCATAATTATTACAGGCAAGTAGGATCTTATGCCAATCAGCTTAATTTAACTTTACCTTTTTCTTATCATGATGTTTTCTTTGATAATTTTTTGCATTTTACTTTCACTGAAAATTTTTATGCCTCTTTTGTTAATTATTCTCAAGATCCTCAAAAAAACAAAGAGCATCTTTTTAAAAATACTCATGAATTTAATCTATATACTGATTTATCAAAATCATATGACAATTTCTTTCACACTTTAAATTTTGGAATTAATTATTTACTGCCTGGAACAAAATCTGGTTTCATTACAGAAGATTATCTTAAGTCAGAAAATGAAGAAGAAAATTCGAAATTATATATTGTGCAATATTTTTATAATCAACTTGGAGATAAAAAATTTAAACATCGTTTTAATATAAACTATTTAAATCGTCAAGAAAAATTTGAAAAAATAGAAAATTTATTTACTTATTATTATAATGATTACATTAGCTTCAATAATGAAATCAAATATTCTTATTTACAAAATCGTTTTAGTAAAATTTTAAGTCAATTACAAACCAATATCGTTCCAAAATTTAATTGGAATTTTTCTCATGCTTATCAAAATGATGAATATGGAAAGTATAGCTTTATAAGCACACAGGCTAATTATAAATTTAATCAAAATTATTATGTTTTTGGTGGAATTTGGTTTGATACCCAAAGATCACATCCTAATATGTGGGAAATTGGATATACTTATCAAAGAAAATGTTGGAATTATTCTTTAGTATATAGAGAAAAAATAGATCCTCAACTTACAAGCGGAGGAATTAGTGCTAAAAATCAAAGCGGGGTCTATTTTGTCTTTAATTTCTATCCTATTGGAGGAGTTAAGTATGATTTTTCTTTACAAGAAAGCGAAAATAAAATTTAAAGGATTATCTTGTTTAATTCATTTTTAAAAAAAATAACAAATACTTTTTTTGGAGAAAAAGGAAATAAAATGCAATATAACATACAAATTAATAAAAATTTAGAAACTTTTTATATTGACAAAGTAGCTAGACAAGCTCTAGGTTCTGTCTTACTTCAAGTTGGAAAAAGCGTTGTTTTAGCAACTATTGCAAAAGAGGATAAAAAAGTTGAAGAAGATTTTCTACCCTTAACCGTTCAATATATAGAAAAAGCATATGCTGCAGGTAAAATTCCAGGCGGATATGTAAAAAGAGAAACTAAGCCAAGCGATATAGAAACCTTAAATGCAAGAATTATTGATAGAAGTTTAAGACCATTATTTCCAAAAGGTTATCTTTATCCTACACAAATTACTGTAATGATACTTTCAGCTGATTGTGAAACAGATTTACAGGTAATAAGTTTAAATGCTGCAAGTATTGCTCTTTATATAAGCGGAATTCCTATTAAAGCTCCAGTGTGCGGGGTGCGTATTGCAAAAATTAATGAAGAATTTATTCTTAATCCAAACAATCAAGAACTTCAAAAAAGCTCTTTAGATCTTTATGTATCTGGGGTAAAAGATGAACTTTTAATGATAGAAATGAGAGCCTTGCCAAGTAAGGATAATGATACTCAAAAAATGAATGAATTAAGCGAAGATGAGACAATCAAAGCTTTAGAGATGGCTCAACAAGCAATTTATGAAGCATCTTGTATTTATGAAAAAACTTTCGCTAAACATAAAAAAGAAATTGATATTGAACTAAAAGAACAAATAGAAAATAATGAACTTTTTGAATTTATAGAAAAAAATTATCTAAATGATATCAAAAATGCTATCAATCAAATGGCAAAAAGTGAACGAGCAAGCGAACTTGATAAAATTTCTCAAAAAATCCTAAATTTTCATTCTAACGAAGGATGGAGTCAAGAAGAAATTTTAAATACTCTATTTTTAATTAAAAGAAAAATTATAAGAGAACAAATTATTTATGAAAGAAAAAGAGCTGATGGAAGAGCTTTAAATGAAGTACGCCCTATCGATATAGAAACAAATATTTTACCAAATGCACACGGATCTTGCCTTTTTACAAGAGGCCAAACTCAAGCACTTGTAGTAGCTACTTTAGGCAATGACAATGATGCGCAAATGATAGACTTGCTCACAGAAAAAAATCCTATCAATGAACGCTTTATGGTTAATTATAATTTTCCAGGATTTAGCGTTGGTGAAGCAAGTCCTATAAAAGCACCTGGAAGACGAGAATTAGGCCATGGAAATTTAGCTAAAAGAGCTCTTTATCCAAGTATTGATGAAGATTATCCTTATGTAATTCGTTTAGTAAGTGAAATTTTAGAAAGCAATGGTTCAAGTTCTATGGCTTCAGTATGTGGAGGATCTTTGGCTTTAAGAGCTGCTGGAGTACAAAGCATTGACCTTATAGCAGGTGTTGCTATGGGACTTATTTTTGAAAAAGACAAATACGCTATATTAACCGATATTATGGGTTTAGAAGATCACGATGGGGATATGGACTTTAAAGTAGCTGGAAATAAAGATGGTATTACTGCTTTGCAAATGGATATAAAACTTGGTGGCATAAATAAAGAAATATTAAAAGAAGCTCTTATGCAAGCAAAAGAAGCAAGAATTCATATTCTTAATATCATGCAAAAAGCTAATGAAAATATTATAGTCAATGAAGAAATTTTGCCAAAATTAGAATTATTTAAAATCGATCCTTCAAAAATTGTTGATATTATAGGACAAGGTGGAAAAACAATTAAAGAAATTGTTGAAAAATTTGATGTTTGTATTGATATTGATAGAGAAAAAGGTGAAATAAAAATTGCAAGTAATAATAATGAATGTATAAAATTAGCCAAAGAATACATTTTAAATATCACTAAAGGAAAGAAAAAAGAAACCCTAAAAGATATTTCAGAATTTGAACTTCATCAGGAATTTACAGGTATTGTAAAAAAAGTTACCTCTTTTGGTGCTTTTATTGAACTTAAAAATGGCATAGATGGATTGCTTCATAGCTCTAAAATCAAAAGCACACTCAATATTGGAGATGAAATAAAAGTTAAGATTAATGAAATTAAAAATGGAAAAATTTCTGTAGATTTAGCAAATGAATGATATCATAATCCATCCTTTAGAACCTTTTTTTGATAGAAATTCAAAAATACTAATCTTAGGTTCTTTTCCATCAATAAAATCAAGAATTAGTGGATTTTACTATCAACATCCAAGAAATCATTTTTGGAGAATTTTAGAAAAATTATATCAAGCAAAATCACTAAATAATATTAATGCTCAAAAAAAATTTTTAAAAACACATCACATAGCTTTATGGGACGTTTTACAAAGTTGTAAAATTAAAAATTCAAATGATAAAACTATAAGTTTTCCAAAGATGAATGATTTAAATCAAATTCTAGATAAAGCTAAAATTGAAAAAATAGCCATAACAGGCAAAAAGGCTTTTGCTTTATTTAAAAAATATCAAGAAGCTTTTGTAAAAGAAGCTTACCCTGATATTCAAATTCTAAATCTTCCATCAAGCTCACCTGCAAATTTAAATTTTAGCTTCGAACAACTTGTTAAAAAATACCAAGCTATATTAGAATAAATCAAAAAAGGGAAAGAATGAAAAAAATTTGTTTTGTATGCTTAGGAAATATATGCCGATCCCCTATGGCTGAATTTATTATGAAAGATTTAATCAAAAAAGATAATACTATACATATAGAAGTTACAAGTGCTGGAACTTCTGGTTATCACGATGGAGAAGATATGCACGTAAAAACAAAAGAACAGCTTAAAAAAGCAAGTATTCAAGCAAATGGATTTATTAGTAAAAAACTAACGCAAACCATGTGTGACAATAATGATTATATTATAGTTATGGATAATTCTAATTTTAATAATGTTTTAAAAGATTTTAAAAATATAGAAAATAAAATTTTAAAACTTACTCAATTTGCAAAAGAATTAAACTACAACGAAGTTCCAGATCCTTGGTTTACGCATAATTTTGACGAAACTTATAAAATAATCTCTTTAGCTTGTAATAATCTTTTAAGCTTTTTAAAAACTTAATCATTTTTAAAAAGCTTGATAGCTAACGATTTTGCCTTGCTTTGATCCGTATCTTTTTTTAAAGTTTTATAAATTTTACTCACATATTCTTCTAAAATAGTATGAGAATTTATGCGTTTTTCATTTTTTTTAGGGGTTATTTTATAGTATTCTCCATGATTATTTAACTCATAAGATAAGGTATTATCATCAAGTTGTAAATGTAAAATTTTAGAAAGTTTAGCCTTACTTCTTTCATCAAAAATAGGAGACATTAATTCCAATCTTCTTTCTAAATTTCTAGGCATCCAATCAGCACTTGAAATAAAATAATTCGGTTCACTATGTTTAAAATAAAAAATCCTTGCATGTTCTAAGTATTTACCAATAATACTTTTAACTCTAATATTTTTACTATAAGACTCACCTGGTCTTAAACAACAAATTCCGCGCACAATAAGATCGATTTTAACTCCCTTAATAGAAGCTTCGTATAGGGCTTTAATAATATCAGGATCAACTAAAGAATTCATTTTAGCAATAATTACACCTTCTTGCTCTTTTAAACTTTCTACGCGGATCATTTCAAGAATTTTTTCTTTAATTTGATTAGGACTCATTGCTAAAGTTTTTAAAGTTCTATTTTTATTAAATCCTGAAAGAATATGAAAAAAACTAGTTGTATCTTTTGCAAATTCTTCCTTACTAGTAAAATAACTCACATCTGTATAAATCTTAGCACTACTTGCATTATAGTTTCCCGTGCTTAAATGCACATAGAATTTAAGTTTATCGTTATGCTTTCTAATTACTTGCGAAACTTTAGCATGCACTTTAAATCCAGTAATACCATAAATCACATGAGCACCCGCATCTTCTAAAGCTTTAGCCCAATGTAAATTATTTTCCTCATCAAATCTTGCTTTAAGTTCAACCATAACTGTTACTTGTTTTCCGTCACTTGCAGCATCAATTAAAGCTTGAACTATATTTGAGTTTTTTTCAACTCTATAAAGTGTCATTCTTATAGATATAACCTCTGGATCTTTGCTTGCCTCTTTTATAAATTTATACACAGGATCAAAACTTTCAAAAGGTTGCAATATCATTATATCTTCTTTATCTATAGCATTAAAAATCGAAGTGTTTTCATCAAAAGGAGGCAATACCTTTGGAGTATAAAGTGGATTTAAAAGATGAGTAAAGGTTTTATTTTCAATAATTTGCCAAAGTGCTGGTAAATTTAAAAGTATAGAATACTCATAAATATCTTTATTAAAAATTTTCATATGAGTATTTAAAAATTCCATAATTTGTTCATCAGCATTTTTTTGGATCTGAAGTCTTACAAAAGCACCTTTTCTACGAAGCTTTAAACCTTGTTCTAAAATCATCATAAAATCATCTGCTTCTTCTTCTTCTATAACTATATCAGCATTTCTTGTAACTCTAAAAGCTGCTGAAGATAAAAGCTTATAACCTGGAAAGATATCTTCTATATGAGGGGTTACTATACTTTCAATAGGAACATAAATATTTGAACTTACTTCATAAAATCTTGGTAATACCCTAGGAATTCTAATCATTCCAAATTTAATAAGCTCAGGATTACTTTTATCACAAATTTTAACTACTAAAGAAAAGGATAAATTATTTAAATGCGGAAAAGGATGTGTAGCATCTACTGCTATAGGAACAATTACAGAAAAAATATAAGAAAAAAAATACTCATCACATTTTGCTTTTAAATTTTTATCAAGTTTTTCATAGGGCTTAATGAATAGATTTTCTTTTTCAAGCTCTTTGGTGATTTTAATAAAATATTCTTCTAAAAGTTTTTGTTCTTGATGAAGATATTTACGAATTTCTTTTAATTGTTTTAAAGGAGTCATCTCATCACTACTGCTTGTATTAATTCCTACAGAAAAAAGTTGTTTTAATCCTGCAACTCTAATCATATAAAATTCATCTAAATTAGTACAATAAATTGCAATAAATTTTAATTTTTCAAGCAAAGGTAAATCTTTAGAACATTGATCTAAAACGCGGGAATTAAATTTAAGCCAAGAAAGTTCCCTGTTTAAAAACATACTAGGATTAATTTGCATTCAAAACTCCTTACAACCTAGCAATTTAAAAAATAACAATTTGTTAATAATATTATAAATTGGTAAAGATTTCACTAATTTAAATAATATACCCTTTTAAACTAATTAAGAGTAAATATATCCTTAAATTAATATTAAATATATATTAGTTAAAATTTTAATTTTCATTTTCTTTAAACAAATTTACTAAAGGAGATTTTTTTGAAACATAAAAAACCTTTTTTAAGCCTTTCTAGTATTTTTTTAATTCTTCTTATAGCTTTTTTCATTATTGGTTTTTACACTTTCTATAATGCAAAAGGAACTTCTTATCTAAGCAACGCTAGCGAATCTTGTAATAATTGTCATATTATGAATGAAGTTTATAATGACTATCTTGCAGGGCCTCATTCTAAGAAAATTGCTGGTGAACCTAGAGCGACTTGTTCTGATTGTCATTTACCACATAATTTTATCAACAAATGGATCGCAAAAGCTCAAAGTGGTCTAGGACATGCTTATGCATTTACTTTTAAGCTTGATGAATTGCCAACCAATCTTAGTGCTAATGAGAAGAGCAAAAAAATGGTTCAAGATAATTGCATCCGTTGTCATGCAGATTATGCGGCAAGTGCAATAAATGCAACAACAAATCATCATTCAAATAATGCTTTAAATTGTGCTTCTTGCCATAGTGGCGTAGGACACAAACTTGGATTTTAACTATTAGGAGGAAATTATTATGAATAAAAAAATTTTATACCCTGGTATAATTGCTTTAGTCATTTTAATTGCTGGAGTTCTCTGGCTCAATAATGATATAAGCAAAAAACAACAAGAAAGTTTGGGCGGAATTGATAGTAAAAATTTCGTTGAACTAAGTGATGATAATCCAACATTTGATGTATGGGGGAAGAATTTTCCAGATCATTTAGACATGTATTTAAAAGTTGAACAAGAAAAACCAATTCCAACAGAATATGGTGGAAATTTAGCTTATTCTAAACTTATACGCTATCCACAACTAACTGTACTTTGGGCTGGCTATCCTTTTGCTCTTGACGCAAATGAAGAAAGAGGACATTTTTGGGTTCAAGTTGATCAAATGGATACAGCAAGAAATAATAAAGATTTTTTAAATGCACATGGATATAAAGCTTTTCAAGGTCAGCCAACTGCTTGTATGAATTGCCATAGTGGATGGACACCTTGGCTTATAAAAAATGTCGCAAAAAATGATTGGGTGGCTTTTAACACTACTAAATACTGGACTATGATTAAAAATATTCCTGATAATATGAGTACACCAACAAACATACCAGAACATCAAAGTATACATGGCGGAAAAAGAATGGGTGTAACTTGTGCTGATTGTCATAATCCAAATGACATGAGCTTAAGACTCACTAGACCTGCAGCTATCAATGCTTTAGTTGCAAGAGGATATGAAAAAGATCCTATACAAGGAATTAAAGCAACTAGAGAGGAAATGAGAACTCTTGTTTGCTCTCAATGCCATGTAGAATACTACTTTAAACCAACAGGAACAAAAGTAAAAGTAATTGGTGAAAGCATAGCAAATGATAATACCAAAAAATGGTGGGATGGAACTCAAAAAACTTATGATGAATTTGACTCTTGGAGAGATGGTAATCAGGCCATTGAAATTGAAGCTGATGGTTTAGAGTTAGTTTTCCCTTGGGCTGAATGGAAAAAAGGACAACCATTTAGAATTGAAATGTTTGATGATTATTATGAAAAAGTTCGTTCTATTTTTGCAAAAGATTGGGATCATAAAATAACTGGTGCGCCTATGCTTAAAATTCAACATCCAGAAAGTGAATTATACAGTGGTGGAGTTCATGCTGCCAATGGAGTAAGCTGTGCTGATTGTCATATGCCTTATATTAGAAAAGGCGCTAAAAAGCTTACTCAACATAATATTACCTCTCCTTTACAAGATATAAATTCAGCTTGTAAAACTTGTCATACTCAAAGCGAAAGCTATCTAAAGGCACAAATTAAAGATATTCAAAATTCAGTAGCTTATGATCTAAGAACTGCAGAATATGCTATCGTAAGTCTTATTCAAGATATCAAAACTTTAAGAGATACTTTATCTAACATGCCAGAATATAAAAATAATAATCAAAAAATCAACAATGAATTAAAAGAAGTTTTAGAACTTCATAGAAAAGCTCAAATGAGAGCAGATTTTATCGGTGCTGAAAATTCAACAGGATTTCATAACCCTAGAGAAGCATCAAGAATGCTATTGCAGGCTGTAGATATGGCAAGACTTGGGCAAGCCAAACTTGTAGAAATTGCAACTGCTAATAAAATAAACAATTTTAAAATTTCTAATTTAGGTTTTGAGGATATTCAAAAATTAAATCCTGGAGAAATTTATTATAAAACAGATCTTAATGGACATAAAGCTGAAGAAAGATATTATAAACATTCCAATATTAACGGAAATCCTCCATCAGATCTTTTAGAGAATGATAAAAATATTAAACCTTATAATTATCAAGTTATTGATAAAAAATAAAAAATTAGAAGATAGATTTAACCTTTCTATCTTCTAAATTTCACTTTCGCTTTAGGTTCCCACTTTATAATAAATTATAAAAAATAAAAAAAAGGGGAACAATGAACAAAAATCAGCTATTTAGACAAATCCATATTTATATTAGTTTATTTTTCTTACCTATGGCATTCATTTTTTCTATTTCTGGCATAGCATATATTTTTGGCTTTAAGCAAGATATTGGAATAAAAGAAGAAAATTATATAATCAAACAAAATATAAAAGATGAAGAGCAAGGAAATTTTTTACTTAATTTTTTAAAAGAAAATAACTTAAGCATTCCTTCAAATACAAAATTATTCAAAGATAAGAAAAATAATAGTATTAATATAGGTGGAATACATTATCAAGCAAGTATTGCTAAAATAAACGATAATGAATATAAAATCACAACCAAAACAAGAAGTTTATTAGGTGATTTAATAATGCTTCATAAAAATAAAGGAATGTGGTATTTTTCTGTGCTTTCAATTGCTTTTGGATGTGCATTATTTTTTCTTTATTTTTCAGGCTTATTTATTACTTTATTTGCAAGTAAAAAAAATAGAAAAAAGCAAATTTATGTGCTATTGCTGGGTATTTTGATCACTTTTTTATTAGCCTATTTAAGTCTTTAATTAAGGCTAATTTTAAGCAAATTTATATATAATACCCATTTTAAAGGACAGATGGGTGAGTGGCTGAAACCACACCCCTGCTAAGGGTGCAGATCTTAACGGGTCTCGAGGGTTCAAATCCCTCTCTGTCCGCCACTAAGTCTTTTAATTTAAAAATTTATAATTCTTAAATATTTTCTATAAATCTCAAGATTATAATATTTTGTTAAATTTTATAGTCAGCTAAAATTCATCTATAGAATATTTTTGATAAAAATCTTTTCATTAAAATACTAAAATTGCATAAATTTATAAATTAAAATAATTTCAAATTTATTTTTTACATTTTTAAACTTTTGAACTTAATTTTTAATCAATAACTAAAAGACGTTTTATTTCAAGTATATGAAATGACATTAAGTGAAATATTTGAAGTTTGATAGCGGAAAGAAAACAGAAGTAAAGAAATTAATTATAATTATATAATTTAATTTAATTAATAATATGGCAAAAAACTTATGTCGAGGATTTTAAAAAACAATTAAAGAAATAAATGTTTTTAGAACTATGCCACTTTTTAAATTTATAAGAATAAGACTATATATCAGCTAAATGATAGTCTTATAATATTTACTAGATCAAAAAAAAGATTTTACCCATAAAACTTAACGATATCTAACAAATGAGATCAACTTATATATAAAAATTATAATATACCTGTTTGCGAACTTAAACAAAACAAAGCTTTAAAATCAATGTGTAGCATCACAAAAGAACAAAAACTCTTTTAGAATACAAGCGTTTTAATTAAGGTTAAACAACCGAATAAGATATAAATAGCAATCAAATATTGTTTTACTAGAAATCAAAACTTATAAAATAGGATACAAAATAACAAACTTAGAATTTATCTTGAATATAAATAATGATAAACGTATAACACGAAAAAGCTGAACAAGAAAAATTTTTTACAAGACTAAAAAAATACTAAGCATTATATAATCAATTTATAATAAATGCTTTGGCGAAATGTAGCAACTCATTACAACTATAACGAACGAAGCTAATAATAAAATTTCAACCATCAAAGAACGAATGATAATCAATCCACCCCTTTTAATATCAAAAACTTCAAAGACATATAAAGCTTAAAGAAATAAAAATAAAGCCCAAGAACTTTTTTATTTAAATAAGCAAAGAGTAATTAAAGTAAAAGAAGCATAAAACTATAAGAATCTTTTTACAACGAATTAAACAAATATGTCTAAAAGCTTATCTTTTTTGCTAGTATCTACTTGATTATCCACATTTATATTAATATCTTTACTTACTTCGATATTTTTTTCCTTGTTTTCTTGTTTAAGTTTTACTTCTTCAAGTTTTAATAATGGTTTTACTGTATAACGTAAGTTTGTATCAATAACTTGATTACAACATTGAGAATATACTAATCCCATAATTAGCCTTTAGCGATACAAATACCCAATTTAAAACGAACTTGATATTGGTATTGATGTATTGCTAACAATTGTGAAAATATTCCCACAAGTCATACTTCTACCTTCCATATATTCTTGTTGCAAATTACTAAGACTTGCTATGATAACTATGATTTAAAGCTAAAGCAACGCTATACAATGAAGCAATAATCACTA
>NZ_QPGR01000011.1 GCF_004323845.1 Campylobacter novaezeelandiae | reverse complement strand
TCAAAGAACATTTAGAATGGCTTAAAATGATATATGCACATATTAATGCACTTGAACTTGCTTTAATAAAAAACATTAAGCCTTTAGAAGAAGAGTTATATAAAAGGGGACTTGAGAAATGGATAAAAATATCCTAGTAAGCGGTGCAGATGGATTTATAGGTTCTCATCTTTGCGAAAGTTTAGTTTTAAAGGGTTTTAAAGTTAAGGCTTTAGTGCAATATAATTCTTTTAACTCCTATGGACATTTGGAAAAAAGCCCTTATCTTAAAGAAATGGAGATCATAAGCGGGGATTTAAGGGATAGTTTTTTTTGTGAAAAATTAGTTCAAGATGTAGATATTATTTTTCATTTGGGTGCTTTAATTGCTATTCCTTATTCTTATATGGCTCCTAAAAGTTATGTTGATACTAATGTAAGTGGGACTTTAAATCTTTTAGAAGCAGCAAAAAAAAGTGGTATTGAACTTTTTATTCATACTTCAACAAGTGAAGTATATGGGAGCGCTCTTTATGTTCCTATTGATGAAAAGCATCCTTTACAACCTCAAAGTCCTTATTCAGCAAGTAAGATTGCAGCTGATATGATGGCTCTTAGTTATTATCATTCTTTTAATCTTCCACTTATTATTGCAAGACCTTTTAATACTTATGGTCCAAGACAAAGTGCAAGAGCTATTATTCCTACAATTATTACGCAAATTTTAAACAAAGAAAAAGAATTAAAATTAGGAGATCTTACGCCTACAAGGGATTTAAATTTTGTTTTAGATACTTGCGAAGGTTTTATTTCTTTGCTTAAATTAAAAAATTATGGAGAAGTTTTTAATATAGGAAGTTCTAAAGAGTATTCTATGCAAGAAGTTGTTATGCTGATTAAGAAACTTTTAAATTCAGATATAAAAATTATTCAAGATGAGCAAAGATTGCGCCCTAAAAACAGTGAAGTATTAAGGCTTTGTTGCGATAGTTCAAAACTTTTTAATGCAACAGGTTGGAAAAGCAAAATAAGTTTAGAAGAAGGGCTTCAAAAAAGTATAGAATATTTTAAAGAAAATTTAAGTTCTTATAAAAGTAATATTTATAATGTTTGAAAAAGAAATTGATTTTATCAAAGGACTTTTTTCTCAAAAAAAAGAAATTGCTCTTCATGAACCTTGTTTTATAGGTAATGAGAAAAAATACCTTGAACATTGTATTGATAGCGGTTTTGTTTCAAGCGTTGGAGAGTTTGTTTATAAATTTGAAAATAAAATTAAACAAATTACAAATTCTCCTTTTGTTGTTGCAACAAATTCTGGAACTTCAGCTTTGCATTTAGCACTTTTAGCTTATGATATCAATGAAGATAATGAGGTAATTACTCAAGCTATTAGTTTTGTAGCTACGGCTAATGCCATTGCTTATACTGGTGCAAAGCCTATTTTTTTAGATGTAGACAAAGAAAGTTTGAGCCTTGATCCTAAGGCTTTAGAAAATTTTCTAAAAGAAAATACCTATCAAAAAGACTATAAAACTTTTAATAAAATCACACACAAACATATAAAAGCTTGTGTGATAATGCATACTTTTGGTTTGGCTGCAAAACTTAAAGAACTAATAAAAATTTGTGAAAATTATCATTTAATTCTTATAGAAGATAGTGCTGAAGCTTTAGGAAGTACGTATAATAATAAGGCTTTGGGAACTTTTGGATCTTGTGGAATTTTAAGTTTTAATGGTAATAAAATTGTAACAGGGGGTTGTGGGGGAGCTCTTTTATGTCATAATGAAGATATTGCAAAAAAGGCTAAGCATTTAAGCACTACTGCTAAAATCAATCATCCTTATGAATATGAGCACGATTTAATAGCTTATAATTATAGACTTTGTAATATCAATGCAGCTTTGCTTCTTGCACAGCTTGAAAATTTGGAGTTTTTTTTAAAAAATAAAAGAGAATTATCTATTTTATATAAAAACTTTTTTAAAAATAATGAATTTTTAACCTTTATTGATGAAACCTTGGATTCAAAAAGTAATTTTTGGCTTAATGCAGTAATCTTTAAAGATGAGGATTTAAGAAATATTTTTATCAAAGAATGTTTTGAGAATAATATTTTCGTGCGTCCTGTATGGAAAAGTTTAGCATCTTTAAAAATGTATAAAGATTGTCAAAATGATGGATTGCTTTATACTAAAATTTTAGAAAAAACTTTAGTTAATCTTCCAAGTAGTGTAAGATTATAATAAAACGCAAAAATGCGTTTTATTATTTTAAAATTTATATAGAGCTTCAAGGCGAACAGTGTTTTTTTCTCCTTCATCATGTAAAGCTTTTACTTTAGCATAAGAATACCAAGTTCTAAAGGTAAGTTTAGGAGAATATTTATAATCTATTCTTGCAACAGATTCAAGTTTTTTTCCTGCTCTTCCAGCTACAGCTGAGAGATCACCTGATTTAGTTCCACCATAAACAAAATCTGCCCCTAAGCGCAATACTTCATTAAAGGTATATCCAGCACTTGCAAAAGCAAAAAGATTTTCACCAGTATCTCCATTAAGTTTAGAGCCATCAGAATAAAAAATTTCTTCACCTGCTAGAAGAGATTTTAAGTTTCCTTGATCTTCTATAACTACCATATTAACGCCATTTTTATCCCCGTAATAAACTCCACCTAAACTTGCATCAATACTATTGATTGTGATTGTTCCTTTTAGGGCAAAAAAGTTACTATTTTTAAAACCTAGATCTTTTAAGCTACTTTCAATAACTTTATTTCCAAGATATGCTCCTTGTAAATTCCAATTAAGATTATCAAAAATATCTGTATTGTAATTAAATTTAAAAGCATAAAACAAAAAAGAATTATTGAGATAAGAGAGCCAAAGCTCTGGATTAAAATTTCCACCTAATAAATTATAATTTCCAAGTATAGCTCCACCATAAAAATTTTCATTATAAGTTTTTTCATCTAGAATATATTGAGCATTACCATAAAAGTCATTAGGTTGTTCATCTGTACCAAAACTATCAATAGCAAAGGCTAAAAAATTTAAATGATCAAAACTATTGTTTGTAATTTTAATCCCTGTTCCAACTAAACCATCTATACTATTATCAGTCCAAATAGTATTTAATTGTTGTTTACCTAAAATAATATTTGTATTAAAATCATCAATTGCATAAGTTAGGTAAAGCTGGCGTACAGAAAACCCTGTTTGAGTATCACTGATATTAGGATTGTAATTTGGATTTAATGACCCATCTGGCAATGTTGGATTTCCATCGTAAGCACCATATCCACCATCTTTAGCACTATAATTAAATTGTATAAAAAGCTTAAAATTATCAGCTATAGCACCACTAAAGTTGATTTGTGCTTTATAATTATGCATTTGTTTATCTTTAATATAACCTGCACCAACGTTATCTAAAAAACCACGACTTGAAATATTGTGGAAATTTCCACTTGCACTATCATAACGATATCTTAAAGCTCCAGAAACATCTACATCTTTAATTGCTTCTTCTAAAGGAGTAGCATTTAAATAAGTAACACTTAATAAGGCTGTTACTGGATATAGTATTGATTTTAGTTTCATTGAAACATCCTTAATTATTTTAAAGTTATTTTATATTATATTAAGAAAATTTAAAGTAAAGCTTTATTTATAAAATACAAAATAAATGTTAGAATATTATTTTAAATAAATTTTTAAGGTTTATATGAATTTATATTCTACTTCTAAACGACTTATTAAAAATGTTAAAAATTTCTATAAAATTAAATTATATTCTTTTTTTAATGTGAAAGATAATAGTATTTTTTTAGGCTGGGGGCGTAAAAAATCTGGTCTAAAGGCTATTTCTTTAGCTAAAAGACATAAAGGTTCGTTTTTGCTTTTAGAAGATGGTTTTATAAGGTCTTTAAATTTGGGTCTTTATAATTCTCCAAGCTTTAGTATAGTAGAGGATGATGTAGGAATTTATTATGATAGTAATGAAGCATCAAGACTTGAAAATTTATTAAATAATCATACTTTTGATTCTTTATTATTACAAAAAGCTAAAAAAGCTATAGCTTTGATTCAAAAATATGAAATTACCAAATACAACAATACTCTTGAAATCCCCAAAAATTTTTTTAAAAAACATGAAAAGCGTGTTTTAATCATCACTCAAGTTGATAAAGATGCCTCTTTAAAATATGGTCAAGCATTGAGCTTTAGTACAAATGATATGATACAAGATGCTATTAATGAAAATAAAGATGCTAAAATTTACATTAAAATTCATCCTGATGTTTTAAGTGGTAAAAGAAAAAGTGATTTTGATTTAAATCTTTTACCTGAAAATTGTGAACTTATTAGCAAAAATTATAATCCCATTGCTTTATTAAAATATTTTTCTAAAGTTTATACCAAAACTTCTACTATGGGTTTTGAAGCTTTAATACTTGGTTGTAAATGCGTGTGTTATGGTTTGCCTTTTTATGCAGGATGGGGATTGACTATAGATAAATTAGTATGTCAAAGAAGAAAAGCAAAAAGAACATTAGAAGAAGTATTTGCTGCAAGTTATTTGCTTTATCCGCGTTATTTTAATCCTTATTTAAATCAAAAAAGTGATATTTTTGATACTATTTATACTTTAAATCGTTATAAAAATATAGAAAAAATAAATTCAAAGCGTCTTTTTTTTCTAGGTTTTGCTCTATGGAAAAGAAGGTTTATTAAGCCTTTTTTTACAGCTCAAACCAATAAAATTATTTTTGTTAATTCTATAAAAGCTTTATTTAAATTTAATATCACTAAAGAGGATAAATTTTTTATTTGGGGCTATAAATTTAAAAAAGAAGAATTAAGAAAATATTTTAAAGAAAATCAAATTTATTTTGTTGAAGATGGATTTATAAGATCTATTTCTTTAGGATCTGATCTTACAAGAGCCTTTTCTTTGGTTGTAGATAGTAAATCATTTTATGTGGATCCAAGTAAAGAAAGTGATCTTGAAAATATTTTGCAAAATTATGAATTTGATGAGAATTTAATCCAAAGAGCTAGAAATTTAATTGAAAAATTAAAAGTAAATAAAATTTCAAAATATAATGGTTTAAAACACCAAGAACTTTTTTTAAAAGCAGATAAAAATCAAAAAGTTATTTTAATTCCTGCTCAAGTAGAAGATGATGTTTCGATGATTTTAGGGGGAATGGGTTTTAATACAAAAGATTTGATTAAAGAGGTGCGTCTTAAAAATCCTAAAGCCTATATAATTTTTAAGCCTCATCCAGATGTTTTAAGCGGAAATCGTAAAGGTTTAAAAGATGAAAGAATTATTTTAGAATTTTGTGATGAAATTATAAAAGATGTGAGTATAGATAGTGCGATTAATGTAAGTGATGAAATTCATACTATTACTTCAACTTCCGGTTTTGATGCGCTTTTAAGAGGGAAAAAAGTTTTTACTTATGGTTTGCCTTTTTATGCAGGATGGGGGCTTACGCAAGATAAACATAATATAACAAGAAGAACTAGAAAATTAAGTATAGAAGAGCTTGTAGCAGCTACTTTAATAATATATCCAAGATATATAAATCCTATAAATAAGCATTTATGTGAAATTGAAGTTACTTTAGATATAATGCAAAAAATGCAAAATATTTACTTTTCAAAATGGTGGATTAAATTAGGCATAGATATTAGGATTTTCATTATAAGGAAAATAAGAAGAATTTTTGAAAAGATCATAGATTAACTGGGGGGGGGTATCCCTATTTGTATGAATTTTAGTAAAAAAATAAAAGAAGAATTTAGTAATAAAAATATTGTTCTTTTACAAGGACCTGTTGGAAATTTTTTTAAACGCTTATCTTGCGAGTTAAAAAAAAATAATGCTCAAGTAAGTAAAATTAACTTCAATGGCGGAGATTTCTTTTTTTATCCTAAAGGTTTTATTTATAAAAATGATAAAGAACAATTAGAAAATTTTTATAAAAATTTTTTTATTCAAAAACAAGTTCAAGCTATTATTATGTATAATGATTGTAGATTTATACATCAAGTAGCTATAAAAGTTGCTAAAGAAATGAAAATTAAAATTTGGGTTTTTGAAGAAGGATATATAAGACCTAATTTTATAACTTTTGAAGAAAATGGAGTTAATGCGAATTCAAGTGCTCCAAGAGATAAAAATTTTTATCTCTATTATAATGCTAAAAAAGAAAAAAATTTTGGGTTAAGTTCTACTTTTAGTTCAATGGCATTTCAATCTTTTTTGTATTGGTTTTTTGCTTTTATTTTGGCCCCGTTTTTTAATAATAAACTTCATCATAGATCTTTAAGCCCTTTTGAAATGTTTTTTTGGTTTTTATCTTTAGGAAGGAAATTACTTTATAAAGTAACCGAAAAAAAACTTAATAAAAAAATTTATAGTCTTGATAAAAAGTATTTCTTAGCTATATTGCAAGTTTACAATGACACACAAATTATTTATCATTATAAAAAAAGTATGGAAGAATTTATAGAAGAGAATATTATTTCTTTTGCTAATCATGCAAGAGCTAAACATTATCTCGTTTTTAAACATCATCCTATGGATAGAGGGTATAAAAACTATTCTTCTTTAATTAAATCTTTAAGTCAAAAGTATCATGTTGAAGGACGTATTTTGTATATACACGATGCTCATTTGCCCACTCTTTTAAAACAAGCTTTAGGTTGTATCACTATAAATTCTAGTGTTGGAATTTCTGCTTTAATGTATGATTGCCCTCTTAAAGTTTGTGGCAATGCTTTTTATAACATCGATGGTTTAGCTTACCCAAAAAAGCTTCGATTTTTTTGGAGAGAAGCACATGCTTATAAGCCAAATTTAAAGCTTTTAGAAAATTTTAGAGCTTATTTAATTGAAAAAAATCAAATAAATGGGAGTTTTTATAAAAATTCTTTTTTATTTACTAATAAGGAATAAAATAGTTTTCTTAATATTTTAAAAATATATTTTAAATTTAGGAAAGCATATTGTTGCAACGAGATGTGTTTTATTTAGCGGGTTATGATCCTAGGACTTATAGGTTTTATTATTCTTTATTTAAAAAGAATTTAAACCAGTACAAAGATAGATTTAATATAGATGCACAACTTTCTAAAAGTTTGATACAACAAAATGATATTTATTGGAATATAGAAGGAAAAGATTATCAAACAAAATATCATTTTTTAGCTTGGAATGATATTGTAAAAATTAATTGGTCTGAAAATTTCAAAGATGCTCTTTTAGATTGTTATAGTTTTTTTAGGATTTATACTATTACAGGACTTTTTATTAAATTTGGAAAAGCTTCTATATATCAATTAATAACAGGATATTATCCTTTTTTCTATGTCATTTTCTCCTTGTGTTTAGCTTTAATTTGTGGCGGATCTGTTTTTTTGTTGGCTCAAATTTATATACATTTTGTTTTTGCTGCACTTTTTGCTGTATTTGTATTTTATATAGTGAATCGATTTTTATTTAATTATGGTAGAAAACTAGCAGTTTTTTGGATTTCTAGAATTTGTTCGTTTTGTGCAAATTGGCACAAACATAAAAAAGAACATTTAGAAGATAGGATTGAAAAATTTGCTTATTCTATTTTTGATATTTTAAAAAAAAATCAAAATAATAAAAATTATGAATTAATTTTAATAGCACATAGTGTAGGAACTATAATGTGTATTGAAATATTAGAACGCATTTTACATCTTTGCAAAGAAGAAAAAATTGACTTTTCAAAATTAAAAATTTTAACTCTTGGAGAATGTATTCCTTTGGTGAGTTTTCAAAAAAAATCTATTGATTTTAGGGAAAAGATGGAATTTGTAGGTGGTTTTGATTTGAAATGGTATGATTTTACTTCAGTGATTGATGGTGCTTGTTTTCCTTTGGTAGATTTTATGCAAGAAAGTGGGGTAAAGGCTCAATTTAAACCAAAATATTTATCTGCTAAATTTCATACTCTTTATGAAAAAAAATATTATAAAAAGATCAAAAAAAATAAAAATGATGCCCATTTTTTATATTTGTGGAGTATTCAATTAAAAGGAGATTACGATTTTTTTAATTTTGTTACAAATAATAAATTTTTAGAAGAAAAAATAAGGAGTTAATATGAGCCAATGTCCGTTTTTCCCAAAGCCTTATAAAACTAAAGCTTCAACCTTGCTTACTTTTTTACTTAAGCGTAGATCGTGGCTTGATGGACTTTATGAAAGAAGTTATAAGATGCAAACTGGTTATGTTAAAATGCCAAATTTTGATCTTTATGTGATTAATGATACTAAAGAAGTAAAGCGTATAATGATTGATGAGGTAAAAGAATTCCCAAAAAGTGAATTTTTACACCAACTTTTAAGTCCTTTATTGGGCGAGAGTATTTTTACAACAAATGGAGAGGTTTGGAGAAAACAGCGAGAACTTTTACGTCCAAGTTTTGAAATGACACGTATTAATAAGGTTTTTAATCTTATGAGCGAAGCCGTTGCTGATATGATGGGTCGTTTTGAAAAATATCATGATGAAAGTATTATAGAAGTGGATGAGGCTATGACATTTGTAACAGCTGATGTTATATTTAGAACTATTATGTCTTCAAAACTTGATGAGAAAAAAGGAAAAAAAGTTTTAGATGCTTTTGTAACTTTTCAAGAGCAAAGTGTTCATAGTGCTATGAGACGTATGTTTCGTTTTCCAAAATGGATTTCTTATATTTTAGGAGATAAAAAAAGACTACAAGCTGGTGAAATCATAAGAGAAGTTTTAAGTGAAATCATCAAGCCAAGATATGAGAGTTTTGATCCGCAAAATACAAATGAATTTGATATACTTGAGTCTTTACTCTGTGTAATAGATGCTAATACAAATAAAAGGTTCTCTTTTGAGGAAATTTTAGATCAAGTAGCAATGCTCTTTTTAGCTGGCCATGAAACAACAGCTAGTTCTTTAACTTGGACTTTGTATCTTTTAAGTTCATTTGAAGATGAGCAAGAGAAAGCTTATAAGGAGATTGAAGAGATTTTGCAAGGAAAAGATATCGAAATAACCCATTTAAAACAATTTAAAATTCTTACAAATATTTTTAAAGAATCTTTAAGGCTTTACCCTCCTGTGGGATTTTTTGCAAGAGAGGCAAAACAAGATACCAAAATAAGAGATAAATTTGTAAAAAAAGGTTCGGGAGTTGTTGTCGCTCCTTGGCTTATTCAAAGACATGAAAATTATTGGGAAAAACCAAATGAATTTAATCCTTCTCGTTTTGAAGGCGACTATAAAAAAGATGCCTATCTTCCTTTTGGTATGGGGGAAAGAATTTGCATAGGTCAGGCATTTGCTATGCAAGAAGCTATTTTAATTCTTGCTAATATTTTAAGAAAATATAAACTACAATTACAAGAAGGATTTATTCCAGATGTTGTAGGTAGATTGACTGTCCGTTCGGCTAATGGAATGAATATCAAATTTATCAAAAGGAAAAAATGAAAGAAAAATTAGCAGGAACTTTATTATTATGCGCCATTGTTCCTTTGGCTGTAATAGGTTATATTTTTATAGTTTTTGTTGGGATTTTTTTTAGCGTAAAAAGAGCAAGACAAGGTGTAAGAGCATTAGATCATTTTGTTAATGCAAGTTTATTTAATGGTTATGCATGGGAGAGTGTTTCTTCTCATGCGTGGAGAGAAAGACATCATAAAAGATGGGCTAGGGTGGTTATTAAGATCACTGATTTTTTTCAAAAAGATCATTGTAAAAGAGCCAATAAAAGAGAACAACCAGTTGTTGATTTAATTTTAAAAAGAGGTCTTGATAATCAAACTATAGGAAAGCAAGTTTAATCACTCATTTTCATTTAAATTAACTATAAAATCATTTATTTGCTCTTTATCTAAAAATTTTTTTTCATTAATTAAAAAGTTGATTTTTATTGTTTGGGCGCTAAAAGGGGATAAAATGGTAAAATAATGCCATTTTGATTCTTTTACGTTATCATAATAATTATATTGCGAAAAACTTCCTAAGCCGTAATTTTTATAAGGATATTTTTTATAAAATTCTTTAAAAATTTTAGGAATTTCATTGGTTATTATAAAAATAATTTTTTTATTAAATTTATCATTTTGATAAATATTTAATTCCTTAAAATCACTTTTTGGATGATAAATTTTTAAAATATCTAATAAAGAATTACTAGGATTTTTTAACTGGTTAATATTTATATCTAATTCTAAATTATCACTAATATGATAATTATCTTTTAAGAGTTCAAGTTTTAAACAATCTTGAGTTTTTATAACAAGTCTTGCTATACCTAAATTTGATAGATTTAGCATTATAAGTTTATTGAAATCTCTTTTGGTAAAAATATCAGGCATGATATTTTTTAATTCCTTATTTTCTATATTGGCATTGGATAAAAATTCTAAAAGTTTTGGTAAAAAATCAGGTTTTGAAAAAGGCATTTAATTCCTTGTTAATACAACAACTGCTATGGCAAAATTTCCATCGTGAGAGATACTAAGAGATTGTGAGCTAATATTGAATTTTTCTTTGATTTTTGATGAAAAATTAAGAACAGGTGCATTTTTTTTAGTTTTAGAAATTTGTATATCAAAAAAATCACATTCTAAAGAAATCCCTACTCCAAGAGCTTTTGAGGCAGCTTCTTTAGCTGCCCAAAATCCTGCTAAAGTTTTTGAATTTTTAATTAATTTTTGTTCTTCTATACTAAGAAATTTATCTAAAAAGTTTTTACCGTGTCTTTGATAAATTTTTTCTATTCTAGATATACAAACAATGTCACAACCTACTTCCATTTTAAGAAACTACAAAATCTGTAAAATAAACATTTTTAATAAAACCATCTGTCAAAATTTCATTAATCTTTCCAGTAATTTCATCTTTAAGTCTTTCTTTTCCCTTTGCAGTGCTTATCTCTTCAAAAGTTTTAGCTGTAAGCGTTCTAATAATGATATCTCTAATAATTGCAACTTTTTTATCAAGTTCTGGTTTTAAAAGTTCGGTGTTTTGCTCTAATTGTATCGTGCATTTTACATATCTTGAACCACTATCACTTAATAAATTTAAGGTAAAAGGATCAAGTGGATACATAGGGCCTATATTAGAAAAATCACTTCCTCTTTGTTGATTAGAAGCTTTAACCTTTGGTGTTTTATTTGTTGCCATTTCTTCTTTTGGAGCTTCTTTAACCTCGTTTTCATCTCCTGAAGAGGAACTAATAAGCCAAGCAATAATTCCCATCATACCAAGGAGCAATATAAATAATAAAACAACAATAATAATAACTAATAATCCACCTTTTTTCTTTTTTCCTTCGTTTTCTATTTCTTCATCCATCTTTTTTCCTTTTGACTTTTATAAATATTAATGTAAAATTGTAGCAAATTTTTTCTTTCTATACTAGATGTATAATTTATAAGGAGTTTTTTGTGTTTGATGTTATTTTTAGAGAATACGATATCAGAGGAATTTATAATAAAGAATTAAATGAAAAAAGTGTTAAAGCTATAGGATATGCTTTAGGACTTCTTATGCTTGAAAGATCTTGTAAAAACGTAAGTGTTGGTTATGATGCAAGATATAGCGCAAAAGAACTTTTTAATTATTTAGTAAGTGGTCTTAACAAAGCAGGAATAGAAGTTTATGATATAGGACTTGTTCCAACACCTTTAGGGTATTTTAGTCTTTATGAAGGATTTAAATTTGATGCAAACATTATGATAACAGGTTCTCATAATCCAAAAGACTATAATGGTTTTAAAATAACCATTCATAAAGAAAGTTTTTTTGGGAAAGAACTTAAAGAATTTTCTAAAGAAGTTTATAAATATTTAGATGATGAGATAGAAGATAATTTTAAAGTTAAAAAATATGATATTTTAAATGTTTATATATCTTATATGTGTGAACATTTTAAAACGCTTAAAAATTTTTCCTATCCTTTCGTTGTAGATTGTGCCAATGGAGCTGCTGGAGTGGTTATAGAAACTTTAATTAAAGAACTTCAGTTAAAAGCGCATATTTTATTTAAAGAACCTGATGGAAATTTTCCAAATCATTCTCCTGATCCAACTGAAGTTGAAAATTTAAAGCCTTTACAAGATTTTTTAAAAGAAAATGAAAATTGTCATTTAGGATTTGCTTTTGATGGAGATGCAGATAGATTAGTAGTTTTGAGTCAAAATCATATTTTTTGCGGAGATGAGCTTTGTTATCTTTTTGCTAAAAATATTAATAATCCTAGAGTTTTAGGTGAGGTTAAATGTAGTAAAAATCTTTTTGATGAGGTTTCGAAATTTGGAACTATATTTATGGGCAAGACAGGACATTCTAATATTAAGCAAATGATGAGAGAAAAAAATATCGATTTAGCGGCTGAAGTAAGCGGTCATATATTTTTTAAAGATAAATATTTTGGTTATGATGATGGAATTTATGCTCTTTTTAGAACTTTAGAACTTGCTTATAAGGGTTATGATTTAGAGAGTATGATAAATTCTTTACCTAAACTTTATGCGACACCAGAAATTAAAATTGCTGTAGAAGAAAAATTTAAATTTATTTTAGTGGATGAATTTAAAAAAGCTATAGAGAAGGGTGCCTTAAAAGATGTTAAATCTTTATGTGAAATAGATGGAGTAAGGATAGATTTTGGATATGGCTGGGCACTACTTCGTGCATCAAATACTAGCCCTTTTTTAATTATGCGTTTTGAAGCACAAAGCGAGGAAGAAGTAAAAAATCTTAAAAACATGGTAAATTCATTATTTGAGGATATTAATAAAAAATTTATGTTAACGGAATTATAATTTTCCCTTTAATTTCACAAAGGAGAATTAATGAAAAAAGTTATAGTATTTTTATTTGTTTTTTCTGGGTTGCTTTTTGCAAATGAGTGTGATAAAAAAATAGAACGCATTAATAAAGAGATTTCTTTTTCAAAAGCCAATGGAAATACTGCAAGAACATTAAGTCTTGAACTTGCTTTAAAACAAGTGCAAAATGATTGTGCAAAAGATCCTTTATTTTATGACAAAAAATTAGAAGCTAAGAAATTAAAAGAACAAGAAGTAGAAAAAATAGAACAACAGCTAAAAGAATTAAATAATCAAAAAGATTATATGAGTAAAGCTGAATATAAAGCTAAAAAAAGAGCTTTAAAAGATCAAAAAGATAAAATTAAAAAAGAGATTGAAGAGTATATAGATAATCTTTAATTCGATTTTAATCTCTTAAGATTTTCCAAAAGCTCCTCAATATTATAGATTGCGCGATATTGAGGGGTTAATAAGTGAATTAAAATATCTCCCAAATCAATCACTGACCAATCTTCTGAACTTTCTATATGTAAAAATGTTTCGTTTTGTTCCTTAAGTTTTATCTTTAGTTCGTCGATTAAAGATAAAGAATGCTTTTCTCCTAAAGTTGAAGCAATAATTACATATTTGACAAAATAATCTTCTTCTTGCATATCAAAACTTTTGATTTCTTCTGCTTTTTTATCATCTAAAATTTTAACAATTTGTTCAATTCTTTTTTGCATTTTAATCCTTAGTTTATTTTTATTGTATCAATTTTTTGTAATTTTAAGTAATACTCTTTTACTTCTTCTTTGATTTCATCACAAACTTCTTCTACTTCTAAAGTTGTTCTTATAAGTGTTGAAGAGATATTTATTTGTGTGTTTAGGTTTTTAAATTTTTTTGGAATTTCTATATTATCTCTTTGTGCAATAACAAATTCTACTTTTTTGCAAAGTTCTTGGTAATTATGCCATAGATGAAGTGTTGATAAGTGATCAGCCCCTATGATAAAATAAAGTTTTTCTGGTGTATAAAGTTTTAAAATATGATTTACGCTGATGATACTAGGAACAGGTTTTTTTTGATCAATTTCAAAACTAGAAATTTCAATTTTTTTCATTGAACCCCAAATTTTTTTTATCCAAGAAAGTCTTTGTTTCTCATCTGCTAAAAACTTATCCTTAAATGGGCTAATAAAGGTTGGCATAATAATAAGTTTATCAATATCCAAATTTTTTAAAGAGTGCATTACAACAGCGTTATGCCCTTTATGAGGAGGATCAAAACTTCCACCAAAAACTGCAATTTTCATTAAAATTTTAACCTTTTTTTTGTAGAATATTAGCATTTTATTTTGCAAAAGGAAATTAAATGGCTATAAAAGTTGCTATAAATGGTTTTGGACGTATTGGAAGATGCGTAGCAAGAATTATTTGCGAAAGAGAAGATGTTGAACTTGTGGCAATTAATGATACAACAGATATTGAGCTTATAAAATATCTTTTTAAATATGATACTGTTCATGGTTTATTTAAAGGTGAAGTAAGTAGTGATGATGAACATTTAATTATTAATGATAAAAAAATTAAAGTATTTAAAAGTCGCAATATTAAGGAACTTGATTTTGCAAAATATGGAGCAGAAGTTGTGTTAGAGTGCACAGGGGTTCATTTGCATAAAGAAAAATGTGAAGAGTTTTTAAATCAAGGCATTAAAAAAGTGATTATGAGTGCTCCGGCAAAAGATAATACTCCAACTTATGTTTTGGGGGTAAATTCTAATTCTTATAAAAATGAAAAAATCATTTCTAATGCAAGTTGTACTACAAATTGTTTAGGTCCTATTTGTCGCGTTTTAGAAGATAGTTTTGGTATAAAAAAAGGATTGATGAGCACAATCCATGCTTATACAAACGGACAAAGTCTTATTGATGCTAAAGCAAATGATAAAAGACGTAGCAGAGCAGCAGCGCAAAATATTATACCAACCTCTACAGGAGCTGCTAAAGCTATGAAGCTTGTAATGCCAGAGCTTGATGGGAAATTGCACGGTCAAAGCATGAGAGTCCCAGTGGCTGATGTATCAAGTGTGGATTTAACAGTATTGCTCGCAAGAAAAGTTAGTAAAGATGAAATAAATAATGCTTTTAGAGAAGCTGAAAAAACAACTTTAAAAGGCATTTTATGTGTAGATGATGAACAAAGAGTTTCAAGTGATTTTATCACCTCTTCTTATGGTGCTATTATTGCGAGTGATTTAACGCAGGTTATTGATGATGATTTGGCAAAGATTATAGCTTGGTATGATAATGAGTGGGGATATTCTTCACGTTTAGTTGATATGGCTGTTTTTATAATGAAGGCTTAAAATGGATAATATTATTTCTATAAAAGACATTGATCTAAATCAAAAAAAAGTTTTTATAAGATGTGATTTTAATGTCCCGCAAGATGATTTTTTAAACATTACAGATGATAGACGTATTCGATCGGCTATTCCAACTATAAGGTATTGTTTAGATAATAAATGTAGCATTATTTTAGCTTCTCATTTGGGGCGCCCTAAAGAGATTAGTTCAAAATACTCTTTAGAACCTATTGCTAAGAGATTGTCAAATCTTATAAACAAAGAGGTTTTACTTGCTAAAGACGTTATTGGAGAAGATGCGAAAAAAAAGGCTAGTGAATTAAAATCTGGTGAAATTTTAATGCTTGAGAATTTGCGTTTTGAAAAAGGCGAAACTAAAAATGATGAAAATTTAGCTAAAGAACTTGCATCTATGGCACAAATTTATATTAATGATGCTTTTGGGGTCTGTCATAGATCTCATGCAAGCGTTGAAGCAATTACAAGATTTTTTGATGATAAAACCAAATGTGCTGGTTTTTTGCTCCAAAAAGAAATTAATTTTGCAAGTAATCTTATAAAACATCCAACTAGACCTTTTGTAGCTGTTGTGGGTGGTTCAAAAGTTAGCGGGAAACTTCAAGCTTTAACCAATCTTTTACCAAAAGTTGATAAGCTTATTATAGGTGGAGGTATGGCCTTTACTTTTCTTAAGGCTCAAGGCTTTAATATAGGGAATTCTCTTTTAGAAGAGGAGCTTATAGAAGAAGCACAAAAAATTCTTCAAAGAGGAAAAGAATTAGGAGTTAAAATTTATTTACCAGTAGATGTAGTTGCAGCTCCTTCTTGTAGTGCTGATGCAGTAATGAAATTTACTCCAGCACAAGAAATTCCATCTAATTGGATGGGGCTTGATATTGGTCCTGCAAGTGTCCGTCTTTTTAAGGAAGTTATAGCAGATGCTCAAACAATTTGGTGGAACGGTCCTATGGGTGTATTTGAAATTGATAAATTCAGTAAAGGTAGTATAAAAATGAGCCATTATATTAGCGAGAGTCACGCAACTACTGTTATAGGTGGTGGCGATACTGCGGATGTTGTGGCGCGTGCTGGTGATGCTGATGAGGTTACTTTTATATCAACTGGTGGAGGTGCTTCTTTAGAGCTTATAGAGGGAAAAGAACTGCCAGGAATTAAACCTTTAAGAATAAAGGTTTATGAATGATTTTTGCTGCAAATTTAAAATGTAATCATACAAGATCCACTTTTAAACTTTATGCTGATCAATTAAATCGTTTATCTTGGGATAAAAACAACGAAATTATTGTTTTTCCTCCCAGCATAGCTTTTTTAGAGCAGGATTTAAATTTTACTCAAGGAGCACAAAATTTTTATCCTTGTATTAATGGAGCTTATACAGGTGAGATAGGAAAAGAGCATTTAGATGAGTTTGGTATAAAATGTGTTTTAATTGGGCATTCTGAAAGAAGAAAATTTGAAAATAATGATTTTATTAAAGAAAAATTTGATTTTGCAAAAAAATATGGTTTTAAAGTTATTTTTTGCATTGGTGAAGATATTAAAACTAAAAAAGAAAATAAAACAAATGAATTTTTAAGAAAACAATTAGAAAATATTGATTTAAAATACGATAAATTAATTATAGCTTATGAGCCTATTTATTCTATTGGAAGCGGCATTAGTGCTGATTTAAAAGATATAGAAAATGTATTAAATTTTTTAAACTCTTTGAGTAAAGCTAAGTTATTATATGGTGGCAGTGTGAATGAAAATAATATTGCCCAAATTTTAAATATTAATCATTGCGATGGGGTTTTAATTGGAACGGCTGCCTTAAAGATAGAAAATTTTATTAAATTAATAAAGGATAATTCATGTTAATGAAAGGTAAAAAAGGATTAATAGTAGGTATTGCTAATAATAAATCTATTGCTTATGGCATTGCAAAGGCTTGTGCAAGAGAAGGAGCTACGTTAGCCTTTACTTTTTTAAATGATGCTCTTAAAAAAAGGGTTGAACCTATAGCACAAGAATTTAATTCTAATTTTATATATGAACTAGATATTAATAAAGAAGAGCATTTAGCTAATTTGGCGTTTAATCTTAAAAAAGATTTGCAAAATATAGATTTTATTGTTCATGCTGTAGCCTTTGCTCCAAAAGAAGCATTGGAAAATTCTTTTTTAGAAACTTCAAAAGAAGCTTTTGATATTGCTATGCAGACTTCTGTTTATTCTTTGCTTTCTTTAACTAAGATTTTATTACCTCTTTTAAATGAAAATGGTTCGATTTTAACCTTGAGTTATTTAGGCGGGGTAAGATATGTGCCTCATTATAATGTTATGGGTGTTGCAAAGGCTGCTCTTGAAAGTTCTGTAAGGTATTTAGCAAGAGATTTAGGACAAAGAAAAATACGTATTAATGCTATTTCAGCCGGTCCTATTAAAACTTTGGCGGCAAGTGGCATAGGTGATTTTAGAATGATATTAAAATATAATGAAACCAATGCACCACTTAAACGAAATATTACCATAGATGAGGTTGGAAACTCTGCACTTTATTTACTTAGTGATTTAGCAAGTGGAGTTACAGGTGAAATTCATTATGTGGATGCAGGTTTTAATATCATGGGTATGAGTGATATTGAAATTGATGAAAATGGTTGCACAAAAATATGTGGAAGTAATTAATATTAGGGAAATTAATATGGCAAACAATGATGAATTAAAAATTATACTTGAAAATCAAATTGAAAAATTATTAAGTTCTAATAATAAAGAAGAAAAAAGTATTAATGAAGAAAGCCTTAAAAGCGTTATGAAACATTTAGGTTTAAGTAACGATTTAATCCCTTTGGCTAAAAAAGTTTTTGAATTAGCTCCAAAAACTAAGGTTCTTTGGCTCCATCTTTGTGAATGTACGGGTTGTTCTGAAAGCTTATTAAGAAGTGCAAGCCCTAGTTTTGATGAATTAATTTTTGATTTTATTTCTCTAGATTATCATGAAACTTTAATGGCTGCTAATGGAAGTAAAGCTGAGGAATTATTAGAAAATCTTTTAGAAGAAGAATTTATTTTGGCCGTAGAAGGTGCAGTAGCAGCTATTGATACTTTTTTCTTAACTATAGGTGCACACGCAGAAAGTGGTTATGAGATTTTAGAAAAGGTTGCTAGAAAAGCTAACGCAATTTTTGCTATAGGTACTTGCTCTTCTTTTGGAGGAATTCAAGCTGCTTATCCTAATCCATCAAAAACTTGTGGAATTTCTGAAGTTTTAACACAAAAAGTTGTTAATATTCCAGGTTGTCCTCCAAGTGATATTAATATAGTAGCAAATTTAATATTTTTCTCACTTTTTAAAATTTTACCAGAACTTGATAGTCAAAACCGTCCTTTATGGGCATATGGAAAATGTTTGCATGATTTGTGTGAGAGAAAAGCTAAATTTGAAAGTGGAGAATTTGCTGAACATTTTGATGATGAAGCAGCTAAAAATGGTGCTTGCTTATTTAAAGTAGGTTGCAAAGGTCCTTATACTTATAATAATTGTCCAAAAGTTAAATTTAATGCTAAAACTTCGTGGCCAGTTGCTTCTGGGCATGGTTGTATAGCTTGTAGCGAAAAGGATTTTTGGGATGATTTTGGTTTTCTTGAAAAACCTATGGCAAATGCTTTTGCTTATGCAAAGTTTTCACAAAAAAATGAAAATAAAATTCTTAAAAATTATAATCTTACATATGAAGATTTAAAAAACACAATCAAAGAAGATGAAATTGTGCTTTCGTTAAAAGAAAATAGTGAAATTTTATATAAAGACGAAAAGCAAAATATTTGTAATTTTTTGAATTTTGAATTTGAAAGTAATCTTAAGATAGTTTTAAACAATATATCTAAAAATAAACTTGGAGCTAAACTTGTAGAAAATTACTCAAAGCAATTTCCATCACAATACAATTTTATACAAGAAAATTTCAATGAAGAATCTATGCCTTCAAAAGATATATGGAAATTTTTTGAACTTAATTTTATTTTAGCAAAGGGAAAATTTTTAGAAGATAAAAAAGAATTTATAGATTATGCTTTAAATTACCATTTTAAACATCCAAGTCCTTATGATTTTAAACTTTCTATTAATGAAATGGAGGCAAAACTCGATGTAAGTAAGTCTTTAAGAATGCCTTTAATTTATCTTTGTGGTGGACTTGATTTTGAAGGTATTGCTTTTAGCTGTTTAAAAGCTTTTGGAAAAAGTATTATTAAAATCAATGAAAATTTTAAGGATAAAAGATTAGCTTTAAATATTAATGAAGAATTAAATTCAGCTTTTTTACAAGAGCTTTTAATTCATTCTTGATTTCTTTAATAAGAAATCAAGAATCCGCTTGATAACCTTTGAACTTTTTTATTAAAGTCGATTAAACTTTCCCCGTATCCATTAAAATATTGCAAATACCAATATATACCATTATCAAATAAATCATAACCTAAATCAATTTGTAAAGCCCCTTTGTTATTTGAAAATTTAAGATTATTTCTAATAAGTGTATTTACAAAGAATTTTTTATTAAAATAGGTTAAATTAATATCGAAATTCCCCATATAATGAATAATTGCTGGATTATCATCAGTGTTTTTGCTTTCTGGAATTCTATACCAAATACGAGGAGTAAATAAAAAATTCCCGTATAAAAAAGAGCTACTAAGATAAATTCTATTCCATGATCTTGATCTTAAATTTTCATCTCCTTGTCCATTGGATTCGTGTAGTAATCCTAAGCGTAAATTTTTAAATATTTCATTATTTTGTGGAAAATCAACAAAAAACTCTGGTTGGTAGTTTGTTTCTCTAAAAGGAGAAGAGTGATTATAAATTTGCCACCATGAAGTTTGAGTATAAGCTATATAATATTTCTCGTTTAAACCAAACAAATTTTCAAATAAATGTTTTTTTATACTGATTTGAAATTTTGCTTCCATTTTGTTATAGTCTTGATTAGTGGACGCAAAATTATATGCTAAGGGTAGAAAATAATTCATTTTGTAAGTTTTTATTCCAAAGGCGTTTAATTTCCCTTTTTCTATATAATCTGTCAAGTTAGTTTTGGATTCTTGTTTGACTGAAATAGCATCTTTATTTTTTAATGTTGTGTTTGAGTCTATATTTAAATGCTGTTCTCTTAAGGCTAGTTTTTTATAAATTTGCATAGCCTTTTTAAATTCACCTTTTTGTTCATATTCTAAAGCTTTTTGAAAATCATTAGCATATAAAATTGCACTCAATAGTATAAATAACAAAAATTTATTCATTTAATCTTCTTTTAAAAATTTCATATTCTTGATAAAAATTTAGATTAATAAAGGTATCTTCGTTATCAAAATATACTTTTTTAATCTTAACCTTATCAAGTAAGATCCCAATTTTATGTTCATTTTTTTCTAATAATTCTTTGCAAAGTGGAGCTAAAGAACTATGATAAAAACCACATAATGGATGATTATATTTTTTAGTTTTAGCAATAATGACTTTATAATCTTGTTTTGTAAATCGAGCTAGATGATCAATTTCTTTAAAACCAATATTAGGAGTATCAACACTAATAATAAAAACAAAATTATTTTTATAGCTTTTTAATATAGAGTAAAGAGCTAACATTGGGGAATATCCGTTAAAATTGGCATCATCTAATATTAATTTAAAAGCACCTTGAAATTTATCATTTTTAGCGCTAATAAAAACTTTTTTAAAAATGATAGAAAATTTTTCAAATTGAAATTGCGTAAGGGTCTTAGAGTCTAACATTAAAAGACTTTTATCTTGTCCCATACGACTTGACTTTCCTCCGCATAAAATAACACAATCAAAGTTTAATTTTTTCATCGATACCTTTAAATTTAATACAAGATTTTATCATAAATTTGCAAAAGTATTTTATAATTAGATATGAAATATAACGAGCTTTTGCAAATTAAAAATTTTTTTATTGACTTTAAGAAAATTGATTTTATAAGACGCATTGATGATAATATCTTAGAATTAAGCTTAGATAGACAAAAATTTATTATAGATCTAAATAGATCTTTAAGCGCTATTTATCAAGCTAAAATTACTGTAAAAACTTATAATGCTCCTTTTGATTTTATGCTTAAAAAATATTTTAATAATGCTTATATTAAAGATATCGAGGTTTTAGAAAATAATCGTATTTTGTGCTTTTATACAGAAAATCAAAAGGCTTATAAAAATTATCAAAATAAAATTTATTTTGAATTTACAGGTAGAAATACGAATGCTATTATTACAGATTATAACAATATAATTATAGAAGCTTTAAGACACATTGATAAAAGTTTTCGTCCTATAAAACCTAATTTAAAATTAGAAAATTTAAAACCTTATGAAATTAAAGAAGAATACAAAGAAATTAAAGATTTTAAAAAGTATTTTCAAGAACAATTTGACAATTTATATCAAAAAAGATTAGAAGAATGTAAAAATATAAAATTAAATACTCTTAATAAAAAAATGCAAACGATAAAAAAATATTTATCCTCTTTAGAAAAGGAAGATGATTTATTAAAAGAAGCTGAAGATTATAGTTTTAGAGCAGATGTTTTATTTGCAAATTTAAATAATTTAAAAGAATATGAAAGAAAATTTAAACTTAAAGATTTTTATGGCAAGACTATATTTTTCGATCTAGATTGTAATCCAAAACAAAGTGCAAATATTTTTTATAAAAAATCAAAAAAGCTCAAACAAAGGGCTAAAAATATAAGCATTGAAAGAAGTAATCTTTTAGAAAAACTTTATTTTTATGAAAAACTTTATAAACTTTTAGAAAAGGCTAAAGATCTTTTTGAATTAGAACTTTTACTTCCAAAGAAAAAATTAAATGAAAATAAGAAAATACAAAAAGATTCTAATATTATAGATTTTTATTTTAATGAATTTAAGATTAGTGTTGGAAAAAATGAAAGAGGTAATGAATATTTACTTAAAAATGCAAAAAAAGAAGATTTATGGTTTCATGTTAAAGATTTTTCTAGTGCACATGTTTTTATTACTTCAAATAAACAAAAAATAAATGAAGAAGTGGTAGAATTTGCGGCAAAACTTTGTGTAAATTTTTCAAATTTAAAGTCAGGTGCTTATATAGTCGATTATACAAAGAGAAATTTTGTTAAAGTTAAAGAAAAAGCTTTTGTAAATTATATAAATTTTAAGAGTATTAAAATAATAAAGGAGTAAAATGCCAGTCTCTCCTATAGGTAATATGAATTTTATCAATCAAAATATGACTTATCCAGCAACTCAAACAAGCAATGAATTAGCTAAAGAAGGTTTTGCGTCTATTGCAAATATGAATGAGTTTAAAGATAAAGAAAAAACAATTGATAAACTTGAAAAGGTAAACGAAACAAAAGAGATTAGTCAAGAAGTTAAAGAACGTTCTCAAGATGAAAAAGAAAAAAAGAAAAAAAAGTTTAAAAATAATCAAAAAGATAAGGAAAATGATGAAGAAGAACAAAGTGAAGAACAACAAAAAAATATTCATCATTTAGATATGAGTATTTAGGAAAAAAAATGTTTGATAAAACGAGAATAATTTCAGCTTTTATAATGATTATAGCAATAGCAATTGTTGCTTTAATCAACCAATTTGTTATAAATTTTATTGTTTTTGCAGCTTTATTATATTTTGCATTTTATGAAGCAAAAAATCTTTTTAAATTAGAAAATGCTTCAATCATTCCAGTTTTTATTACTTTTATTGTGGGAAGTTTAACAAAAGAAGCTTTATTGTTTGGAATTTTGGCTTTTTTATTGATTGTTGGATATTTAGTATATAAAAAAGCTGAAAATTTAAAATTATCTTTTATTTATCTTTATCCTACTTTACCTATTTTAGCACTCTGGCAGGTGTATTTAAGTTTTGGAATGTTTGCTTTGTGTTGGCTTATCTTAATTGTTGCAAGTTGTGATAGTATGGCATATTTTATTGGAAAACTTATAGGAAAAACACCTTTTTCGGCAACAAGTCCAAAAAAAACTTTAGAAGGTGTTATAGGAGGAATTATTTTTGGTACTTTGATAGGAACTTTAATGGGAATCTTCGTTTATGATTTTTGGTTAAGTTTAATTTGTTCTTTTTTTGCTTCGATTTTTGCTGTAATTGGAGATTTGATTGAAAGTTATTTTAAAAGAGATGCAGGGATAAAAGATAGTGGAGATTTAATTCCAGGCCATGGGGGAATTTTAGATAGAATTGATGCTATAATAATTGCTTCTTTTGTAATGGTTGTTCTTTTATGATTCTTTATGGTAGCACAGGAAGTATAGGGGTTAATACTTTAAGATTAGCTAAACGCTATAAAATTCCTGTTTCAGCTTTAGCTTGTGGGGATAATATTAAATTATTAAATGAACAAATTGCTGAATTTAAACCTAAATTTGTTTGTATTAAAAATCCAAAAAATAAATCTTATGTCAATCATAAAAATGTTTTTAGCTCTCAAGAAGGGTTGGAAAAAATTCTTGAAGAATGTGAAGATAAATTGTTTGTTAATGCTATTGTAGGTTTTGATGGCTTAAGAAGTTCTTTAAAGGCAAAAGAACTTGGAAAAGAAATCGCTTTAGCCAATAAAGAAAGTTTAGTTATAGCTGGAGAGTTTTTAAAGGGAGCTAAGATTAGACCTATTGATAGTGAACATTGTGCTTTAAATTTTTTAATAAAAAATCAAAAAAATATTAATAAACTTTTTATTACAGCTAGCGGGGGAGCGTTTTGGAAGAATAAAATTAAAGATTTATCCAAAATGAAAGCTCAAGATGCGCTAAAACATCCAAATTGGAATATGGGAGCAAAAATTACCATTGATAGTGCCACCATGGTCAATAAACTTTTTGAAATTATAGAGGCTTATTATTTATTTAATACTAAAAATATTGATGCACTCATTGAGCCAAAATCTTTAATCCACGCTATGTGTGAATTTAAAGATGGTACTAGTACAGCGTATTTTTCTTATGCTGATATGAAATTAGCCATTTCTCAAGCTCTTTTTAAAAATAACCAATATAAAATTTTAAAAGCTATAGATTTTACTAAATTACCAAGTTTGAGATTTTATAAAATAAGCATTAAAAAATATCCTATTTTTGCATTAAAAGATGAATTTTTAAGCCATCCTCAAATTGGAGTTTTAATTAATAGGGCAAATGAGATTATGGTAAAAAAATTTTTAAATCAAGAATGCAGTTTCTTGGATATTTCAAAAAATATTTTTAAAGTTCTAAATCATTTTGGATATCCAAAAATTTCAAGCATTGAGGATATTTTTGAATACGATAAAAGAGTGAGATATTATTTAAAATAACGGGGTAAAATGAAATATTTATTGGTTTTTTTTATTTTTTTAACACAAATTTTTGCTTACAATCTTGAATTTAGCGTAGGAGAAAATGGTAGAAGTTTAGATGATAATAATACGGTTTTGATTTTTGGAGGAATCCAAGGAGATGAGCCAGGAGGATTTCATGCAGCAAGTTTATTGTTAAGTGATTACAATATTACCAAAGGTAAGATTATAGTTGCTCCAAATCTTGCTTTTGATAGTATTATTAAAAGAAGCAGAGGAACCAACGGAGATTTAAATAGAAAATTTGCAAATATTAGTCCAAAAGATCCTGATTTTAATACCATTAAACGTATTAAAGAATTGATTTTAAGACCTGAAGTAGGTATGGTTATCAATTTACATGATGGCTGGGGTTTTTATCATCCAACTTATATAAATTCGTTAAAAAATCCTAATCGTTGGGGTAATTCAAGCGTTATAGATACAAGTGAAATTAATGCAAGTAAATACAATGATCTTGAGAATATAGCCACTCAAACCATTAATCAAGTAAATTCTTATTTGGTTGATCCAAAACATGAATATTTTTTAAAAAATACTAAAACAAGAGAATCTGGTGATACTCAAATGCTAAAAGCTTTAACGTATTTTGTTATATCACATCATAAGGCCGCATTTGCCAATGAAGCAAGTAAAAATTTAGCAGTTCATTTAAGGGCGTATTACCATCTTTTGGCTGTAGAAAATTATTTAAAAACAGCAGGGATTGAATTTAGTAGAAATTTTGAATTAACCCCAGAAGGTGTTTATAAGGCAATTAATAAAGAAATTGAAGTAAAACTTTTCAATGATAAAATTTTACTATGGCTTGAAAATCCTAGAAAAGTGATTAAATTTTTGCCCTTTCCGGTTAATAAGGATTTAACATATAATGCTAGTAATGAACTCACAGCAGTTATTGCTGAAAATAATTCATTTTTTATCCAATACGGGAATAGATTTCAAACGAGAATTTATCCAGAATATTTTGAATTTAGCGATGCCTTTAATAAGGTAGAAATTATTGTTGATCAAAATAAAACTCAAACATATTCTTTTGGTGAAAAAATAAAAATAAAAGATAATTTTTTAATACCAAAGATGCAAAATGTTCGTGCAAATGTGATAGGTTTTGATCATTCAAAAGATGAGAGTAATATAGTAATTTATAAAAAAAATATGCAAAAAGAATATTCTTTAGATAGGAATGGAAAAATTTATCGTGTTGAATTTTACGAGCTAAGAGGAGCTAATTTACAAGAACAATTTTTAAAACAAAATGAAAAAGATAAGCTTATTAAAAATGTTAAAATTCCAAATATGCAAATTTTAAAATCAGCAAGTAAAAAAGATAAATTTTTAGGTTCTATTTTAGTGGAGTTTGAATGAAAAATCTTATTTTAGCTATAGAAAGTTCTTGTGATGATAGCTCTATAGCAATTATAAATAAAGATAATTTTAAATGTATTTTTTATAAAAAAATTTCTCAAGAAAAAGAACATTGCAAATATGGTGGAGTAGTACCAGAGCTTGCTGCAAGACTTCACAATGCAGCTTTGCCAAATATCTTAGAACAATGTAAAATTTATTTTGATAGGCTTTGTGCTATAGCTGTAACTAATGAACCTGGGCTTAGTGTAAGTTTGATAAATGGTATTACTATGGCAAAAATTTTATCTTTAAGTCTTAATATTCCTTTGATTGCAATCAACCATTTAAAAGGGCATATTTATTCTTTATTTTTAGAACAAGAACTTTTGCTTGATATGGGTATTTTGCTTGTAAGTGGTGGTCATACTATGGTAATAAATCTTGATAAAAATAAAAATTTAAATATCATAGCAAGAACTTGTGATGATAGTTTTGGGGAAAGTTTTGATAAAGTAGCAAAAATGATGAATTTATCTTATCCTGGTGGAGTTGAGATTGAAAATCTGGCTAAAAAAGCAGTTCATAAAAATTTAAATTTTTCTGTGCCTATGTTGCATTCAAAGGATTTGAACTATAGTTTTTCAGGGCTTAAAAATCAAGTAAGACTTGAGATATTAAAATATAAAAATTTAGATGAGGGTATAAAAGCTGAGATTGCTTATGCCTTTGAAAATGCCGCTTGTTTGCATATATTAGATAAATTAGAAAAGATTTTTAAAAAATATTCTTTTAAATTTTTTGGTATTGTTGGGGGTGCTAGTGCAAATTTGAATTTACGCTCTCAAGTAGAAAAATTATGCGAAAAATATAATACTAAGTTGTATCTAGCTCCTCTTGCTTATTGCTCTGATAATGCTTTAATGATAGCAAGAGCAGCTATAGATGCTTATAAAAATAAAGATTTTGTAAATATTGAACAAGAAATTTTAAGTCCAAAGTCACTTAATTTTTCAAAAATTTAAGGAAATAAAATGAAAAAAGCTTTTACTATTTTAGAGCTTATTTTTGTAATTATTATTTTAGGAATTTTAGCAGCTATTGCTTTGCCAAAATTAAACATCAGTAAAGATGAAGCAGAGCTCAGTAAATCTTTAAATAATCTTAAAATTTTAATTAATGATTTGAGTATTTATGCTTTAAAAAATGATAAACTTTCTACCCTTAGAGCAATGAGCAATGTAAAAGAAATTCAAAATGTAGATTTAAGTCAGATTAGCGGTACTAAAGAAGCTTTTTTTAAAGTTGGTAATGATGATAAATGTATCAAACTCATTTTTATTGATAAGCCAAATTTTACTTTAATGGGAATTGCAAGCAATGATACTATAAAAAATCTCATAGAAAATGTAGCCAATACTTCTTCTTTAGAGGCTTTAGAAAATGCAGATTTTACTTCTAATTCTAAGGATAAAGCTTGTGTTAGTTTAAGTAAAAATGAAAATTTCAAAAATATTGCTAGTAAGGTTTATGTTTTATTAGGAGAAATGAGTGCTAATAAATAAATTTTATGAAATAAATTCTTGTGATGATGTTGAACTTAATATAAAAAGAGAAAGTAAGCTTGAGTATAGAATTACTTTTGATGATAGTAAAGATTTAAAAGCTATAGTTTTTATTATAGGTGGTTTTGGAGCTAATGCTAATATATCTTTTTTAGATTTTGATAGAGAATATTTAGCTAAAAATTTTGATGTAGTAGTGGTTAATGTTTTTTATCATTGTTTTTGTGCAAGAAAAAGTATAAATGAAAAATACAATCCAAAAATTGTGCCTAATGAACAAGATTTACATCAAATACAAAAACTTTTATCTAATATAGGTTTATCACATATTATAGCAGATGAGAAAAATTATTATAATCTTCTTTATCCTACTATAGAAGAACATATTAAAAAATTAAAAGAAGAAAAAATCATTGAAAAAGATATTAAAGCTTATTTTAATTGTGATTTTATCCCACCAAATAATGACTATCAAAACTATGGTATTATGGCAGCAATTGATCATATCAATGCTTTAAAAGATATAGTTAAAAACTATCCTGAATTTAAAAATTTGCCTAAAATTTATGGGGGGGGTCTTATGGTGGATACTTATCTTTGCTTATAGCTAAGATTGCTCCTTGGTATGTTGATGGGGTGGTTGATAATTCTGCGATCACTATGCCTTTTATTCCACATATTTTAGGAAGAGAGACTGAAATTGCAGAATTTGTATTTAGTGGAGAAAATGTAAATTTAAATTGTTATGTAAAAAAATATTGGACACGTAATATAAATTCTCCTTTTTATCTAGATGATGATAATTATATAATTAGATCTATTTTAAATCAAAGACACATTCAAATTCAAAAAGAATTAAATTCTAATATAATCTATATTCACTACCATAGCGCAAAAGATTTTGGTGCTCCTGCTAAAGATAAAATAGAACTTCATAAAATCTATAAAAACCTAGGCTTTGATTCTACTTTACATTTAATAGAAAGTGAAGATCAAATTGATGGAAAATTAGTTAAAAGTTTAGAACATGGTTTAAGAATGACTGATAAGGCTTTATTTAGACAAGAATTACCTATAGTATTAGAAAAATTAAAAAATAGAAATTCTTTTATGAAAGAAAATTCTATTTCTTATCCTTGTAAAAATAAAGTATTTACTTTTAAGGATAAAGAGGATAAATTTGTTTTGGAGATTAAAAATTAGATTTTTAGATTAAATGATATTTTTGTAATAATAAAATTAAAGGTTATAAATGAAATTAACAATTAACAATCACTCTATCAAAGCCATAAGCGTAGTTTTACCTAAAAATTTTCGCACCCAGCAAGAAGAACTTAGCTATATTGGTTTAAGTGAAAATAAATTTAAAATTTTACAACAAAACAGTGGTATATTAAATCACTTTATAAGCGATGAAAATACCTATGCAAGTGATTTAGCAAGCAAGGCTTTAGAAGAATTACTAAATCAAAATTTGATTAAAAAAGATGAAATTGATGCACTAATTTTTGCAAGTTTTACTCCTGACTTTCTAGCTCCGTCTTGTTCTAGTTTGATTCATAAAAATTTAAAATTAGATAATCGCACTTTATGTTTTGATATGAATGCATTTTGTTGGGGATTTTTACAAGGGATCTTACAGGCCTTTTCATTGCTTGATTATCCAAATATTAAAAAAGTTATTTTACTTTGTGCAAGCGTAAAAAGCAAAAAAATTAATCCTAAAGATAAAATCACTTTTTTAAATACTTCTGATAGTGCTAGTGCTATTTTGATAGAAAAAACAAATGATCAGCAAAAAGCATTTTATTCTCAAAATATTTTTTCAGAATTTGTCCTAGAAGAAACTTCTCCATTAAAGGCATTTAATGAAAATGCTAATGAGTTTGGCAAAACAGATGGGAATTTATTTTTTTCATTTGTTATGGAAAAATTTCCATTATTTTTTGAAGAATTTTTTAACTATTTTAAACAAGAAAAACAAGAAATAGATTATTTTTTATTTCAAAGCTCAAATGCCTTTTTTCGTGAAAAACTTTTACATACCTTAAAACTTAAAAATAATTTTAATGATAGTCTAAGAGAATATGGAGATACTCTGATCAATAAACTTGTTTTAGATCTTATTTGTTTACAAAAACAATCAGCGGGGGGGGGGATTAAGGATTTGTGCTTAGGTTCTTTTGGAACAGGAATTGTTTTTAATATTTTAAAATTAAAACTTGATTTTAATGAATTAAAAAGCTTTATAAAGATTTTAGAGTAAGTTTTTTATTTAAATAAAACTAAAAATCTAACCAAACCCACTTATTTAATCTCCAAAACAAATTTATCCTCTTTATCCTTAAAAGTAAAAACTTTATTTTTACAAGGATAAGAAATAGAATTTTCTTTCATAAAAGAATTTCTATTTTTTAATTTTTCTAATACTATAGGTAATTCTTGTCTAAATAAAGCCTTATCAGTCATTCTTAAACCATGTTCTAAACTTTTAACTAATTTTCCATCAATTTGATCTTCACTTTCTATTAAATGTAAAGTAGAATCAAAGCCTAGGTTTTTATAGATTTTATGAAGTTCTATTTTATAACTTGCTGGATCGCTATCTTTACTACTATGATAAGAAATATAAATGATATTAGGATTTGATTTTTGCTGGATTAAAAGATGATTTGAATTTAAAATTGAACGAATCATATAGTTTTCATCATCAAAATAAAAAGGTGAGTTAATATCTCTATTCCAATGATTTTTAAGAAAAAATTCTATGATATTATGGGGAAATTCTTCATAATATTCACATAAATTCATCTCCCTTGCGAGAATACGCTTTAAAGGCGGCAAAGCTGAACCTGAATTATCAATCACCCCATCAACATACCAAGGAGCAATCTTAGCTATAAGCAAGGATAAGTATCCACCATAAGACCCCCCCCCATAAATTTTAGGCAAATTTTTAAATTCAGGATAGTTTTTAACTATATCTTTTAAAGCATTGATATGATCAATTGCTGCCATAATACCATAGTTTTGATATTCATTATTTGGTGGGATAAAGGTTGAAGTAAAAATGGCTTTATAGTTTTTATCAAGTTTGTTTTGATTTTTTAGTTCTTGTATATGTTCTACTAAAGCATTAGCGTATAAAGGAGCATTTTGTGCATCAATATTTTTAATATTTAAACCAAAATTCTCCAAATTCTGTTTTAATCTTTGAATATCTTGAGGCAAAAAAACTTTAATCGCACTATATTTTTCATCTAAACTTTTTCTCATACAAAAACAATGATAAAAAACATTAACTACTACTACATCAAAATTTTTAGCTAAATATTCTCTATCAAAATCTAAAAAAGAAATGTTGGTATTAGAGCCTAAGCCACCTATAATAAAAACTATAGCTTTTAAATCTTTACTATCATCAAAAGTAATTCTATACTCAAGCTTACTTTCTCTTTTTATATTAAGTTCAACATCATCACAAGAATTTATTTCATAAAATTTATTTATTAGCATGGTAAATCTTTTTAGTTTTTTTAGTATTATAATAAAAATTTTTTAAAGGTGTTTATATGGTTAGAAGTATTTATGATTTTTTAGAAAAAAGTGTTTTAAAATTTCCTGAAAAATTAGCTTTTGTAGATGCTTTTGGTTCAAATTTTAAAAGTATAAATTATAAAGAATTCAACATTTTAAGCAAAAAACTTGCAAGTAAAATTGCTAAAGATTTAAATGATTCTTATACACAAAATTCTATTTTAATTCTTTTGCCTAAAAGTATTGATTGTCTTATAAGTTTTTTTGGTGTGAGTTTAAGTGGGAATTTTTATACTCTTTTAGATGAAAAAACTCCAAAAGAACGCATAGAAAAAGTAATAAATATTTTAAAACCAAAATTATTAATCACTTCAAAAAATTTAAAATTTGATTTTAATTTACCAACACTTTATACAGAAGATTTTGTAAATTTTGATATAGATGAAGCTTTATTAGAAGAAGTTAAGGAAAGGCATATAGATACAAATTTATTGTATGTTTTTTTTACAAGTGGGAGTACAGGAGTGCCAAAAGGTGTTTGTATTTCTCATAAAAGTGTGATTGATTATACTTTTTGGGTGTGTGAAACTTTTAACTTAAGCGAACATGAGATTCTGGCTAATCAGGCTCCGTTTTATTTTGATAATAGTATTTTAGATATATTTTCAAGCGTTAAAGTAGGGGCAACACTTCATTTATTGCCTAATCATCTTTTTGCTTTTCCAAATAAAATTTTATCTTATTTAGAAGAGAAAAAAATAAATATGATTTTTTGGGTACCTTCGGTGCTTATTTATTTTGCCAATACCAATGCTTTAAAAGATTTTAATCTTGATCTTAAAAAAGTTCTTTTTTGTGGTGAAATTATGCCAAATAAACAACTTAATTTTTGGAGAAAAACTTTACCAAATACAGAATTTTTTAATCTTTATGGGCCTACTGAAATTACTGATGTTTGTTCTTTTCATAAGGTTGAGAGAGAATTTAAAGACGAAGATATTTTACCCATTGGTAAAGCTTGTAAAAATACCGAGCTTTTAGTCTTTGATGAAAATATGAATTTTATTAGTCCCAAAGAAGTAGGTATCAAAGGAGAACTCTATATAAGAGGAACTTGTTTATCATTAGGTTATTATAATGATAGCGAAAAAACAAAAAAGGCTTTTATACAAAATCCTTTGCATAATAATTATTTAGATTTACTTTATAAAACAGGGGATATTGTAGCTTATAATGAGTTTGGCGAACTTTTGTGTTTTGGAAGAAAAGATAATCAAATAAAATATATGGGACATAGAATAGAATTAGGAGAGATAGAAAGTGTAATTAATTCTCATTTAGAGATTAAAAATACTGCTTGTATTTTTAAAGATGAGATTATTTGTTTTTATGAAAGTAAAAAAGAACTTGATTTAAAAACTTTTTTAAAAGATAAATTAAATGCTTATATGATACCTAAACGTTTTATAAGATTAGATAGTTTTAAACTCAATCAAAATGGCAAGATTGATAGAATAGTTTTAAATGAGTTTATTTAAAGAATTTAAAAAGGCTTATATAAAGGTTTTTTACTGAGTAATTATTATGAGAGTCTAGATAAATTACAAGAAAAATACAAAAAATTTAACATTTATATAAGAAAGAGATAATTATTTTTTCTATGAAAACTCTAGGCTTTATTTTTTGTCAATGAGATTAAAGATTTTTCTTTAAAACTAAGTTTTATTGGAATTTTAAGAAAAAATGAGTTTTCTTTTTCAAAATACCAATACTTTTTAGAGCAAATCATTTAAAATTCATCAAAATTTTTCCCAAATGAGTTTAAAGGCAAAAAACTTAACCCCTCCCTAATTGGGTGATGAAGAAGAACTTTTTAAATTTTTTAGTGAATTTTTTGATGCTAATTATCTTTTTATCTATAATAAAGAATTAAATAAATACATTGATAATATCTTAGTTTATAAAGAAAATCATAAGATTAAAGATGCTTTATTATATACGCATTTTTTAAATCAGCTTTTTTAGAATTTATTGCTATAAAATCAAATTTAGTCCACAAAAATGTTTCTTTTGCTCTACTTAATCATTATTTTTTAAATAATTTAAACTCTAATATTTTTAGACTTTTTGTAGATTGCAATAATGATTAAATTTTATCAAAGAGTTGGATTTTAATTTAATGATATTAAGCTTATGTATTATAGGAATTTTTAATGAAATATGAAAATATTTTTATTATAGGTGAGGGAAAAGTAGCAAAAGAATGCCAAAAAATAGCTGAGCTTTTCTTTAATCAAGAGGTTAGATTGGTAATTTTTAAAGAAACGAGTTTTTTAGATAGTTTTTTTAATTCTTTAAAAAAATCTTTAATTATTAGTGCGAATAATTTTTATATTTTTAAGCCATTGTGTGTAGAAAATAATACTATTATTAATTATCACAATTCTTTACTTCCTTATTATAGAGGAGTTAATGCTCATGTTTGGGCGATTTATAAAGAAGAGTTAAAAACAGGTATTACTTGGCATAAAGTAGATAAAAATATAGATACAGGAGATATTTTAATACAAGAAGAAATTAAACTTGATAAAAAAATCACAGCTCTTAATTTATTAAGAGTTCAGCACAATCTTGCTATTAATGTTTTTAAAAAGGCCTTAGAAAATTTAAAAAATAAAAATTATAAAAAACAAGATGAATGTTTAACGGGGGGGGGGATTTACTTAAAGAAAGATTTGCCCAATGGAGGTTTTTTGGAGCTTTCTTGGGAAAAATCAAAAATCGATTGTTTTTTAAGAGCTATGGATTGTGGTATATTAAGTAATATTCCTAAAGCAAAAATCAAACTTTTTAATCAAAATTTAAATATTTTATTTTATGAATATAATAAAAATAGTTTAAAGCTTCATTTAGAGAATGATATAATTTTAAAAATTAATAAGAATTTATAATATTATTTTTTCAAATAAAGTTGAGGATAGTAAATGAAAATTATAATGTATCATTATGTAAGAGAAAAAACTAAAGATTTACCTTTTTTAAGATATTTATCTTTTAAAAATTTTTGTAAACAACTTGATTTTTTTGAAAAAAATTTTGGTTTTGTTAAATATGAAGATTTTATCAATTTAAAAAAGGATATGAATTATTTCAAAGAACTTAAGGATAAAATTTTATTGACTTTTGATGATGGGCTTATAGATCATTATAATTTTGTCTTTTTTGAACTTTTAAAAAGAAATTTATTTGGTTTATTTTTTATTCCAACAAGAATTTTGCATCAGAAAAAAGCTTTAGATGTTCATAGAATTCATTATCTTTTAGGACGATACGGGGGGGGCATTAAATCAATTTGTTTTAGATCTTATCGATAATACTCTTTTAGATAATTCTTTCAATAATATATTTGATACTTATTATAAAGAACACAATGATGATTTAGAAGTTAAAAAATTTAAGGCTTTATTTAACTTATATATTAAATATGAATTCAGAGAGCAAATTCTAGATGAAGTAGTAAAACATTTTTGCTCTGATGATGAAATTTTTATGCCTTATATTTAAATGAAAAACATTTAGAAAAAATGCAAGCAAATAAAATGATCATTGGTGCACATAGCTTCAATCATTTAAATTTTTTAAAATTAAACAAAGAAGAGCAATTTGAAGAAGTAAATAAGTCTTTTAAAACTCTTGATAGGTTTTTAAATCCTTTAAAAACCTTTTGCTATCCTTATGGAGAATTTAATATTGATTCTAAAGAAATTTTAGAAAAATTAAGTTGTAATTTTGCTTTTGTTAGTCTTGATTATTATAAAAAAGATATAACTTTAGAAGATTTAAAGAATAATCCCTATACTTTATCAAGATATGATTGTAATGAATTTCAATTTGGACAAGCTAATTAGGGGTAAAAATGCACGAAATAAGATTTTGTAAAAAAGATGAATATAAACTTTTACAAGAATTTATAAAAAAATATTGAAAAGAAGATCATGTTTTTGTTAAGTCAAAAGAAGTGCTTGATTTTCAACATTTTGATAAGAAAAATCAAAGATATAATTTTTTGGTTGCTTTCAATAAACAAAATAAAGAATTCGATGCCGTATTAGGTTTTATACTTCAAAGTCAATATGATATAAATGCTAAAGATATTAATATTTGGACTTCTTTATGGTCAGCTAAAAAAGAATTTCCTTCTCTTGGTTTAAGATTATATAAAAGCTTACAAGAATTTTTTAGTTTAAAAAATACAGCTTCATCGGGTATGAGTGAATTTTCTCTTAAATTTGTTCGCTTATTTAATTATCATAAAATAGGAAAACTCTATCATTTTTATATAAAAAATGATAAGAGAAAATATTTTAAAATTGCTTATTTTAAAGATATTAAAACAATATCTCATCGAAAAAGTTCTTTAAAATTAAAATTATTAAGTTGTAATGAATTTAAAAATTATGAGTTAAAATCTAATTTCTATCCTAAAAAAAGTAAAGATTATTTTATTTATAGATATTTTAAACATCCAATTTATAAGTATAAAGCTTATGGAGTTTTTAAAGATGATAAAATTTTAAGTATTTTTTTTACAAGAATTATCAAACAAAATAAATCAAAATGTATGCTTATTGTTGATTTTTTAGGGAAATTTCAAAAGAATTTATATGATGAATTTCAGAAGCTTTTACAAAAGCAAAATCTCGAATTTGTAAGTTTTCTTTGTTATGTTTGGGATACAAATAAAATTATACAAATGGGTTTTTCATTGAAAAATGAAGAAAGTATTATACCTGTATATTTTGAACCTTTTTTGAAAGAAAATATTGATATTTATTTTGCTTTTAAAAGCGAGTATAAAAACTATACTATTTTTAAAGGAGATAGTGATCAAGATAGACCTAATATTTATATAAATTCAGTATAATACAAAATTAATTTTAAGGAGTAAAAATGCAAACAATTAAGCAATTTTTTCTTAATATAGAAAGAACAGACATTGATGAAAATACAGAGAATTTAATTAGTGATGATCTTATAGATAGCATAGATATTATGGCTTTAGTAGCAGAAATTGAAAAATACTATGGAAAACCACTTGATGCAAGTTTTATTAAGCCTGAAAATTTTGAAAATTTTCAAACAATCAAAAATATGCTTGAAATTGCAATGAAAAATTAATTTTTATTGCAATTTTTCAAGTTCTGAATAATAATATTTTTTGAGACAATTACTTCTGCAAAAAAGTCTACAATTTTATCCCAATCTTCTTCTTTAGTGTCTTTTAAAGTGGCATTTTCTTTATAATCATCCCAATTTATAGGGGTAAATAAACTTTTTTTATGAGGAAAATATTTAGCTCTTACCCATTCATTGGAGCTAGCAAAATAATCAACATAAGCTTTGGCAAGTTCTTTTTGAACTTTAAATTTAAGTCTTGGCTCTTTTGTACCTTCAAAGTGTTTTCTAGAAATGCTTAAAAGAGAATTAAAATTTTGTCCATTTAAGTCTTTTTCATTTAATCTTTTTTGAATTTCCATACCCAAAAGATTAAAACTTTCGTTTCTTTTTTGTTCTAAATCAAAAGTTTCGTCCCATTTAATGCCTAAATGATAAGTAAAATCCTTAAGCAAAGTTCCTCCAACGTAATCTTCTCTTAATAATCTTACAATTAAACTATTTTCTCCAAAAACTTCAGTATAATTTTCACAAATCCATTTATAATCAAAAATATATTTTCTAGGATGATCTTGTGGCTTAAAATCACCTGAATAATAGCCCAAATTGTTTTTCAAATCTTGAGAGCAATGAGAATTTAAATAATCTAAAGTATCTCTAAAATAAACCATAAGTTTGATTTCACTAAATCCTAAAGCCTTTAAAATCGCATGTAAAATTTCTATATGTCTTTTTGAAGAAAATTCCCAAACACACCCTTCAACAGAAAAAATAAAAGTTTTATCTTTGTGAAGTTCTTTTTCTTTTTTAAAATCTTCTATAGTTTGTAAAAGACGAGGATTTTTTAAAGCTTTTAATACTTGCTGGGGGGAGGTAAGGCTTAAATTTTTATCTTCAATTAATTCTAAAACCATATCTACTAAAGCCCAATGTCTATTGGCCACTCTTAGACTTTTTGGATACAAAAATCCTTGGTTTAAAAGTTTGTTAAAATTTTTTGCTAAAAAACCTTGCTTTTCTTGATTTCCTGTATTAGTTGTTCCTATATGTAAAAAAGCTTTCAAATTTTCTCCTTTTTAACATTATATTTTTTGTTTAATTATATCTAAAAAAATACATAATTTTAAAAATTAATATAAGGTTTTATTGCTAGCGTGAGTAAAAATAAGTTAAGTTTTATGGCGATGATAAATTTCTTTAAAGAATGAAATAAATCTTATGGTATGAGTTTAATTTATCAATATGTCAAAACTATTATATAATATTCTTTATTTAAAATAAACTTAATTTTTAAGGTTGTATTAATGATAGAAGATTTTTTTAAGAAATTTGATATAAGAGAAAAGGATTATATATTATTTACAGGAAATTTAACACGTTTGCTTTATAAGCTAAAGGGTAATGCAAGAGAAAATTTAAATATTTTTCTTGATATTTTTTTAAAACAGACTAGGGGGGGGGGGATTAGCAATACAAAGCTTTAATTGGGACTTTTGTAAAGGCTTAAGCTATGATATTTTAAATTCAAAATCACAAACAGGGGCTTTGGCAAATATAGCTTTAAAAAGAGCAGAATTTAAACGCACAAAACATCCTATTTATTCTTTTATGGTTGCAAATAATTTTCAAAAAGATTTAATTAAGCTTGATAATAAGGGAGCTTTTGATAAAAATTCACCTTTTGATTTTATGTATAAAAATAAAGCTAAGATGATTATTGTTGATTTGCCCTTGCAGGATTCTTTTACTTTTGTTCATTATGTAGAACAATGTTTTAAAGTTAGTTATAGATATAATAAAAGTTTTACATCTTTTTATATTGATGAAAAAGGTTACAAAGAACTTAAAACATATGATATGTTTGTAAGAGCCAATAATGTTTTAACTTATATTTATCCCTTAGAAGAGCTTTTTTTAGAAAAAAGTGTTATGAAAGTAGTTTTTTTTGATGAAATTTGTATCAAGATCATCAATCTTGAAAAAGCTTATGAAGTGATATCTAAAGATATCAAGCAAAATCAAGGACTTAGTTTACACATTCTAAAAGCTTAAATTCTAAAAGTTTTTGCACTAAGTCTTTAAGTTCATAGCCTTGTAAATTTAAGATTTCTGCTATATCTAAAATATCTTTTTTTCCATCAAGAAAAGCTAGAAAATTACAGGCAAGAGGGATATCATTGATAGAACTTAAAGTGTGATAAAGACCTCTTTTTCCAAGATTTGGTTCGCAAAAAGTAGTATTTTTATAAATAGCATTATTTTCCAAATTTAAAATGATTTCTTGCATAGCCTTAAGTCCTCCCAATAAACCTTTAGGGCTTATAAAATCAAGATCATCTTTTGAATATGATAAAATTTATAATCCCCATATCTTGTGCGACAAATTCCAACAATCCCTAAATTTACTAAAGGAGAATTGTATTGTCTTTCATCAGAACCTCTCTTTAAAAAGCTAAATTCTTTAAAATTAGTTTTATTTTTTAAGGTATGTAATGCAACTTTATCTGAAAGAGTATTTGCATTTGGGGTATGAATAAGTGAATAAGAAAGATCATCTCCTACGCACGAAAGGACAAATCCAGCCTTTACATTTTTTTGTAAAGCTTTTAAATTTTTATTGATATAAGTTATACTTCCTATAGTTTCAGGCACGATAACAAAGCGGTAATTATATTTTCTTTCTTTAAGATTTAAAAGCCATTTGATTAAAAATAGAGCCACCACAGGCCCACTTAGCTCGTTATTTGCCATAGAAGGATGACAAAGATAGGTAGAGATTAAAATTTCATCTTTTATTTTTTTCGTACTAGGGATAATAAAATCTGCATAATTTAAAACCCCATTTTCATCATGCTTTGAATCAATAAAAACTCTATATGTTCCTTTTTTTAACTCTTTTCTTTCATTATGAGTAATGCAAAATCCCCATCTTTTTTTATAATAACTCGTAACATAAGGAATAGCATCAGGAATATCTTCTAAAGAGTATAAATGATTTTGCAATTCTTCAAGATCTAGTTTTTTATCAACTGCTATGCTATAGTTTAAAACATGTAGATTATTTTTTTTAAAATCACAAATTTTTTTACCGTTTGGATCTATTATGAAAGCATCTTTGATATGCCATTCAGGTGGAATGACCCAATCATATACTTTTGTTCCACTTTTAATGGAATAAATCTCAAATCCCCCCCCCCAGCTAGTTGTTGTAATTTATTTGGCTGTATAAAGTTTTTTGTAAGTTCATAGTTTAGAATTTTTAAACTTGTTCTAAAACCTTTTCCAGTGATACTTCTACAAATTGGAAAAAGCTTTTTAGCCAGATTATACATTAAGATACCATTTTGTATAAAATTTTTATGTCTAAAGTCAAATTTATTCACAATAAGCCTTTTTTACTTGTTCTAAAATTTCAAATAAGTTTTCTTTTACAAATTTTGCATCTTCTAAACTCATTTCTTGATGACAAGGAATACTAAGTTCAGCTCTATAAAAATGATCAGCATTTTCTAATCTTATATTTCCCATTAAATTTTTATAAAAACTAAATTCATAAGTGGGTTTATAGTGTACTTGAACTCCTATTTTTTTATCAATTAAAGCTTTAAAAATTTCTTCTTTTTTACAATGAAATTCTGGAAAAAGTAAAATAGGATATAAATGCCTTGAACTTTTTTTATAATCTTTAATTTTTATAGTAGAAAAATAAGGATTGTTTTTAAATTCTTCATCATAAAACCTAGCAATTCTCTCTCTTTTTTCTAAATTGATATCAAGTTTTTTAAGTTGATTAATCCCTAAAGCACAAGCAACATCGCTTAAGCGATAATTATATCCAAGTTCATACATATCACTATCCCAAAGTCTTTTTTTCTCTATACCATGAGATCTTAAAAGTTTTGCTTTTTTAATAAAATCTTCATTATTGCTAAGTAAAGCTCCACCCTCAAAAGTAGTTATAGGTTTTACAGGATGAAAGGAAAATACATTTAAATCCGCCATTGATCCTACTTTTTTATCTTTATAATTTGCCCCTAGGGCATGGCTTGCATCATCGATTAAGGGAATATTATATTTTTTAGAAAGATATAAAATTTCATCCATCTCAACGCTATTGCCCCCAAAATCAACCACACAAATAGCTCCTATATTTTTACTATCTTTTTTTAATCTAGCTTCTAATTTATTCTCATCAATATTTCCATCACTTTTAATATCTATAAATTCAACCTTTGCTCCTGCCATTAAAGCTGTATTTGAAGTAGCTGCGAAAGTTAAAGGGGTGCTAAGAACGATTTTGTCTTTAAGGTTTAAAATTTTATAGGCAAGATGAAGGGCTGAAGTAGCTGAATTTAATACACAAGCATATTTTACTCCTACATATTCACAAAGGCTTTTTTCAAATTCTTCTACTTTTTTACCCCCTGTTAAAATTTCATCTTTTAAAGCTTTTAAAATAACTTCTATATCACTTTGATCAATGTTTTGATGAGAATAAGTTAGCATTAAAACTCCTCAGTATGACTTATTATATTTAAAAGTTCTTTTTCGCTTACCCAATTTGGATTATTATCAGAACTATAAGAAAAACCATCTTTTACTTTTTTACCTTTTTGATTTAACGCATTTATACTAAAATCATTATGAGTATTAGTAAATTTAATACTAGGACTAATAGCATAATAATCATCAAATTCATAAGTTAAATGACTATCATCACTTGAGATCATTATCTCATGAAGTTTTTCTCCAGCTCTTATGCCGATAATTTTATGTTTTAAATTCGGAGCTAAGGCATGGGCAAGATCGGTGATTTTCATTGATGGAATTTTAGGGATAAAAATTTCTCCTCCGTGCATTTTTTCAAAATTACTAAGTACAAATTTAACTCCATCTTCTAAAGAAATCCAAAATCTTGTCATTCTGGTATCTGTGATAGGAAGTTCTTTAGCGCCTTCTTTGATTAATTTTTTGAAAAATGGCACAACAGAACCTCTTGAACCTACCACATTTCCATATCTTGCAACGCTAAATCTTGTTTGATTATTTCCAGCTATATTATTTGCTGCTACAAAAAGTTTATCACTAGCCAGTTTGGTTGCCCCATATAAATTTACAGGATTACAAGCTTTATCGGTTGAAAGAGCTATACACTTTTCAACTTGATTTTCAAAACACGCATCAATAACATTTTGGGCCCCGTGTATATTGGTTTTGATGCATTCCATAGGATTATACTCAGCCACAGGAACATGCTTCATTGCAGCTGCGTGGATTACAAAATCTACACCTCTCATAGCTGTGCTTAGTCTTTCTTTATCGCGAACATCTCCTATAAAATATCTCATACAAGAGTCATTAAAAATATTTGCCATTTCAAATTGTTTTAATTCATCTCTTGAATAAATAATAATTTTATTAGGCTTGTAATTTTGTAATAAAATTTTGGTATAGGTTTTACCAAAGCTGCCAGTTCCACCCGTAATAAGGATATTTTTACCATTGAACATAAAATTTCCTTTTATTTTTTTAAAAATATTTAGCAAAAGCTGTTCCATTGTTTTATTTTAACTTAAATTTTCAATTTCTTTTGAAAAAATTCCTTTGACTGTTCTTAAAATAAGCCATAAAAAAACTAAAGTTGTAAAAATTAAAAATCCAAAAGCTAGGATAATAAAAATTCCATAAAGACTATTAAAATTAATTGTATTTATATTTTTTAAAGAATTAGCAATAATCTTTAAGTAGCTAATATTTAAAGTTGCCAGTGGAAAACTTATAGCCCACCAAGTAATTTTAAAAGGGCAACACTTATAAGCTTTAAAAATTTGAGGCAAAAGCGATAAAAATAAAAATCCTCCTATTAAAAATAATATTATTGCAAAATCATCAATATTGAAAATAGTTGTATAGGTGCTAAATCCAACGCTAAAAGGAGCTATTAAAATCAAAAGTGTTGGAGCAAGTTTATCGGGGAGTTTTTGAAAAAAAATAATTCTAGCTAAGATCAAGGGGATTAAGATCAAAGCAAAAAGAAAACCCGTTCCAATACAAAGCATTGTTAAATATTTAAAAATATATAAATTTGTATTAAAAATATAAGGCAAAGCTAAAGGAATGTCCAATAAACCAACTACAGGGATAATCCAAGCTGGAGTGATATGGATAAGTTCGTGTTTATGATAAAGCCAAGTATTTATAATATACAAGCTAAAACCAAACATTAGTATCACCCCAAATGTCCATAAGATTAAACCAAAAGTTTTGATTATATTGCTTTCATAATGAAAAGTTTGTAAAAGTATTGATAATATCATAGGTAAAAGCAAACAAGAGATACAAAAAGTTCCAAAAAAAACTTTGGTGGTTGGGTTGTGAAATTCACTTTTTATATTTTCAAAATTCATTATGCTTTTAAAAATAAAAATAAAAAATAAGAAAACAAAAACCAATAAAGCCAAAAGTGCAAAAAAAGTATAAAAAATTTGACTTATCTTAACAAGAGTATCATTAAGATGTGCAAAATAAATGATTTTATATGCTAAAAACCAAGCTAAGGAAATAGCACTAAGCCCCATAACAGCCCCAAAAAATGAAATTGGCAAGGAAAAGTATCTTTTAATATTCATTAATACCCCTTATTTTAAAATTCTTGGTAAGGTTATACCTGTTTGAGCTTGATATTTTCCTTTTTTATCTTTATAGGTTGTATCACAGTATTCATCGCCTTGAAAGAATAATACTTGTGCTATACCTTCATTAGCATAAATTTTAGCTGGAAGTGGGGTAGTGTTTGAAATTTCAATAGTTATATGCCCTTCAAACCCAGGTTCAAATGGAGTAACATTGACTATTATTCCACATCTTGCATAAGTGCTTTTTCCAAGACATATAGCCAAAACATTATCAGGCATTTTAAAATACTCAATTGTTCTTGCTAATGCAAAAGAATTTGCAGGAACTATACATACATCTCCTATAAAATCAACCACATTTTCTTCTACAAAATTTTTTGGATCAACAACAGTAGAATTAACATTGGTAAAGATTTTAAATTCACGACCTACACGTATATCATAACCATAACTTGAGAGCCCATAACTAACAACTCCTTTTCCTATGTTTGCTTCACAAAATGGAGAAATCATTTCATTTTCTTTTGCCATTTTTCTAATCCAATTATCAGCTTTTAAGCCCATTTTATACCTTTATATTTATTAATTTTGATTATTATACCTTAGTATATTTTGGTTTAATTAAGATATTTGGTATTTTAATTAAAATACTTTAATATTAAATTTTTGTAAGTTTTTATATAATGCCAAATTTAAGTTCTTGATTAAAGAATAGGAGAAAAATTATGACAAAAGAGGAAATTAAAGATTTAGTAAATTTATTTGCTGAAACCAATATCACTAAAATAAAAATTAAAGAACAAGATGGTTTTGAAATTGAACTTCAAAGAGATATATGTTGTGATATTCCAGCTCCTGTATGTCCTACAACGCCTGCTCCACAACCAATTAATGTTAATGTTGTTAATGAGGCTAAGCCAAGCGTAAGTTCAAAATCAGATAGTTTAACTATCAATAGCCCTATGGTAGGAACTTACTATCAAGCCCCAAGCCCAGGAGCTAATCCTTTTGTAAAAGTTGGAACAAGTGTTAAAAAGGGTGATACAATAGCTATTATTGAGGCAATGAAAATTATGAATGAAATTGAAGCAGAATTTGATTGTCGTATTAGCGAAATCCTTGTTGCAGATGGACAACCAGTTGAATTTGGAATGCCATTATTTGCCGTGGAGAAACTTTAATGGAAATTAAAAGTATTTTAATTGCTAATCGTGGAGAAATAGCCCTAAGAGCTTTAAGAACGATTAAAGAAATGGGAAAAAGGGTAATTTGTGTATATTCTGAAGCCGATAAAGATGCACTTTATTTAAAATATGCCGATGCAAGTATTTGCATAGGAAAAGCAAGAAGTTCTGAGAGTTATCTTAATATCCCTGCTATTATAACAGCTGCTGAGATTGCTGAGGTTGATGCTATTTTTCCAGGATATGGTTTTTTAAGTGAAAATCAAAATTTTGTTGAAATTTGTGCTAAACACAATATTAAATTTATAGGTCCTTCAATCGAAGCTATGACTTTAATGAGCGATAAAAGCAAGGCCAAACAAGTAATGAAAAGAGCCAATGTGCCTGTAATTCCTGGAAGCGATGGAGCATTACAAGGTATAGAAGCGGCTAAAAAACTTGCAAATGAAATAGGCTATCCTGTTATTTTAAAAGCTGCAGCTGGTGGTGGCGGACGTGGTATGAGGGTTGTAGAAAGCGAAAAAGATTTAGAAAAAGCCTACTGGTCTGCTGAAAGTGAAGCTATGACAGCATTTGGTGATGGAACAATGTATATGGAAAAATATATACAAAATCCACGTCATATTGAAGTGCAAGTGATAGGAGATAGTTTTGGCAATGTGATCCATATAGGCGAAAGAGATTGTTCTATGCAAAGACGCCATCAAAAACTTATAGAAGAATCCCCTGCCATACTTCTTGATGATAGCACACGTAAAAGATTGCATGAAACAGCTATAAGAGCAGCTAAAGCTATAGGATATGAAGGGGCTGGAACTTTTGAATTTTTAGTGGATAAAAATTTGGACTTTTATTTTATTGAAATGAATACACGTTTACAAGTGGAACATTGTGTAAGCGAAATGGTAAGCGGTATTGATATTATTGAGCAAATGATTAAAGTAGCCGAAGGCTATGCTTTACCTTCTCAAGAAAGTATAAAATTAAAAGGACACTCTATAGAATGTAGAATCACAGCTGAAGATTCTAAAACTTTTTTACCAAGTCCAGGAAAAATTACTAAATACATTCCCCCAGCAGGTAGAAATGTAAGAATGGAAAGTCATTGTTATCAAGATTATTCTGTTCCACCTTATTATGATTCTATGATAGGAAAACTTGTTGTGTGGGCAGAGGATAGACACAGAGCGATTACTAAAATGAAAGTAGCTTTAAATGAGCTTGTGGTGCAAGGTATTAAAACAACTAAAGATTTTCATATTGCTATGATGGATAATCCTGATTTTATTAACAATAATTACGATACAAATTATCTTTCAAGGCATTAAATTTTTATTTTATCAAAGGATAGAAAATGAAAAAAATTCTTGTCGTTATTACTAATGTAACAAAATATCCAACAACAACAAGAGCTACTGGATTATGGTTTTCTGAGGTTGTTCATTTTGTAGAGCCTTTTTATAAAAAAGGTTATGAAATTGATTATGTAAGTCCAAACGGAGGCATGATTACTAATGATCCTCATAGTCTAGAAGCTCAAAATATGAGTGAGCTTGATTGGAAGTATTATACAGATGCTAAATTTATGAATAAATTAGCACAAACTAAAAGTCCAAAAGAAATTAACGCAAAAGATTATGAAGTAATTTATTATGCAGGTGGGCATGGTGTACTTTGGGATTTTCCTGATAATGAGGAACTTCAAACAATTTCAAAAGAAATTTATGAAAATGGTGGGGTTGTTTCTGGGGTTTGTCATGGAGTGGTAGGATTATTAAATATTAAATTAAGCAATGGTGAATATTTAATTAAAGATAAAAAAGTAACAGGCTTTTCAAATGAAGAAGAACAGCAAGCAGGTCTTAGTCCGTTTGTGCCTTTCTTGCCTGAAGATGCTATGAAAGAAAGAGAAGCACATTATATTAAAGGAGCTAATTGGACCGCCTTTACTGTAAGCGATGCAAGAGTTGTTACTGGGCAAAATCCTGCTTCAGGACTTGAAGTAGCTAAAAAAGTTCTTGAAATAATTTAAATCAACTATAAGATAAATTTTTATTTATCTTATATACTCTATATTGGCTTTTGAACGTAATTTTTCAAAATAATCTTGTATGAAATTTTGTTTTTGTTTATTGATATAAGCGTTTAAAACTTCATTTTTAACTTCATCAAAATCAGGAGTTTGTTCTCCTCTTTTGTCCTTAACTTCATAAAGTTCATAGCCATTTTTTGAATTTAAAACAGGAGAAAAGTCGTTGATATTAACCTGTGATAAAAGAACCAATAAACGCGGATCAGTATTATTTAAATTTAAATGAGCTTGTTTTCTTTTAAAAAGAATTTTATGAGATTTTTTAATATCCTCTAAAATTTTTGGATCATTTGAATTATAAATATTTACATCAATCTCGCTAAAAATCGAAAAATCACTCTTATTTGTTTCAAAAAATTTCTTTGCCCCTTCTTCGCTATAGTCTATTTTACTCATTGTTAAAATTTGTTCATAAAGTTTTCTTTTTTCCAAATCTTTTTTAAAATCTTGTTTAAAAGTTTCAAAATTTTGATTTTTATTTTTTAATTCTTTTTTAAATTGTTCAAGACTTAGATGATTTTGCGCTAGCATTTTATCAATGCTATTTTCAAGATCGATTTCATTGATAGTAATACCAAATTTTTTGATTTGGGCTTGTTCGATTTTTTCATTGACTAAGATGATTAAAGCTTGATTTCTAGGGATATTTAATTTTTTCATAGTTTGTTCTATTTCATAAAGCGTAATGGGTTCTTTATCTACTATAATAGAAATTGCATTGATAACATTAGCATATAAAATATTTGATAAAAAAACACAAGTTAATAAAATTTTTTTCATAATCAAACCTTTATTTAAGTTGAAATATCGCATTATAACAATAAAAATTTAAGAAAAGGCAAAAAAATGCAAGAAAATATTATAACGCGTTTTGCTCCTTCTCCTACTGGTTATTTGCATATTGGAGGCTTAAGAACAGCATTATACAATTATTTATATGCAAGAAAAAATAAAGGAAAATTTTTATTGCGTATCGAAGATACAGATTTAAAAAGAAATTCTAAAGAGGCTACTAAGGCTATTATTGAGGCTTTTAAATGGTGCAAATTAGATTATGATGGCGAGATTGTTTATCAATCAGAACGTTTTGATATTTATAAACAATACATTCAAAAGCTTTTAGACGAGGGTAAAGCTTATTATTGTTATATGAGCAAAGAAGAGCTTGAAGAGTTGCGTTTAAAGCAAGAAAAAGCTAAAGAGCGTCCAAGATATGATGGAAGATATAGAGATTTTAAAGGCACTCCACCAAAAGGCATAGAACCTGTGGTGCGTATTAAAGCACCACTTAGTGGAGAAATAGTTTTTAACGATGGTATAAAAGGCGAAGTTAAATTTAAAGTTGAAGATATTTTAGATGATTTTATCATAGCAAGAAGTGATGGAACTCCAACTTATAATTTTACTGTTGTGATAGATGATGCGCTAATGGGAGTAAATAATGTCATAAGAGGCGATGACCATCTTTCTAATACTCCTAAGCAAATCATTCTTTATGAAGCTTTAAATTTTAAAATACCTAAATTTTTTCATGTTGCAATGATACATGGAGAAGATGGCAAAAAGCTTTCTAAAAGGCACGGAGCAACAGATGTAATGGAATACAAATCCATGGGCATGCTCCCTCAAGCCTTGCTTAATTTTTTAGTGCGTTTAGGCTGGGGTCATAAAGATGATGAAATTTTTTCTATAGAAGAATTAAAAGAACTTTTTGATCCTTATCATATAAGCAAAAGTGCATCTTCATATAGTTTTAAAAAATTAGAATGGCTTAATACCCATTACATTAAAACTTTATCTTATGATGAGCTTAATTTCGAGCTTAAATCTTTAGATTTTGATTTTGATGATATCAATAAAGGGAATTTTTTACTCAATTTATTAAGAGAAAGGGCAAAAAATTTATTTGATATTATAAATGGTGCAAAAAGTATTATAGAATTACCAAAAGATTATGATAAGGTTGCAGTGCAAAAATTTATTACTGAAAAGAATTTAGAATTTTTAGCTAAGTTTTGTGAAGAATTAAAAGATCAAAATAGCGCTAAAGATTTTGAAGAATTTACTAATGAATTTTTACAAAAATATGAGTTAAAATTAAAAGATTTAGCGCAGCCATTACGCATAGCTTTAACTGGAAATGCGGTGAGCCCTAGTATATTTGAGGTATTAGAGTTTTTAGGAGTAAATGAATGTAAAAAAAGAATCAAAGCATTCTTAGAAAAGAGGAAATAATGTATATAAAAGAAGATGCCTTAAACTATCATTTAGGCGGAAAGATTAGTGTTGAACCAACTAAAAATATGGATTCAAGTAGTGATTTATCCTTAGCATATAGCCCAGGTGTTGCAGAACCGTGCTTAGAGATTGCAAAAAATGAAGACTTAGCCTACACTTACACCACTAAGGCAAATTTAGTGGCTATTGTAAGTGATGGATCTGCGGTATTAGGACTTGGAAATATAGGCCCTAGTGCAAGCAAACCTGTTATGGAAGGAAAGGCTTGTTTATTTAAAAAATTTGCAAATGTAAACGCTTTTGATCTTGAGATCAATGCACACAGCATTGAAGAAATCGTTACTTTTTGTAAATTTCTAGCTCCAAGTGTCGGAGGGATAAATTTAGAAGATATAGCAGCACCTAAGTGTTTTGAAATCGAAGCTGCTTTGCAAGATTTAGGCATTCCTGTTATGCATGATGATCAGCACGGAACCGCTATCATCTCAACCGCAGGTCTTATGAATGCCATGGAGCTTAGCGGAAAAAAATTTAAAGATATTAAAGTAGTTATTAGTGGTGCTGGAGCAGCAGGGGTTGCAAGTGCTAGAATGTATAGAAACTTAGGTGTTGAAAATATCATTTTAGTTGATAGCAAAGGCGTGATAAACAAAGAAAGAAAAGATCTAAATTCTTATAAGCTTGAATTTGTATCAGATACAAAGGACAAAACTTTAAAAGAAGCCTTAAAAGGTGCTGATGTTTTTTTAGGCTTATCAGCGCCTAAGATCTTAGATGATGAAATGATTTTATCAATGGCCAAAGATCCTGTAATCTTTGCTTTGGCAAATCCTGTTCCTGAAGTAATGCCAGAAGATGTTATAAGACTTAGAAAAGACGCTATTATAGGCACAGGAAGAAGTGATTATCCAAATCAAATCAACAATGTCCTAGGCTTTCCTTTTATCTTTAGAGGAGCCTTAGATGTAAGAGCTACTAAAATAACTGAAAATATGAAAATAGCAGCGGCCAAAGCCTTAGCGGATTTAGCTAAATTGCCTGTAAGTAATGAAGTTAAAAAAGCTTATAATCTAAGCAATTTAGAATTTGGAAGAGAATATGTGATCCCAAAGCCTTTTGATGAAAGAGTTAAGGCTATTGTAAGCACTGCTGTTGCAAGTGCTGCGGTAAAAGATAAAGTAGCTAGAATTGCAAATTTTAATGAAAAAGAATACTTTGAGAGTTTAAAATGAAAAATATTCATCAAGTCAAACACCCTTTAATAGAACATAAATTAGGAATTTTAAGGGATAAAGAAACAAAACCCTTTCAATTCCGTATGCTTATTGATGAGATTAGCACCTTTTTGCTTTTTGAGGCTACCAAAGATTTAAATTTAAAAGATAAAGAAATTTCTACCCCTATGGCAAAAACAACCGCTAAAGAACTTGATGAAAAAATTATGATTTGCCCTATCTTAAGGGCAGCCTTAGGAATGCTTGAAAGTGTTTTTAAGCTAATCCCAAATGCAAGTATTGGTTTTTTGGGTTTTCAAAGAGATGAAAAGACTTTTAAAGCCCAGTTTTATTTTCAAAAACTCCCAAAAGACGCCAAAGAGCGTTTAGCCATCATCATAGATCCTATGTTTGCGACAGGTTCGACCGCCATTGAAGCTTGTGATTTCTTAAAAGAACAAGGCATAAAAAAGATTAAATTCATCTCTATACTTGGAACTTTAGAGGGTTTTAAAAATTTCAATCGTTTTCATAGTGATGTTGATGTTTTTATAGCAAGCATTGATAAGGGTTTAGATGAAAATGCTTATATTATCCCTGGTTTAGGTGATGCTGGAGATAGGGTATTTAATACTTTAGAGTAAATAAATGATTTTTGGGAAAATTGATTATATAAATTTATTGCCTTTGCATATTTATCTAAAAAAATATCCTTTACCCAATGGTTTTAAAGCTTCTATGGAATTTAAAAAAGGAGTTCCTAGTAAATTAAATCGTGATTTATTTTATAGAAGAATCGATGGAGCTATAATTTCTAGCATAGAAAGCGCAAGAAAAAAATACCAAAATTTAGATATTGGAATTTGTGCCTATAAAAAAGTTTTAAGCGTTTTAGTGCAAAAAAATACACCCAGTTTAAAAGATCCAAGCTCTGCTACTTCAAATACCTTGGCTAAAGTTTTAAAACAAGATGGAAAAGTGATCATAGGAGATAAAGCTTTAAAGCTTTATTTAGAAGATGATACAAAATATATTGATTTATGTAGCTTATGGTATGAAAAAACAGGACTTCCTTTTGTTTTTGCAAGGTTTTCTTGCGTGAAAAAAAAAGAAATTTATAAAATAATTTTTAAAAAATTTTCTAAAAAAAATATCAAAATCCCTTATTATATACTTGAAAAATATGCCAAAAGAGTAAATTTAGATGTTAAAGATATAAAATATTATTTAGATGAAATTATTTATTATGAAATAAAAACAAAAGAAAAATTCGCTTTAAAACGTTTTATCGCCCAGTCTAAGAAAAAATAATTTTGACTATATAATTTTAGTTTAAATTTTTATAGAAATATTAAATATATTTATACTTTAAAATTTAAATTTATCTACTTTTTTAACCTCATTAATTTTTTATCTTAAAAATTATTTAATTTTGTTTTTAATAATTCAAAAATATTAAATCATATTAAAGCACTTATACAATGATATAAAAATAAAACAAAAAAATCAATTAAAAATTGTTATTAATAAATTTTTAATTAAAAATATTTTATTATTTTAAAAAGTTTATAATTAATATTTTATTAATTTTTTATTTTCTTTTTTTAAAATAAATAAACGCAAGGAGTTTAATTAATGGATCAGAAAAAACTTGGTTTATTTAAAAAAGAAACATTAGGGGGGGGGGAATTGAAAAAAGTCATTCTTCTTCAAAAAAATTAGCCCTTTCTTTAGTTACAATTTCTTTTTTAAGTTCTTATTCTTATGCTACAACAAATTCAAAAACTTATGATGATAATCTTAAAAGTAAATCAAGTAGTGTTTATAGTCCTCAAGCTAAAAGTAATACTACTATAAAGGATCCACAAACTAATACTCACACTGTAAGTGGAAGTGGTAATACTCTAGTTGTAGAAAGTGGCGGTTCAGTTATAATTTCTACTCCTGCTAATAATCAAGCAGTAAGCTTTACTCAAAATTCTTCAACTTCTACTTTTAAAAACCAAGGAACTCTTATAGGTGGAAATAATACTTCTAGTGTTCAAGTAGGAGTAAATAGAACAGGTGGTGCTACTATAGAAACTTTTACAAATGAAGGTATCATAGGCAATAGTTCTTCTAGATTTGGAGTAGTTATCTGGGGAAAAAATGATAATAAATCTAGTATTACTAATTTTAACAATAGTGGAACTATAAATTCTAATAATGGTGAGGCTATTTATATTGGTAATGCTAATGTTAGCACTTTCAAAAATGAAGGAACTATAAGTTCTAATAATGGTCATGGTATTAATATAGCTAGTGGAGCAAGTATAGCAAATTTTATTAATAGCGGAACTATTAAGAGTGATAATAGATATGGCGTAAGTATAGGAGATGGAGCAACTATAACTAGTTTTACCAATGAAACTAATGGAATTATTCAAGGAAAGAGTGATTTTGGAGCCATAAATATAAATAATGGAACAGTCCAAACTTTAGTAAATAGAGGAACTATAAAAAATGTAGGAACTAGAGAACCTTCTAATTTTACAGAAGTTTCAACAGGTGTATTTTTGCAAAATGGCACGATAAATAATTTTACCAATGAAAGCAATGGACTTATTTCTGGTATTATGGGTGTAAGTTTAAATGCAAGCACAATTAATAATTTTACCAATAAAGGTACCATTCAATCAACTAGCAGTAATGAACTTTCTGCAGCTATCAATCTTTCGGCTGTTTCTAAGAGTAAATCTACAATAGAAAATTTTACCAATGAAGGACTTGTTCAGTCAAATTCTCACGGTATTTTAGTAGAAACAGGCAATTCCATAGAAACCCTTATCAATAAAGGCACTATAGATGCTAGCTTGAATGGTTTAAGCTTTTATGGCTTTAGTCATCTTGATGATGGCACAACCAACATCGGTAAAATCACCCTGGATACAGGCAGTATCATCAAAGCAGGTAACAATGGCATCAACATTGATGGTAGTGATAAAGACATAGTAGGCGAAGGCATAGACGTAAAAGGTAGATTAGAAGGTGGTAATGCAGGTATTTATATAGGTGGAGGAAAAAATTTAAAAACAAGCATCACTGTATCTGGAACCATCCAAGGTGGTAATGGTGGTATAATTAATACTGGAACCATAGGACAAGAAGGTGTGTCAAATCAACAACATGGTATCACTATTGAAAATGGAGGTCTTATTACTTCTACAAACGGTAAAGGTATTTTAAACACAGATAATGGAATTATCTATGGTAATATTATAAATCAAAGTAATAACGATTTAACCTTAAAAAATGATTCTAGTGCTACTATTACAAGTGGTATCACAAATAATGGTAATGGAACTATCTTTATAAATAATCAAGGAACTATAAGTAAAGATGATCAAGGTCATAACTTAACCAACAATGGATTTGGTAGCATAGTCATAGAAGATTGGCTTGTAACTTCTGATAAGGATGGTAATTTAGATACTATAGTTGTAGGTGGAAATGGTGCTTCTAATGTAACCGCTGATCAAATCACTGTAGATGAGAGTGGTCTTGATCTAGATAATCTTGATCATATAAGTGATGTAATTACAGGAATCAATAATAATAATGTAAGCAACATAACAACCAATGGTAGTGGGGATATAGATTTAGTCTATGATCCTACAACAGGAAAAATCTATCAAAGATTTAACCTTAATGCTTCAATATCAGGTGCAACCTTTAGAAGCTTAATCTCTACAACTACAAGAAGATCAACCTTTATAGATAATGTTATGGGCAATTCTATGCAAAGCTTTTATTTAGGAAATTCAAGTAGAG
>NZ_QPGR01000010.1 GCF_004323845.1 Campylobacter novaezeelandiae | reverse complement strand
TTGCATCAGAGTATAAATTACCCTTTTCAGACATAGCCATTCTTTGAGCTCTACTTGAATTTCCTAAATAAAAGCTTTGCATAGAATTGCCCATAACATTATCTATAAAGGTTGATCTTCTTGTAGTTGTAGAGATTAAGCTTCTAAAGGTTGCACCTGATATTGAAGCATTAAGATTAAAGCTTTGATAAATTTTTCCTGTTGTAGGATCATAGATTAAATTTATATCTCCACTACCATTGGTTGTTATATTGCTTACATTATTGTTATTGATTCCTGTAATTACATCACTTATATGATCAAGATTATCTAGATCAAGATTACTTTCATCTATGGTTATATTATCTGCACTAACGTTACCAGTATTACTTCCACCTACAACTACAGTATCTAATTTACCTGAATCATCAGAACTTACAAGCCAATCTTCTATGACTATGCTACCAGATCCATTATTAGTAAGATTGTTACCACTACTATCTTTACTTATAGTTCCTTGGTTATTTACAAAGATAGTTCCACCACCTTCATTTTTAACCCCACTTGTAATAGTGCCACTAGAATCATTTTTTAAACTTAAATCATTATCTGATTTATTTACTATATTACCATAGATGATTCCATTGTCTGTATTTAAAATACCACTACCATTTTTAGAAGTAATAAAACCATTATTTTCAATGGTGATACCATGTTGTTGCTGCACTGCATCTTTTTGTCCTATGGTTCCAGTATTAATTATACCACCATTACCACCTTGGATGGTTCCAGATACAGTGATGCTTGTTTTTAAATTTTTTCCTCCACCTATATAAATACCTGCATTACCACCTTCTAATCTACCTTTTACGTCTATGCCTTCGCCTATTATGTCTTTACTTCCATCAATATGAATTGCATCATTTCCTGCTTTAATAATACCACCACTTTCTATAATGATTTTACCGATATCGGCTTTACCCGAAGTTCCACCTGCATCAAAAAACATCATACCATTATTAGCAACATCTATAGTGCCTTTATTGATAAAAGTTTCTATTTTATTACCAGTTTCTATAGCTATACCATTTGCTTGAGCACTTTTTATTAAACCCTCATTGGTAAAAGTTTTAATATCTGTACTATTACCAAGATATACCAAATTTATTGCTGCACCATTTTGAGTATTGCTTGAAGTTGATTCTATAGTTCCTTTGTTGGTAAAATTATCTATAGTAGAAGCTGCTATATTTACTCCAGTTATAGCTGAAATGATTTTATTACTTTTATTGGTAAATGTTTTTATATAACTTGAACTTAATTTTACCCCTGAAGAAGCTTTTATAGAATTTGCACCAGTTGGTTCAAATGTTCCACTAGTTGTTATAAAACCACTATTAGTAAAATTAGTGATTGTGGAACCAGTTATATTTATCCCAGCTCTATTACGCTGGTTACCACCTTGAATAGTTCCACTATTATTAAAATTTGTTATGCTTGTTCCACTAGCTATATTTACACCTTGATGAGAATCACTTTTTATAACTCCACTATTAGTAAAAGTTTTAATCTCAGTATTACCAAAATAAACAGTTTCGCCAGAATTTGAACTTATAGTTCCACTATTGCTAAAATTATCAATTGTAGACTTAGAACTACTACTTCCATAAACTACCACTCCATATTTAGAAGAACCATTGCCTATAATACCACTATTTTCAAATGTTTGAATAGTAGCTCCACCACTATTATTTACTCCTACTTGAACACTAGAAGTACTGCTTCCACCTTGAAGGGTTCCTTTATTTAAAAAAGTAGTTGTTGAAGAATTTTGAGTAAAGCTTACTGCTTGATTATTAGCAGGAGTAGAAATTATAACTGAACCGCCACTTTCTACAACTAGAGTATTACCACTTCCACTTACAGTGTGAGTATTAGTTTGTGGATCCTTTATAGTAGTATTACTTTTAGCTTGAGGACTATAAACACTACTTGATTTACTTTTAAGATTATCATCATAAGTTTTTGAATTTGTTGTAGCATAAGAATAAGAACTTAAAAAAGAAATTGTAACTAAAGAAAGAACTAGTTTTTTAGATGAGCAAGAATGGTTTTTTTCAATCCCCCCCCCATTTCTTTTTTAAATAAACTATGTTTTTGTCGACCCATTAATTAAACTCCTTGCGTTTATTTATTTTAAAAAAAGAAAATAAAAAATTAATAAAATATTAATTATAAACTTTTTAAAATAATAAAATATTTTTAATTAAAAATTTATTAATAACAATTTTTAATTGATTTTTTTTATATTGGTGTATTAAGATAAAAGATAGACTAAAAAAGAAAATAATAAGTGATAAATTTTTATTTTAAGGATAAATAAGCTAAAGCATTTTAAAAATAAAAATTTTTAAGATAATTTAATAGAGTTTAAAATAATACTTAGTTTTGATTATAAACATTAACATAAGTTTATATTTGATGTTTGATTTTTTGTTAGAATTAAAATAAAAAGGAAATTCTTATGCAAATTATGAAATGGAGTAGGGCAGAATTTAGCCCAAAGGAAGTTAAAATAAATGTTTTAATCGACAATGAAAGTGGCAAGGAAATTCAAATTTTGATGGCTAAAGATAGTATAATGAAAGAACATAAAGCCCCATTTGCCATACATGTGCAAGTTTTAAGTGGTAAAATCTGGTTTGAAGTGGAAAATAAAAAGTTAGAATTAAATGCTTTGGATATGATAAGCTTAGCACCAAATGTGCCTCATTCTTTAGCGGGGATAGAAGATTCTATCATAAGACTTAGTTTGAGTAAATTTGATAGCATTCAAAGGGTGAGTGCTGTACTTAAGAAGCCTTAAGCACGTGGGTTTATTTTTAAATGATTGATTATAGGGTCTGCTTTATAAATAGCTAAAATGTTGATTCCAAATTGAAAAATTTTATATCCTAAATTGTTTAGCATATGGATAATATCTTGGGGGTTTGACTTAATGATTTCAATCTGTAATACAGGCTTGAAATTTTTGATATGATTTAAACATCCAAGCAAGACTTCTTGCTCCATACCCTCTACGTCTATTTTGATAAAATCGATTTTTTTAAAATCGAAATTATCGAGTTTTAGGTAAGGGACTTTTTCTTTTTTTTGAGGAATTTGTCCTATGAATTCGTTATTTGATTTTAGTTCCAAACTTCCAAAGGAAGCTTTTTGAGTATAATCTGGAACTAAAATTTCAAGCTCTTTTTGATTTTTTTGAGGATTGCCTAGACAAGCGTGTATCGCTTTAGCGTTGAAGCAATTGTTGATTGCTATATTTCCTGCTAGAGCGTAAAAAAGTCTTTCTTGTGCTTCAAAGGCTAATACCCCCCCCCACTCATGCATTTGTATAGCCCATTTTATAGTATGAGCACCGATATTTGCACCGCAATCTATAGCAAAAACATCGCCTTTGTGATATTTTCTGCGTAGTTTTAAAAGCTCAAGACAAAAATCAATTTCTTCAGGATCAAAACTGCAGTAATTTAAAAACTGAAAACCAACTCCATAGCTACCTTTTGATGTATCGTGTCTATCTAGGTGATTTACAATCATAGTTGCGTTATTTGTAGCGGCCAATATAAAAGGTAAAGGTCTTTTCATACAACAATCATTTATAATTTAAGATAAAACGACTTATTCTTTCTAAGCCTTTTATGATGAGTTCATTGCTAGTAGCGTATGAAAGTCTAAAATATCCATCCATGCCAAATCCTATACCAGGAACAACAGCAACTTTTTCTTGTTCTAGTAGTTTTTGGCAAAATTTCATAGAGTCTTTTTCAACTTTTTGTATGTTTATAAAAAGATAAAAAGCACCTTCTGGTTTATATACGCTGATATTTGGAATTTTATCTAGTATGCTTAGGGCTAAATTGCGACGTTTTTCAAAGATTTGACACATTGTTTTTATATCCTCATCACAAGCTCCATTTAAGGCAGGAATGGCTGCATACTGGGCAATGGAACAAATATTTGAAGTGCTTTGTCCTTGAAGTCTTTTTACAGCTGAAATTAAGTCTTTATTTTTACTAGCCATATAGCCAAAACGCCACCCTGGCATAGCTCCGCACTTGCTAAGTCCGTTTATGGTTACAGTGCGTTTTAGTGCGTCTTCGCTTATGCTTGCAAAGGCTGTGAAGTCAAAATCGTCATAACGAAGTTTTTCGTATATTTCATCACTTAATACCATGATATTTGTGCCTTCTAAAACTTTGGCAAGTTCGCTTAGCTCTTTTTTAGAATAAATTGATCCTACTGGGTTTGATGGGGAATTTAATATTAGCATTTTGGTTTTATTTGTGATGCTGTTTTTAAGTTGTTCTGCTGTGATTTTAAATCCATTTGATTCTAAACCTTCTATAAATACAGGCTTTCCTCCAGCGAATTTTACCATTTCAGGATAGCTTACCCAATAAGGAGTGGGAATGATAACTTCATCTTCTTCTTCTATAAGGCATTCTATGCACTCAAATAAAGAATGTTTTGCACCAACATTTGTGATAATCTCGCTTATCTCATAGTCAAGATTATTGTCTTTTTTGAGTTTGGCTTGTATGGCTTTTAAAATTTCATTTAAACCAGCAACGGCAGTGTATTTTCCGCAACCTTTTTCAATGGCAGCTATGGCAGCATCTTTAATGGCTTTTGGAGTGTCAAAATCAGGTTCACCAGTTGAAAGACTTATGATATCTTCGCCCTTGGCTTTAAGCTCATTTGCAAGTGTGGCAATGGCTAAAGTGATAGACTCTTCTAAAACTTTAGATCTTTTTGTTAGCATTTTTATCCTTTAATTTTTTTGTTTTATTCTATCAAAAAATATATTTGAGTATTAAAAAAGATATAAAAAATCCTGATTAAAATTAAAAATGTGGAAAATTGGTAATATTTTTTGAACTGATAAAATTTAATATTTTATCAGTTATGTTAAATAAAATTTTATTTAGTGGCATTTAGCCACTTGTTTTTTAGCTTTCTTTTCCGTCTATGCTTTTTAAATAACCATTGTCGTTTAAGAAGAGATATAATTCTCCTAAGATGTGTTTTTTTTGTTTTTCATCTACTAGTTTTGAGTTGGAGATTCTTTCATTTAATATATCCATAATAGCGTGTATATCATAGTCTAAATCTTCTAGTGTATCTAGTATAGATTGTGCTTCTATGATACTTTCTATTTCGTAGGACTTTTCATTTATGCTAATGGTTGCTTCGGTTGGATGGGTGAAAAGATTGTGCTTCATTCCTAAAACTTCTTGATAAGCACCCACTAAAAAAAATCCTAAGAAATAATTTTCTTTTTCTAAATCTACATCGTGCAAAAATAAGGGCTTATCTTTAGAATAAGCTATTTCTCCATCGCTATCGCAAGTTATATCCCAAATACTTGCACTTCTTGTAGGCTTTTTGTCTAATCTATCAAGAGGCATGATAGGGAAATTTTGATTTAAACCCCAAAAATCAGGCATACTTTGAAAAAGAGAAAAATTAATCAAATATCTTTCTTGCACTTCATCTTGTATGGCAAGTAAATCTGTAGTATTTTGTTTATCTCCTACTAATAATATAGCTTTTTTTGTGATTAGATGGGTTAGAATTTCAGCATTAGATCTATCTTGTAAATCCACATAACCTAAATCAAAAAGGGTTAAAATGCTTTCTAAATGATCTATGCTATCATGTAAATATTCTAGAGCATTGGAGGGCTTTATATTGGTATATAAATCATAAAGTTCATCAATAAGCTTTGGATTTGTTTTTTTAAGCAAAAGCTTACTTTCTGTGTATTCTTGCGAGAAAAGTTCTAATACAGGGGCAATTAAAACGGCGTGATTTGCGGCTACAAAACGACCGCTTTCTATAAAAATATCAGGTTCAACATCGCTTTTTTGCTCAGCAATATTTTTTAAAATAAAAACAACATCATTAGCATATTCTCTTAGGGTATAATTTCTGCTTTTACCATTGCTAAATTGAGAATACTCTACTGCTAATCCCCCGCCAAGATTGATGGCTTTTAGATTTTTTGCTCCCATTTTTCTAAGCTCGGTATAAATATTTCCTACTTCATTAAGAGCTTTTTTTAAAGGATGAATTTCTGTAATTTGTGAGCCTAAATGAAAATGAATCATAGTAAATTGATCTAAAAGTTTATTTTCTTTTAATAAATTAATAGCTTCTATAAGCTCAGTTGAAGTAAGACCAAATTTTGAATTAATCCCTCCGCTTTTTGCCCAAATTCCAACTCCTGCTGAATGAAGACGCACTCTTAGACCTATGTTTGGTTTGGGTTTAAAGCGTTCTTTTGCTATGTCGATGATGGCTTTTAGTTCATTTAGTCCTTCTATAGTTAGGGTTATATTGTGTCCCATTTCAGCTGCTATAAAGCCTATATTAATAAGTTCTCTATCTTTAAAGCCATTAACTGTAATGGGTGCTTTTTCGTTATTGTAAGCCATGGCAAGTAAAAGCTCGGCTTTACTACCTGCTTCTAATCCATAATTATAGTTTTTTCCAAGGCGGACAAGATTTTTCACAAAACCTGGATATTGATTTACTTTTAAGGGATAAACGGCATTAAATTTTCCTTTATAGGAGAATTCTTTTCTGGCTTTATCAAAGCTTCCGTAAATATTTTCAATTTGTTTTTGTATAAGGTGTGGAAAACGCAAAAGCAAAGGGCCTTTATAACCATCATCACGTAGAGATTTAACTATATCAATAATGGCTGGTTTTTCTCCGTGATTGATACATATTTTACCGTTTTTAATGATAAAATTGTTATCTCCCCAAATGTCAATGCCATAATTTGTCATAATACATTCTCCAAATCTTTGATTAAAATTTGTTCTTCTTTTTTTGAATTTAAATTTTTATAAAATAAACTTTCGTTTTTTGCTTCATTTTCTCCCATGCAAAGAAAGATTAGATTTTTATTTTTATCGGCTAATTCTAAGTGTTTGGCAAGTTTTTTAGCTTCATAACTTAGAATCACTTTGTGTTTTTTTCTAAGTTGTGTTGCAAGTTTTAAAAGATTTGTTATATATTTTTCATCCATAGAACAAAGATAAATTCCTTCTCTTTGTAATTTTTCTTCTTTTTGTTCTAAGATAGCGATAATCCTTTCTATACCCATAGCAAAGCCAACGCCAAAACCACTTTTTCCATCAAGGTATTCAATAAGTTTATCATAGCGTCCACCACCTGCAATAGCAGCTTTTGCCCCAATCTCATCGCTAATAAACTCAAATGCCGTTTTAGAGTAATAATCAAGTCCTCTTACTAATTTAGGATCTATTTCAAAATTTACATTATTTTCTTTTAAAATCGTTTGTAAAATTTCAAAATCTTTTTGACAAGAAGAACATAAATTTTGGTTTAAAAGCGGTGCGTTTGTAAGTAATTTTTGACAACATTTATTTTTGCAATCTAAAACACGGATAGGATTTAGGCTTTTTCTACGCAAACAATCCTCACAAAAGCCCTCTTTAGAATCTAAAAATCGTATTAATTTTTCGCGGTATTTTGGCATACATTCTGAGCAACCTAAAGAGTTAATGAGTAATTTAAATTTAATATCTAAGCGTGAAAAAATTTCTACTAACATTAAAATAATGCTTGCATCTTCATAAACACTTGCATTTCCAAAGCTTTCAACTCCAAATTGATGAAATTCTCTTAAGCGTCCTTTTTGAGGTCTTTCGTAGCGAAACATAGAGCCATGATAAAACCAACGTTTTATAGTATTATTTTTATCCATTTTTTTTTCTATATAAGCACGCACTACCCCAGCAGTTCCTTCAGGACGCATACAAACATGGTTTTGGCCTTTATCGATAAATTCATACATTTCTTTGCCCACTATATCAGAGCTTTCTCCAACGCTTCTTTTAAAAAGGGTGCAAAGTTCTAAATGTGGTATATTGATAAAGCTAAATCCATAATTTTTTACAACTTCTTCACAAGTTTTAATCACTTTTTCATAATAATACGCATCTTTATCTAATAAATCTTTCATTCCTTTTAAAGCATTTATCATTGTAAAAATTCCTTTATTTGTTGATGTAAATTCTCTTTTGAATTCTCAGCATTTAATTTTAAAAGTTTAAAATCAATTTTTTCTTTTAAAAAATTTAGAGTTTCTTCAAGCTCATTTTGAACGGTTAAAAAGTAATCAATACCGCGTTTTTCTATGCTATCTAATTTCTTTTTGCTTAAGCGTTCTTTTATGAGTTCTTTGTGAGCTTTTAAAAAAATTATTTTTTGTGGAAAGAAATGGCTTAAAGCAAAAGCATTAAATTCAAAAAGTAAATTTTTATCAAAAGCTTTATTGGCATAAGCTATACCTGATATAAAACTACGATCAGAGATAATTAATTTATCTTGATTTTTTTTTAAAATTTCATCGTAATGTTGGGCGCGATCTGCTAAGAAAAGTAAAAGCTCAGCTTTTTTGTCAATTTTATAAGATTTATTGAGTAAAAGCTCTCTTAAGTGTTTGCCAAGTTCTGTTCCACCTGGTTCAGCTGTAAAAATAGCTTGTTTAAAACAATCTTTTAAAAGCTCAATTTGAGTACTTTTTCCTACACAATCAATACCTTCAAATACTACATACAAGTTTCATCCTTTAAAAAGGGTAAAATTTCTTTAGGCACTAGAGTGCTTACATCGCCATTGTGTGAAATAATTGATCTAACTATAGAGCTTGAAATGAAAGCATTTTTTAAATTTGGCATCAAATAAACGGTTTCTAGATCTTTACATAAAGAATTATTGGCATAACCCATTTGAAGCTCGTATTCAAAATCACTCACAGCTCTTAGACCTCTAATTATAATATTTACATCAAGTTTTTTAGCTAAATCTACAAGCAAAGTTTCAAAGCTAACGATTTTTACATTTTTTAAATCTTTTGTGGCTATATAGGCTAAATTTTCTCTTTGTTCTAGTGTAAAATGAGGTTTTTTGTGTTCGCTTTTTGCAATAGCAACTATAACTTTATCAAAAATTTTAAGCGCTCTTTTAATCACGTCTAAATGCCCATTGGTAATAGGATCAAAGGTTCCTGGATATAAACAAGTCATTTTATTTTATCCTTTTTATTTTAATTTTTCCCATCTGTTATATAGATTATGTTCAATATCTAAAAGATCTAGCCATTTTCCAATAATAAAATTATCAATATCTTCTAAAGCATTTATTTTAGGATATGTGGCATAAACTGGTGGTGCTATTATAACTCCAAGAGAGCTTAATTTTGCCATGTGTTCTAAATTTAGAGTTGAAAAAGGCATTTCTCTTACAGCTAAAATTAGTTTTTTTCTTTCTTTTAGGGCAACTGCACAGGCTCTTGTAAGTAAAGTATCTGCAAATCCTGAGTGAATTTTAGCCAGTGTTGAGATAGAGCAGGGTGCAATAATGGTTTTATCGATTTTAAAAGATCCGCTTGAAACAGCTGCGCTTAAATCATCATCATCAAAAAAAAATGTTTTTTTAAATTCTTCTTTACATAAAAGTTCTAAATCTTTGCAATTTTCACTATAGAAACTTAATTTTGCTCCCTTGGTTAAAATGCAAAATGTTTTAAATGATTCTTGTTCTAAATGTTTAAGCAGCTTAAGGCCTAGATTGACATTGCTAGAGCCTGAAATTCCTAATAAAATTTTCATTGTAAAAGTATCCTATTTTTTCCATTTACTATACCTTGCATTACTTTGCCTTCTTTATTTTTAACTTTTATTCTTTCTCCTAAGTTTGCACTTTCTAATGCAATCAGTTCTATTTCTATATCTACATTAGAATCTCTTAAAATACCTATAACCGGATCATTTCTTTTAATCAAAGCATTGATTTTAAACATATTTCTTTTTAAAATTGTATTTTTATTTATATTAACTTTAGCTATTAAATTTTTTGCTTCTTCTATGCTTAGGGCATTTATGGGAATTTTATCAAAATCCATTGAAACTTTATTAAAATCCAAAGGACTTAATTTCTCTCCTTTGAGTATAGGTTTTTTTGATTTTAAAATTTCAATATTTGCATCAACAAAATAACGAAAAAAAATATTTTTTTGTATATTTTTTGGCGTCTTAAATTCGGCCCTTAAGAATCCTTGAGCTTTATTAAATTTTGCATTAGCCAATCTTAAAAATTCATATTGATCAAAATCTTTAGGTAAGGGTGTATCCATAATGTCAATTTTAGTAATAGAGATATTACTAAAATTATTTTGCAATTCTTTGCTTAGGGCTAGTTTGACTTTTTCTATATTGTTTGCAAAGCATAAATTAAAAATACAAATAAAAAAAAATATTTTTTTCATTTTAAAATTTAGAATATTTTTTAAAATGCTGGAATAATGGAACCATTATATTTTTCTAAAATAAATTGTTTTATTTTATCACTTTGAAGAGCTTGGATTAAAGCTTTGATTTTAGGATTGTTTTCATTTCCTTCTTTAACAACTATAATGTTTGCATAAGGATTATTTTTATCTTCGATTAAAACAGAATCTTTTAAAGGATTTAATCCTGCTGATAAAGCATAGTTTGAATTAATAACTGCAAAATCAACATCACTTAAAGCTCTTGGAAGTTGCGCTGCTTTTAATTCTATAAATTTTATTTTTTTAGGATTATCAATAATATCAAGTGGAGTTTTTAAGGCAGAATCCTTGAAAGAAACTAATCCAGTTTTGCCAATAAGATCTAAAGCTCTACTTTCATTAGTAGGATCGTTTGGAATGGCGATTTTAATTCCTTCTTTAATATTGTTAAAATCTTTATATTTTTTAGAATACACTGCCATAGGCTCTATGTGAATGGTTGCTACTTTAACTAATTTTGTTTTTTTAATATTGTTAAATTCTTTTAAATAAGGTTCGTGTTGAAAAAAATTTGCATCAATTTCATTTGCATTAACGGCTAAATTAGGCAAAACATAATCGGTGAATTCTTTGATTTCTAATTTATAACCTTGTTTTTCTAGCTCAGGTTTAATTTGTTCTAAAATTTGCGCATGTGGAACAGGAGAAGCCGCAATGCTTATAGTTTCGGCTGCATTAAGATTGAAATAAGTTAAAAAAAATAATAATATTAAAGCTTTTAATTTCATTTTTTTCCTTGATGTTAAATTTCAAAATTATAAAAAAGTTAAGTAAATAGGTATTATTTTTTGCTTAGTTTATATAATAAATTTCCTATTATTTGAACTGCTTGAACTAAAACAAGTAAAATAATGATGGTTTGAAGCATTATTTCTGTATTGAAGCGTTCATAGCCATAACGAATAGCTATATCTCCTAATCCACCACCGCCAATAGTTCCAGCAAGTGCTGAAAATCCTATGGTGAAAATTAAAGTTAAAACTATACTATTTATAATATTTGGCAAGCTTTCTACAAAAATGATTTTAAAAATGATTTGTAAATTAGTAGCTCCGTAAGATTTAGCTGCTTCTATAGTTGATTTATCAACTTCTTTAAAAGCACTTTCAAGCATTTTAGTTAAATAAGGTGCTATACCTATAGATAAAGGTACAATTGCTGCACTTGTTCCTATACTTGTTCCTATTATAATCTTTGATAGAGGTAAAAGAACGATGATAAGTATAAGAAAAGGAAAGGCACGTAAAGTATTAATAAAAAAATCTAAAATTCTATAAAAAACAATATTTTCTTTTAGGCCATTTTTATCATATAAAGTGAGTAAAATAGCAGGAATTATAGCTAAACAAAATCCTAAAAAAGTTGCCATAAAACTCATATAAAGGGTTTCATTTAATGCTGTTTTTAAAATATTTTCAAAATTCATTGGAAAAGTTTTAAAAGTATTGATTAAAGTTGTATTGATACTTTCAAAAGAAAATTCATCACAAAATTGCTTTATTCTGTCTAAAAAACCTTCATTCAAGATACTATCTCCCATAAAACTTTGCTTTTTTCAATATAATCTAATACTTTTTCTTTATCTTTTTGGTTTATATTTATCACTAAATTGCCTAAAGCATTTCCATTTAATTTTTCTATTTTACCCCAAACTATATTAAAATCAATATCAAGTGTTCTTGCCATATGAGTAATTATGCTTTTTTGGGCGATTTCTTTTGGAAAATAAAGTTTGATATTTAAACCCTTATCCGGTAAAAAATCACTTTCTCCTAAAAATTCTTTCATTTTGTGATTTGGTTTTAAAAAAAGCTCATCAATTAAGCCTTCGCCTATAACTTTGCCTTTTTCAAGCAAGATAGCCTTTTGTGCTACTTCTTTTACAACATCCATTTCATGAGTTACTAAAACTATGCTTATATGTAATTCTTTATTGATTTTTTGTAAAAGTTCTAAAATATTTTTGGTAGTATTTGGATCAAGTGCAGAGGTTGCCTCATCGCTTAAAAGGATCTTAGGATCAAGTGTTAATGCTCTGGCTATAGCTACTCTTTGTTTTTGTCCCCCGCTTAATTCTTTGGGATAAGCTTTACTTTTTTCTAGAAGTCCTACTATATCCAAAAGTTTATTAACTTTAGCCTGAACTTCATCTTCGCTCATAAAATCTTTTTTAAAAAGCTTAGCATAAAATCTACTTTGACTATAATGTGTTCTTAAAGGTATTGCAACATTTTCAAAAACATTTTTTCTATTAATTAAAGCAAAATTTTGAAAAATCATTCCTATGTTTTTTCTTAAAAATCTAAGTTTTTTTGGATAATTTTGTTTTAAATTTGAAATTTCTTCCCCTAAAACTTCTAAACTTCCTCCCTGATAGTCTTCTAATCCGTTGATACATCTTAAAAGAGTTGATTTTCCTGCCCCGCTATGTCCTACTATAGCATAAATTTCTCCTTTTTTTATTTGCAAGGAGATATCATTAAGAACTAAGTTTTGTTCATAATATTTTTTTAAATTTGTAATTTTTATCAAAATCAACCTTTTAAATTTTTTAATTCTGAGTCAATCTTTTGAAGTTGTTCTCTTAAATTTATTGAAATATTAGTATTTTGTTCAATAATATTTTTTGGAGCATTTTTAAGAAAATTTTCATTTGAAAGCATAGAATCTAACTTCAAAAGTTCTTTTTGTAGTTTTGATTTTTGATTTTCTAGCCTTTGGATTATAGCACTTAAATCAATATTATCTAGAGCGATAAAAATTTCTAAATTTTCGCTGACATCACAAACAGAATTTGATATTTTTGTATCGGTAAATTCAATCGATTTGCATTTGGCTAAATTTGTAATAAAGTGAGAATAAGGTTCTATTTTATTTTTTTGTTTTGTATTGTTTAGTTTTATAAAAGCTTTTTCAATTTTTGAGTTTCCTAGCTCTATCAAGCTTTTTGCACGACGAATGCTTACTATGCTTTCTATGAGTAAATTAAAAATTTCTTTAATTTCTAAATTTTCTTTATCAAAAGTTGGATAGGCACTTATCATAATAGAAGAAGTGTTTTCAAGATCGCTTTTGCTGAGTTTGTGATATAAGTATTCGCTAATAAATGGCATAAAAGGATTTAAAGCTTTTAAGGCTTCTTTAAAGATACTTCCTAATTCTTTAATGCTTGATTTATCCGCTTTGCTAAGTTCTATACCCCAGTTGCAAAAATCATTCCAGAAAAATTTATAAAGTATATTAGCACTATCGTTAAAGCGATATTGTTCTAAATTCTCTCTTAAATTTTTAATACATTCTTGAAACCTTGTATAAATGTAAATTCCAAGATCGCTTTTTAATTCTATATCTTTTAAATCTTCAAATTTATCTTGATTTAAAAGTAAGTAATTGCTTGCATTGTAGAGTTTATTGGTAAAATTTCTAACTTGCAAAAGCTTATCATTGCTTAGTTTTATATCTCTTCCTTGTATAGCAAGAAGTGCTAAGGTAAAACGTAAGATATCAGCACTGTATTCTTTGATGCACTCGTTTGGATCAATCACATTACCCAAGCTTTTACTCATTTTTCTGCCTTGTTCATCTTTAACAAGGGCATGTAAGTAAATATCTTTAAAAGGTAGCTTATCAAAAACATTGCTACTTTGAAACATCATTCTTGCTACCCAGAAAAATAAAATATCAAAACCTGTGATTAATAAAGAATTAGGATAAAATTCATTTAAATCTTCTTTATTCCATAATTTTCCTTCGCCCCAGTGTTCATTACCCCAGCCTAAAGTGCTAATAGCCCAAAGTCCTGAAGAAAACCATGTGTCTAAGACATCTGGATCTTGAGTTATATTTTGACTACCGCATTTTGGGCATTGATTTGGTTGTTCTTGGCTTGCCCACTCATGAGAACATTCACAATAATAAACAGGAATTTGGTGCCCCCACCATAATTGTCTTGAAATGCACCAATCTTTTAAATCTCTCATCCATGCGTTAAAGCTATTAATCCAGTGTGAAGGATAAAATTCGCTTTCTTTTAGATTGATCTTTTCAATACTTTTTTGAGCAATTTCTTTTTTAACAAACCATTGTTTTGAGATATAAGGTTCTACTACATTGTTACATCTATAACAATATCCTACTTGATGAGTATAATCTTCTATTTTATCAATAAAACCTAAATTTTGTAGTTGATTTACGATTTTTTCTCTAGCTTTTAGTCTTTCTAAGCCTTGAAATTCTAGGCAATGTTCGTTTAAGATACCTTTTTCGTTAAAAATAGTAATAAATTCTAAATTATGTCTTTTGCCAATTTCATAATCATTTATATCGTGGGCTGGAGTAACTTTAACTATACCTGTTCCAAAACTTGTATCAACATAATCATCAGCAATTATTTTAAGAGTTCTTTTACAAAGAGGTAAAATAACTTCCTTTCCAATGAAATTTTTATAACGTTCATCATTTGGATTTACCATTAAAGCACTATCGCCAAATAAAGTTTCAGGTCTTGTGGTTGCAATTGTAACAAAATCATTGCTATCTTTTAAAAAATATTTTATATAATAAAGTTTACCTTTTGTTTCTTTATAATCTACTTCAATATCGCTTAGAGCACCATCATGTGTACACCAATTAATCATGTAATTTCCGCGTACAATAAGCTTTTTATTATAAAGATCTACAAAAGATTTTTTTACCGCATTAACAAGTCCTTCATCCATTGTAAAACGTAAACGAGACCATGCTGGAGTAATACCTAAGGTCCTCATTTGATTAAGAATTTTATCTCCGCTTTGTTCTTTCCATTCCCAAACTTTTTCTATAAATTTTTCCCTACCTAATTCTTCTTTTGTGATGCCTTGAGCAAGAAGTTGTTTTTCTACAACATTTTGAGTAGCAATGCCAGCATGATCAAGTCCAGGTTGATAAAGAACTTTATATCCATCCATTCTTTTATAGCGTGTGATAATATCTTGTAAAGTAAAAGTTAGTGCATGTCCTATATGTAAAACTCCTGTGACATTAGGAGGAGGCATCATAATGCAAAATATTTTCCCATTTTTTTGGATAGCTTTATTTGAGTCAATCTCAAAATAACCCCTCTCTTCACAAATTTGATAATATTTTTTTTCTAAATTTTTATCATACATTATTTGCCTTTGACGTTTTGCTTAAAATTCTATGATTATATAGAAGAAATTTCTATAATTTCACAAAATGGAAAAAAGTACTGAGCTGTGTTGAGTCCAGTTTTTAAACTTTTAATATGTTTTGAAAACTCACTTCCTTTACCTTCTTTTTTAATTTGAAGTTTAAGTCTTTCCATAATTTCTTCGCGTGCTACGTGTTGGTTTAATTCATTTAAATTGTTTAAATAAGGGCTTAATTGATTTAAATTGATATATTTGTAAGATTTTTTCATATCTGAAAAAATAATTTCTTTATTATAGATGGTTAATTTCATTTCTCCTTTTGGTAACATTTTTACAAAAACGCTTAAATAATAATCTTTAGAATTATCTTTTATAGAGTTTAGCATATCTTTTAAAAGGTTGATTCTATATTGACTTAGAAATTTTCCATCTAGAATATAAACTTTCATATTTTCTGTGCTAAGTTCTGGTTCTAAGCGACTGTTTTTTCCTATACTTAGATATTCTCTAGCTGTATTTAGATATTTGTTTTTATTTGATTTATTTGATTGAAGTTCTTTTTTTATAGCTTTTTCTCTTTCTAGGATTTTTTGTTGTTTGCTTATCTCTTTTTTAAGGGCTTCTATTTTGGCTTGTTTATCTTGTTGTAATTGTTGAGAATCTTTATTTGTAGTTTTAATGCTTTGATTATTCTCATTTGCTGTTATTGTGTTGCTTGTATTATTGTCTGTATTTAAATTTTCATTATTTTTATTTATGGTAGTAGTGTTAGTTGTGATATTGTCATTTATACTTTTGTTGTTTTCATTATTTTCACTTGTTGAAACTATATCGTTTGCATTATTATTTAAATTTTGATTTATATTTGGAGAGCTTGTTTCTTGTTTTTGTATAATGTTATTATTAGCGTTTGTGTTATATGAATTGTTATCAATTTTGCTTGTAGATGAATAAGAATTATTGTAATTATTAGAGTATGATTTTTGTTCAGAATAAGAATTGCTATTTAAAGTATAATTTTTTGGTTTTGAGTATTCAAAAAGATAATAATAAGTTCCGCCAAGTATTGCGATAATAGTAATTAATATACCAACAATAATAGAAAAAATTTTAAAATTCATTTTGTTATCCCTTAGATAGAGTTATTAATATAGTTCGATATTGTACTATAATCTAATATAAAGTAATTTTAAATTTTTATGTTTTTAAGTAATTTTTTTTTATAATTTTAACTTTTATAAGGAAAATAATGCCGCTTTCAAAGTTAAATGATGAACAATATCTTGCTGCTACTACTAATTTTGGACATAATCTTATCATAGCAAGTGCAGGAACAGGAAAAACTTCTACAATTGTTGCAAGAATAGCTTATCTTTTAAAGCAAGACATTCAACCTGAAAAGATTATGCTTTTAACTTTTACAAATAAAGCAAGTAAAGAAATGATAAAACGTTTGGAAAAATTTTTTGATAAAAGTATCACAAAAAGAATTTTGGCAGGAACTTTTCATAGCGTAGCATATTCTTTACTTAAGCAAGAAAATAAAGATATACTTTTAAAGCAAAGTTCGGAATTAAAAATTTTACTTAAAAGCATATATGAAAAACGAACTTTTTCTCATTTAAGTGATATTAAGCCTTATCAATCAAGTTATCTTTATGATGTGTATTCTTTGTTTCAAAATAAAGCTTTTATGCAAGAATTTTATTATTGGTTTTGTCAAAATTATGAAGAACAAAGTATTTATGCTGAAATTTATGAAGATATTCTTAAAGAATACGAAGAAGAAAAAAAACGTTTTAATTATGTTGATTTTAATGATTTATTGATACATCTTAAAGAACTTATTAAAAATAAAAAATTTGAATTTGATGAGATTTTAGTAGATGAGTATCAAGATACTAATGCTTTGCAGAGTTCTTTAATAGAAGCTTTTTTATCAAAAAGTTTATTTTGTGTTGGAGATTATGATCAAAGTATTTATGCTTTTAATGGAGCTGATATTAATATTATAGGAGGATTTAAAGAACGTTTTAAAGATGCAAAAATCTTTTCTTTAAATAAAAATTATAGATCATCTAGAAGTATTCTAGCTTTAGCAAATAAGGTTATTTTAAACAATGAAAGACTTTATCCTAAGGAGCTAATTGTTACTAGAGATGATGAATTTAAGGCTCCGACTTTATTAAAATTCGAAGATTTAATTGAACAATATCAAAATATTGCAAAGATGATTTTAACTAGCGGCGTTTCTTTGGAAGAAATTGCAGTTATTTTTCGTAATAATTCTAGCGCTGATGGTATTGAGATAGCTTTAAAAGAACAAGGAATCGCCTGTGTTAGAAAGGGAAGCGCTAGTTTTTTTGAAAGCTTAGAAGTAAAAGCTTTTTGTTCTTTTCTTTCTTTAATTGTAAATCCTAAGGATATTATGGCTTTTATCCATCTTATAAGCTATTCTAAAGGTGTAGGGGGAGTTTTAGCAAAAGAGATTTTTGACTCATTGTTAAAACTAGGGCATGGAAATTTAATCAAGGGTTTTTTAAAGCCTGATAAAAATATTAATCTAAGCACTTCTGTAAGGAAAAGCTATGATCTTGGTCTTTTTTCAGACTTCAATGAGCTTGCTAATGAAAATCGCTTTGATTTAGAAAGTGAGTTTAACCACCATCCTGTATTAAAACTATCTAAAATTACAAAAGAATGTGCATTAAATTTAGAGAGACTTTATCTTTTTTTGAAAAATACACAAGAGCAAAAACATGCTATAGAAATAATCCATTTAATTTGCAAAAATTCTTTTTTTCTTGAAATTTGTGAAAGACTTGCAAATAAAAGAGCAACCAATAAAGATGGACAAATTGATCTTTTAAGAAAAAAAGAGAATTTAGAAAAAATTGATGCAAAGATTTTTATTTTAAAAGATTTAGCAAAAAAATATTCAGATATTTATAAATATTATAATTTTTTAGCCTTAGGTTCCAATGAAATGAATAATGGAAAAGGTGTTAATTTATTAAGCATACATGCGAGCAAGGGACTTGAATTTGATTTAGTCTTTGTAATAGATTTAGCACAAGGACGCTTTCCTAATCAAAAACTTATTTCAATGGGGGGAAGCTTAGAAGAAGAAAGAAGATTATTTTATGTTGCTGTTACTAGAGCTAAAAATATACTTTATTTAAGTTATGCAAAATATGATAAAAATAAAAAAACTTCTTTTACTCCTTCTTGTTTCTTATTTGAAGCAGGGCTTTGTAAGGATTAGTTAATTATAACTCGATAAAATCTTGTTTTAAATATTAATGAAAGGTTTAAATGAAAAAAATAATTATTTCAAGTTTAATAGCGGCAAGTTTTTTAAATGCTGAAATTTTAGTCTATGGTCCAGGAGGTCCAGCACCTGCTATAAAGGAACTTGCAAAAAAATTTGAAGAAAAGACAAAAGAAAAAGTTACTGTAATTGCGGGTCCAACTTCATCTTGGATTGATAAAGCAAAAGAAAATGCAGATTTAATTTATTCTGGTAATACTTCTATGATGGATGATTTTATTAAAAAAATTCCAAATTTGAGTTTGGAAAATTTAAATGTTTTAAATGTGCGTCCTTCAGGAATGATTGTGCGTCCAAATAATCCAAAAAATATTAAAAATTTTGATGATATTTTAAAAGATGGTGTCAATATAATGGTTGTAGACGGAGCTGGACAAGTAGGGCTTTATGAGGATATGGCTTTAAAAAGTGGCAAAAGAGAAAATCTTGTAAAATTGCGTAAAAATATTAAAATTTATGCTAAAAATTCTAAAGTCGCAATAGATGAATGGAATAATAATCAAGATATCGATGTTTTAATTATTTGGTCTCATTGGGCTAAGGCTTTAGGCGATAAAGCTTTATTTATAAAAGACAATAAAGTGGTAATTTACCGTGCAGCTGAAATAGCTCCAACCCAAAAAGGACTTCAAAATAAACAAGCTTTAGAATTTGTTAATTTTATACAAAGCAAAGAGGCGCAAAAAGTATGGAAAAAATATACTTGGAGAGCTGTAAAAAAATAATTATTTAAAAAAAGATAAATATTAAAAATAATTAAATTTATTTAAGATATAATTACTCTTAAAACATTAGATTAATTATGTTTTATTTTATAAAAAGGATAAATTATGAATTCAGTAAATTTCAAAGGTAGTTTAGTAAAATTAAAAGGCGATGCTTTAGAGGTAGGCGTAGCTGCACCAAAAGTAAAACTTAAAGCAAAAGATTTAAGTGAAGTTATTATAGCTGAAGAAGGAAAAACTCAGATTGTTTTAAGTCTCCCAAGTCTTGATACTCCAGTTTGCGCCACAGAAGCAAGAGAATTTAATCAAAAAATAGCTTCTTATCCAAATGCACAAGTTATAGTTGTAAGCATGGATCTACCTTTTGCAATGGGAAGATTTTGCTCTACAGAAGGAATTGATAATATTATAGTAGCAAGTGATTTTGTTGCAAAAGAATTTGGAGAAAAGTATGGTGTTTTAATTGCAGATGGTGCTTTAGAGGGTCTATTGGCTAGAGCTGTGTTTGTAATCAAAGAAGGTAAAATTGTTTATAAAGAATTAGTAAATGAAATTACAGAAATGCCAAATATTAAAGAATTAGATGCTTTCTTTCAAAATAATTAAATAAAAATTTAATTTATATGTTTTATTAATATCATATTAATAAAACATATTTAAGTTATTTTAGATAAAATTGCCCCTTTGAACCTTTAAATGATTGCGATATTATTCTATGTACAAAAAAATTTTTTGGCTTAATTTTTTTATAGTTATTGCTATAGCTTTTAATTTAAGAGCTCCTATAACTTCTATAGGTCCTGTTGTTGATACAATTAAAGAGTATTATTTTCTTAATTCTACCTTGGCTGGTATGCTTACCACTTTGCCTTTGTTTTCTTTTGGAATTATTTCTTTTTTTGTTGGATATTTTTCGCCTTTAAAAACTATGATAATTGGGATAATTCTTATCTTTATAGGAGAATTTTTAAGATCTTATACTGGATATTTTGGATTATTTTTAGGTATGTTGCTTGTAGGTTGTGGTATCGCTATTGCTAATGTATTATTGCCAAGTTTTATAAAAGAAAAATTTCCTAATAAAATTTCTTCCATGATGGGTGTTTATAGCCTAATGCTTAGTATTTCTTCTATAGCTGGTATTTTTTTGGCTATTCCTTTGCTTGATTTTTTGGGTATAAAGAGCTCAATGGCATTTTGGATGATTTTTGCTTTGTTGGCTTTAATTATTTATTATCCTCAAGCAAAAAATGGTCGTTTTTTGCGTTCTAAAAAGAAAATTAAAAAAAATATTAATCTTTTTAAAAATTCTACAGCCTGGAAAGTTACTTTTTTTATGGGGTTGCAAAGTTTTTTAGCATATAGTATTTTTTCTTGGTATATTCAATTTATTATAGAAAAAGGATATTCTAAAGAATTTGCTACACATATGATATTATTTGCTCAAATTATTGCTGTGCCTGTATCTTTATTTGGACCTTTGCTTTTAGGGAAAATTAAACCGCATTTTCATAGTATTTATATAGCTATTTTATGTACTTTGTATGTTATACCATTTGCTTTATTGTTCTTTTTTAATAGCAAAGAGATAATGATTTTAAGTTCTTTTTTTATAGGTTTTCCTTGGGGTGGCGTTTTTGGAATAGCTTTACTTTTTATAGCTCAAAAAAGTTCTAGCACACAAATTGCAACTAAACTTTCTTCTTTTGCGCAAGGTTTTGGATATCTTATAGCAGCACAAGCTCCTTGGTTAATAGGATTTATGCACGATAAATTTGGAAATTTTCAAAGTTCTATATTAATGCTTTTATTTGTGAGTATTTTGGTTAATATTTTTGGCTATTTAAGTTTAAAAAGTTCTAAAATTTAATAGGAGCTGTTTTTTTCTTTAGCCATTTTAGTTCTTTTACTTGAAGCTTTTTATGAAGTTTTTTGTAAACTTCTTTGTGATAATCATTAAGCCACTTTTTTTCTTTTGAATTTAATAATTTTAAATCAATGCATTTTTTTTCAAAAGGAAAAAGAGTTAGAGTTTTAAAATATAAATAATCTCCAAATTCTTGTTCTTTTGGTTTTTTAACATCTAAAATAATAGCTAAATTTTCAAGTCTTATTCCCCATTTATCTTTTCTATAGATACCAGGCTCTAAAGAGCTAATCATACCTTTTTTTGTCTGATGTTTAAAAGAAGGCATAGTTGTATACGAAAGATTTTGCGGACCTTCATGAACACTTAGAAAATATCCAACCCCATGACCACTTCCGTGGTTATAGTTTATTTGTTGTTGCCATAAAGGTTTTCTTGTAATGCTATCAAGTAAAGGCATAGAAATATTTTTTGGAAAAATAGTAGTAGAAATTGAAATTAATGCCTTTAAGATCAAAGTATAATCTTTTTTTTGTTTAGCACTGATTTTTCCAATAGGAAAAACACGTGTAATATCTGTTGTCCCGTTTAAATATTGACCCCCAGAATCAATTAATAATAAGCCATTTTCTTTGATTAAAGATGAATTCTTTTCATCTGCTTTATAATGAATAATTGCCCCATTAGCATTAAAGCCTACAATATTGGCAAAACTATCGCTAATGTAATAAGGACTTTTAGAGCGAAATTCACTTAATTTTATTCCGATTTCAAATTCATTAAAACCTAGATGGATATTTTCTTCAAACCAAGAACAAAAACGACAAAGTGCTATACCATCTTCTATCATTGCTTTTTTAATGCAAGAGATTTCTTTTTCATCTTTGCATGATTTTAAATATGTGCTTGGATTTAAATCCTGTATGATTGTGATATTTTTTAGATCTTGAAGAAAAAAAGATGTTGTTTTATTAGGATCTATTAAGAGTGTTGTATTTTTTAGATTTTTGAGTTCTTTGTATATATTCTCATAGTTTTTAAGAATAATGCCTTCATTTTGTAGCTTATTTTTTAAAAAATGATTGAGTTTTTCTGGATTAATAAAAAATAAAATCTGCTGTTTTGTAATAAGCAAAAAACTAAAGAAAAGAGGGTTAAATTCTATATCTTTGCCTCTTAAATTTAAAATCCACGCTATATCATCAAGACTAGAAATAAAATGCGCATCAGCTCTTAATCGTTTCATTTCTTTGCGAATAAGAATAATCTTATCTTCTCTTGATAAAGAATAAAATTTTTTAGGATGCTCATAAATACTATAAGTTGGAAGTTCTGGTCGATTGATCCAAATTTTAGAAATTAAATCACTATGTATTAAATTGCAATATTTTTTTAAATCATTTTCAAGTGCTAAAGGAAGAGTTTTAAAATCAATGCCTATAGTTGTTTGAGGGTTACAGTATTCTTTTATCCAGTCTTTAAAAGTATGATTTGTATCTTGTTTTTTTAAAATAACCCCACTTTCTTTAAGTTCTTTTTGTGCTTGAAGCCAATATCTTCCATCTGTCCATAAAAATGCCTTATCATGTGTGAAAATAAGCACCCCATAAGAGCCTTTAAAACCACTCATAAAAGATATACATTGATAATGTTGTGTTAAATATTCTGATAAATGAGGATCAGAATTTAAAACTATATAAATATCGATTTTATTTTCTATCATGCTTTTTTGTAGTAGGCATATTTTTTGTTTATAAGTCATTGTCAAGCCTTTATTTTAAAATTATAAAATTAAGTGTTAATTTGAGTTCTAGGTTAATGCTTTTTAGATTTTCTATGTCAATGCTTTTTATATTTAAATAAAATTTTGAATTTTCCAAAGCTAGAATAAATTCCAACAAATTTTTAAAATCTCCTCTTGCTATTAGAAAAACATTGTATTTTTGTATATAATTAAATTCAGTATGTGAATTTTGAATATTTTCAAAAATAATATTATATTTCTTCGCTAAAATTTCTATTTCTTCAATATATTCTTCATAACTGTGTTTAAATTTATTTATTTGTTTATTGTACAGACTGATTTTTTCTGTTTGCTTTGCTAATATATCTTGTAATTCTTTTTGTTTTGTTTTTAAATTAGAAAGTTCTGTTTTTTGGTTGTATATATTTTGCTCATCAATACTTAATTCATCAATAAAAACAAAGAGAAATTCGTAAGTTTTAAAAGCAAGAAAAAATGCAAATATAACTAAAAAGATAAGAAGAAGAATTTTTTCTCTTAGATTTAAATTTTTAAATGAAATGTTTAAATCAATCATTTTTATAACCTAGAGAAATTTTTAACGCAGTTTCATCTTTGTCAATGATTTTAAATGAGGACTTATCATTGAATAGTTCTAGTGTTTTTTTGAAATTATCTTTATTGTAAAATGAAACCATAATAGTATAATTTGATAAGCTAAGAGTTAAAATTTGTATATTTTTTTGATTTAATAAAGAAATAAATTCAAAAAGGGTTCGTGTTTGATTATTAAGAATGAAATTTTTATTTAGCTCCAATAAGATGTTTTCATTTTGTTTTAACAAAAGCTTTTGATTATTAATCATAGAATTTAATTCTTGATTTTCTTGCTTTATATTATTATTTTGTTTAATAATTTTTTCAAATTCATAATTTAAATTTTGATTGTATTTTTTGGTTATTTGGCTTTCTTTATAAGATGGGTAATTTTTTAAAAATAAAATAGCTAAAGAAAAGCAATAACATAATAAAAAGAAAACAATAATCTTAAGATAAGGAGTAAAATTTGTTTTTGTTATCTTGATAAAATTTGCATCATTATCAAGATGCTTTTGTGCCAAAACGCTTAATTTTTCTAAAGCATTTTCTTTTAAAATATTTTCTAAATTTAAAAAAGGAATATCAATGTGTTTCATTAAAAATTGACTAAATTTGAATTGATCACGATGAAGAATAAAAATTTGAGTTTTATAATATTTTAAAAGTTCTAAAACACGACCTTGCTCAAAAAGGATTTCAAAAAAGAGTTTTTCTCTTTCATTTTGATTTTTTAAATTGATATCTTTAAGGCTAAATTGAGGTAAATTTTTGATTGTGCATAAATTTCCGTTTTGATAAAAAGTTAAAAAAGTAAAATTTTCATTGAAATTTATAAGTGCAAAATTTGATTCTTTGATTATTTTTTCATCAAATAATACTTTAAAAAGTAAAGGTTCTGGATAGCAAAACTTTAAAGAATTTAAATTTTCAATCAAAGTAAAAAAAATATGATAAGTATCATTTTGTTTAACAAAACTCATTTGATATTTAAAAGCTGGAGTGAGATTAAGTTCTTTTGTTGTATTTATAAACAAAGAGTCATTGTCAAATTCCCCTTGTTTTTGAGTATAAATTAGCTGATTAAAAGAAATAAAAGAGCCTTGGTTTTTACTCTTCTTCATTTAAAAGCTTTTTTATAAAGTTTTCATCTTTTTGCCAATTTTTTTTAATTTGAATAAAAAGTTTTAATAGAACTTTTTTTTGGGCAAGTTTTGAAATTTTAATTCTTGCGTCTTTTCCTATTCTTTTTAATGTTTTGCCTTCTTTTCCTATAATCATAGCTTTATGGGAATTTGTATCTGTGATAATATCTGCTTCGATGATTAAAAATTCATTTTTATCTTTGAGTTTTTTTATAAGAACTTCACTACAATAAGGAAGTTCTTCGCTTAAATTCTCATATACAGCTTCTAAAATAAAATCTCTATAAAGATCTTTTTCATTGCTTGTGGTTAGAAACTGAGGATCATAAAAATATTCATGTTCTGGTAAATATTTAATGATTTCATCTAATAGAATTTTCTTATAAGATTTTTTCTTTGAAGAATAAGGAATAACAGCTTTAAAGGTGTTAAATTGATTATATTCGTTTAATTTCTGCAATAACTGCATATTGTTTATTAAGTCTACTTTGTTGATTACTATGATGTGTGGTACTTTAGGGCTTAGACTTAAAAAATCTTCATAATCTTTAATAGGATCAAAAACACTTGCTACAAATAAAATAAGATCACAATCACTTATAGATTTAATAGCACTTTGAACTAACATTTGATTTATTTTTTGAGAACTTTTATGAAGACCGGGTGTATCCACGATAATAATTTGATCATTACCGTGCATTACAATAGCTTTTATTTTGCGTCTTGTTGCGTTTTGTTTGTGAGAGACTAAGGTAATTTTTTCTTCAAGCAAGGAATTAATTAAAGTGCTTTTCCCTGCATTTGTTCTACCAATAACACTCACAAAGCCTGATTTCACAAAATATACCTTGCTAAATCTTTATTTTCTATCACATTTTCTAATTTTTCTTTAACCATATTTTTATCTACTGTGAATTTTTTTCCAGCATACATATCAGCTTCAAAACTTAAATCTTCTAAAAGTTTTTCTATAACTGTATGTAAGCGTCTTGCTCCGATATCTTGCATTTCTTCATTGGCTTTTGAAGCAATTTTTGCTATTTCTTTTATAGCTTCATCATCAAATTCAAGCTCTAATTTTTCGGTTTTTAAAAGCTCTATGTATTGTTTTAATAATGAATTTTTAGGTCGTGTTAAAATTTCATAAAGAGCTTTATCATCTAAACTATCAAGCTCAACTCTTAAAGGAAAGCGTCCTTGAAGTTCAGGAATTAAATCACTTGGTTTGCTTAAATGAAAAGCACCTGCAGCAATAAAAAGAATATGATCTGTTTTTAAAGTTCCAAGTTTTGTTTGCACGCTACTTCCTTCAACTATAGGAAGTAAGTCTCTTTGAACACCTTCTTTGCTTGGATCTTGTCTGCTTGAATTTCCGCTTGAAATTGCTATTTTATCAATTTCATCAATAAATATAATTCCTTCATTTTCTGCTCTTTTTAAAGCTTCGCTTTTAATACTTTCTTGATCAAGAATTTTATCACTTGCTTCATTTTTTAAGGCATTTTTAGCGTCTTTAATTTTCATTTCTTTTTTTACTTTTTTGCTTCCTACTCCAATAACCTTAACTATATCCTGCATTGCACCCATTTCAGGAGGTAGATTTGGATTAGTATCAAACATATTTTGAGAAACTTCTATCTCAATCATACTTTCGTCAAGATCTCCATTTCTAAGCTTAGTTCTCATTTTTTCAAAGCTATTTTTATATTCTTCTTGTTTTTCATCACTAACGCCTTTTGGCAAAGGAGGTAAGAGTTTTTCTAGAATTTTATCTTCAATAAATTGATCAATTTTTTCTTGATTTTTTTCCTTATGTTCATTTTTAACTAAATTTAAAGCCGCATTAGCTAAATCTCTCACCATACTTTCAACATCGCGTCCAACAAAACCAACTTCTGTATATTTGCTTGCTTCAATTTTGATAAATGGAAATCCCATCATTTTAGCCAATCTTCTTGCAATTTCGGTTTTTCCAACTCCAGTTGATCCTATCATAAGAATATTTTTTGGCATAATATCATCTTGAAGATCTGGAGTTAACTGCATTCTGCGATAACGATTTCTTAAAGCAATAGCTATAATTTTTTTTGCATTTTTTTGACCAATAATATAATCATCTAAAAAATGGACAATCTCTTTAGGAGTTAAATTCATTTTTCATCCTTTATGCAGTAAGTTTTAATGTTTGTATTGGTGTAAATACAAATTTCTCCAGCAATTTGAAGGCTTGATTTTACAAGCTCTTCTTCGTCTAAATTGCTATGTTTTGCTAATGCTCTAGCAGCCGATAAGGCATAATTTCCACCACTTCCAATGGCAGCAATAGCTCCATCTTCTGGTTCAACTACATCTCCAGTTCCTGAGAGTAAAAATATATGCTCTCTATCCAGCACTAGCATCATTGCTTCTAGTTTTCTTAAAAATTTATCTTTACGCCATTCTTTAGAGAAGTCGATTGCAGCTTTTAAAAGATCTCCTTTAGAGCTTTGAAGTAAATTTTCAAACATATCAAAAAGATTGAAAGCATCAGCTGTACTTCCTGCAAAACCTGCCAAAACCTTTCCATTGTTAAGTTTTCGTATTTTTACAGCATTTGCTTTTAAAACTGTATTGCCAAAACTTACTTGTCCATCGCCTCCAATAACAGACTTATTTTTTCCTTTATAAGCTAAAATTGTAGTTGCATGAAACATTACTCAGCCTTTACATTGATATTAAATTGCGCATGGATACTATGTCCTAATTTCAAACTAACACTATGACATCCTAGGCTTTTTATTGTATCACACTCTAAAGTTTTTTTGTCAATTTCAATATTTTTTTGTTCTTTTAAGGCATGTGCTATTTCATCTTTAGTAACTCCGCCAAATAAATTCCCATTTGCTCCGACCGGTTTTACAATTTCAATAGTAATTTTGCTTAATTCTTCTTTTAGTTTTTCTAAATTTGCTAATTCAAATCTTAAATTTTCAGCTTCTTTTTTCTTTTGAGCTTCGTATTTTCTTAAAACTTCTGTTGTAGCTAGTTTAGCGTAACCTTTTCCTATAAGAAAGTTTTGTCCATATCCATCTTTTACTTCTTTTATTTCTCCTGCTTTGCCTAAGCTTTTTACATCTTTTATGAGTAAAACTTTCATAAGTATTCCTTAATGTTTTGATTTTTAACAATATTAGGATAAATTTTATTATTTTTCTCTTTAAAGTCTACTTTCTATACAGAAAATATTAATTTTTATTATTTTGTTTGGGTAAAATTTTTAAATACAAGCATTTTTTGTTCCAAAATATATTTTTTTTGATATAATTTGAAGTATGAGAATAGATAAATTTTTAAACGTAGTAAATATTACAAAAAGACGTGCTATTTCTGAAGATATGTGTAAAAATGGTGTAGTTTCTATTAATGGGAATGTAGTTAAAGCAAGCAAAGAAGTAAAAATCAATGATATTATTTCTTTGCATTTTAATAATGGGATTCAAAGTTACAAAGTTTTAGCTATTCCCACAACAAAAAATATCCCCAAATCATCACAAAATGAGTATGTGACTAAAATATGCTAGAGATGATTTTAAAACAAAACGAGCTTAATCAGCTTTTTAGACATTTGCCCAAGGAGGGTGTAATTTTAATTAAGGGTGATTTAGCAAGTGGAAAAACGACTTTGGTTAAAGAATTTGTAAATTATTTAGGCATTAAGGATTTGGTTGATTCTCCTACTTTTTCTATAATGCAAAAGTATTTCAATGATCAATATATAGTTTATCATTATGATATTTATCAAAAAGGTTTTAAGTCATTATTAGATAATGCTTTGATAGAAAATTTTTTTGAAAATGCTTTGCACTTGGTGGAATGGGGTGATGAAAATTTAAAAAACTGCCTCGAACGTTTTGGAAAAAAAAGCATTTTTATAGAAATTGAATTATTTAAAGATAAGAGAAAGTATAAGATTTATGAGTAAGCTAGAAATTCTTAATTTAGAAAAAGTAATTAAAAAAACTAAAATTATTCATAGTGTTTCTTTGGAGCTAAATAGCGGTGAAGTTGTTGGTCTTTTAGGGCCTAATGGGGCTGGAAAAACGACAACTTTTTATATGATTTGTGGATTAATTCCGCCTAGTAATGGTCAAGTTTTACTTGATTCAAAGGATATCACAAAGGATCCATTAAACAAAAGAGCTAGACAAGGAATTGGTTATTTACCACAGGAAAGTAGTATTTTTAAAGATTTAAGCGTGGAGGATAATTTACTTTTAGCGGCACAAGTTTTTTATAAAGATAAAAAAATTTTAAAAGAAAAAGTAGAGCAAATGTTGGAGCTTTTAAGTATAGAGCCTATTCGTTTAAGAAAAGGATTAAGTCTTAGTGGAGGCGAGAGAAGAAGATGTGAAATTGCAAGATCTTTAATATGTGATCCTAAATTTTTATTGCTTGATGAGCCTTTTGCTGGAGTTGATCCCATTGCTGTTGCTGAAATTCAAAATTTGATTAATGAGCTTAAAAGCTTAAATATTGGTGTTTTAATTACAGATCATAATGTAAGAGAAACTTTGGCAATTTGTGATAGGGCTTATGTTATTAAATCAGGCGCATTATTGGCTAGCGGTAGTGCTAAGGAAATAGCGTATAATAAAGATGTGATCAAACATTATTTAGGAACAGAGTTTAAATTCTTGGATTAAGTATGTTAAAGCAAAAATTAGCTCCAAAAAATAAGCTTTCTCAGACTTTAAGAAGTTGGTTGCCTATTTTACAAGCAAATATTGAAGATTTAAAAGAAAATTTAGATGAGTTTAGCAAGGAAAATCCTTTTATTAATATCAAAGAAAATGTTAATACACAAGCTAATAATAAAAATTATATAGATTATTTTTATAAAAATTCTACTCAAGCACAAAATCTTCAACATATGGCTATAACGCAGAAAAGTGTTTATGAAATTTTAAATGAACAAATCATTCCGCCTTTATTTCCTACGGAGAAATCTCAAAAAATTGCATATAAAATTATAGAATGTTTAAATCATGAAGGATATTTTGAATTTGATGAAGAGCTTTTAAAAGAGTGGAGCCAAAGTGAAATTGAAAATGTAAGATTAAGATTTAAATTTTTAGAACCCATAGGGGTGGGAGCAAAAGACTATAAAGAAGCATTTTTATTTGCTTTGGATAATTTAGATATTAATAATGAGCTTTACGAATTTTGTAAAATTTTGATTAAAGATTTTGAAAATATAGGATCTTATACAAAAGAAAAACTTTATAAGGAGGCAATAGTTTTAATCCGAAAATTTAGCATACCTCCTTTTATCGAATATTTTGAAGATAGCAGACAAATAGTTCCTGATATTTTTATTTTCAGGGAAAATGATGAGATAAAAGTTAAAATAAATGATGAATATTATCCAGAAATATTTTTAGAAACCGATGGAATGAGTCATGAATTTTTAAGTGCTTATATCAAGGAAGCCAAAAATTTGATTGATGCTTTAGCTATGAGAAAAGCAACTCTTTATAAAATAGGACTTATGATAGTAGAATATCAATACGATTTTTTCTTGGGTAAAGAAATTAAGCCTATGACTTTAAAAAATATTGCAGATGATTTAGAACGTAATACTTCTACTATTTCAAGGGCAATTGCAAATAAATATTTAAGCTGTGAAAGAGGTCTTATACCTTTAAAAGACTTTTTTACTATCGCTTTAGATGAAAATGGTGAAACATCAAATACGAGTGTAAAAGAATTTATTGTAAATTTAATTAAAAATGAAAGCAAAAAAAAGCCTTTAAGCGATCTTAAAATTCTAGAATTGATACAAAAAGAATTTAAAATTGATATAGGAAGAAGGACAATAACAAAATACAGAAAACAACTTGATATTGGAAGTTCTAGCGAGAGAAAAAAAATCTATGAGCTTGAAGGTGCTAAATAATCTTTAAGATTATTTAAGCACGGAAATGATTTTAGCTGCATCATTTAGACCGCAAACTATGCTAGCACCATTTTTTGTTGTTATATCTCCTGCAAGAAAAATTCCTTTAATATTACTTTCTTTATTTTCATTCATCAAAGGTATTCCTTTATCATCAACATTAACACCGCATTTTTGTAAAAAATCAACCGGAGTTGAACCGCCAATAGCATAAATTATACGATCATAAATTTCAAAAGTTCCATCATTAAATTTCACTTTAGCCTTAGAATTTTCATCTTCTACTTCTAGAATATCAACACCCAATTTTAATAATAATTTATTTTGATTTGCTGCACTTTCTATATCGTTTAAATTGGTATCATTTAATCTTGTAAATTTATCTTTTCTATAGCAAAGACAAACTTGATTTTTGCTAGCTAAATCAACAGCATATTCTGCTGCAGAATTTCCTCCCCCAACAATGAGAATCTTTTCATTGTTTTGAACATTATTAGCATTAAAATTAATTATTTTAGTAAGTGTAGGAGGTAGTTTATAATCAGGTTTATTAGGCTTACCCATTCTTCCTATAGCAATAATAATATTTTGACATTCGTAAGTGTTTTTAGAAGTTGTTACTATAAAATTTTCTTTATCTTGCTTAACGCTTTCTACTTCGCTTGAAAATTCTATGCTAATATCATGCTCTTTTATTAAAGACTCAAAATTTTCTATAGTGCTTTCTTTTGTGCCGTCTTCAAAGCGAACATGACTATAATTTTCTCCTTCTAATCCTTTATAAGCCTTATCAACTCTTTTGCCGTCTTTATAAAATTGTCTTAGAGTTTGGCAAATTTCTTTTGTCTTTTCAAGAATTAAAACTTTTTTATTTTTTAATTTGGCCTCTATGGCACATCCAATTCCAGCAGGGCCAGCGCCAATAATAATTAAATCTAATTTTTCCACTTTTTTCCTTTTTTTGTTAAATATTTTTGTATAATTTAACAAGTTTTTTGTAAACAAAGGATTAAAGAATGAGAAATTTTGTTCAAAATATCAAAAAAAACTCTCAAAAACTTTACAATTTAAATCCTAAATTAAAAGAAAATATTATTTTAGATTTTGCAAAGATTTTAAAGGAAAATTCTAATTTTATTTTAGAAGAAAATTTAAAAGATTTGCATGATTTTAAAAAAGATGATGCCTTAAAAGATAGACTTTTATTAAATAAAAATCGCTTGGAGGATCTTTGCTTGAGTTTAGAGAAAATCGCTTATTTAAAAGATCCTATAGGAAGCATTATAGAAGGCTGGGTTAATGAAGATGGATTATTGATTCAAAAGATAAGAATTCCCATAGGTTTAATTTGTGTTATTTATGAGGCAAGACCTGCTTTAAGTGCTGAGATCATAGCTTTGATGCTTAAGAGTTCTAATGCTTGTATTTTAAAAGGAGGAAGTGAAGCAAAAAATACCAACGCAGCTATTTTTTCACTTATAAATAAAATATTAGAAAAATATCATTTAAATGATTGTTTTTCTATGCTTTTTAGTAAAGATGATGTGTATTCTATTTTAAAAATGGATGATTTAATTGATGTTATTATTCCAAGAGGAAGTTCTAAAATGATACAAGAGCTTTCTAAAAACACTAAAATTCCTTTAATAAAGCAAGATAAAGGTTTATGTCATATTTTTGTAGATTATAATGCTTCTTTAGAGCAAGCTGTAAATATTATCATAAATGCAAAATGTCAAAGAGTAAGTGTTTGTAATGCTTTAGAAACTTTATTGGTGCACGAAAGTGTTGCTAAAAATTTTTTTAAATTGCTTATCCCAAGGCTTGAGGAATTTAAAGTTAAAATTCATGTATGCAAAAATACATTTTCATTTTTTGAAAATTCAAATTTAGAATATATTTTGGCCGATGATGAAACTTTTTATACAGAATGGCTTGCTTATGAACTAAGTATTAAAATTGTAAAAGATTGCCAAGAAGCTATAGAGCATATTAATAAATATAGTTCTTATCACTCAGAAGCTATACTTTCTAATGATTTTAATAATATAGAAAAATTTAAAAAAACAATCCAATCAGCTTGTGTATATGTAAACGCTTCAACGCGTTTTAGTGATGGTTCTAAGTTTGGTTTTGGTGGAGAAGTTGGAATTTCTACCAATAAACTTCATGCTAGAGGCCCTATGGGTATTAATGAGATTTGTACTTATAAATATATTATTGATGGACAAGGACAAATTAGAATTTAAATGTAGTAAAATTATAAAAATTTTACTACTTCATCAAAGCTAAAGCGATTTTTAACAGGAATTTTCTCTTCTTCACTAATTCCTAAAGCTACAATTAAAGTAGCGCTTTCTTTTTGAGAATTTAAATTTAAATAAGAATTTAATTTTTCTTGATTAAATCCTCCTATGGTGCAAGAGTTTATTTTTAAAGCATTTGCTGCATAAAGTATACTTGCTAATGCTATATAAGCTTGCTCTCTTGAGTAGGCTATTTTTTGTTTTTCATCTAAAGAATTTAAAAATGGTTTATAAGTATTAATTCTTTTTTTAATTTCTTCTTCTGGCATATTTCTTGCTTTTAGTTTGTTTTCAAAATATTCATTAAAATCAAATCTTGATGTGATTATAATTAATGCTGTAGCTGTTTTAACATGATCTTGATGATTAGCGATTAAAGATATCTCCTCTAATTTCTTTTTATCTTGAATAACATAAAATTTCCAAGGTTCTAATCCCAAAGAACTTGGACTTAATCTTGCTATTTCTAAAATAGCTTTTAAATCTTCTTCTTTAATTGTTTTATTGCTAAATTTTCTACAAGAATACCTTGTTGTAAAAACTTCTAATTCTTTTTTCATTTTTTCTCCTTATATAATTTAATCGTATAGAAATTTATATTAAAATTCACATAAAATTTATTTTTATTAAATAGAATTAAGTTTATTTTTGAAGGTTTTAAATGAAATATAAAATTCTTTTTATTGTTTTGTTAATAGGTATTATTTTTGGAATTTATTATGGTGTTTTTTATACCAAAGATAAAGTTCAAGTTGTAACTCAAAAAATTCAAAGAAGCAATATTGAGCAAAGTATAGAAGCTGTTGGAAAGGTTTATGCCAAAGATCAAGTTGATGTGGGAGCTCAGGTAAGTGGGCAGATTATAAAACTTTATGTTAAAGTTGGAGATAAGGTTAAACAAGGTGATTTGATTGCTCAAATTGATAAAGATAAACAGCAAAATGATTTAGATATTACAAAAGCTAAACTTGAAAGTATAAAAGCAAGTTTAGAAAGTAAAAAAGTTGCCTTTGATATAGCAAGCAAGCAGTATCAAAGAGAGCAAAAGCTTTATGCTCAAAAAGCAACATCTTTAGAAAGTCTTGAAACTCTTAAAAACAATTATTATACGCTTAAAGCAGATGTTGCAGATTTAAATGCACAAGTTATCCAACTTGAAATTAGTCTTAAAAATGCTCAAAAAGATTTAGGATATACGACGATTAGGGCCCCAATAGATGGGTATATTATAAATGTTGCTGTTGATGAAGGACAAACTGTCAATGCCAATCAAAGCACCCCAACTATAGTTAAAATCGCAAATTTAGACGAAATGGAAGTTAGAATGGAGATTGCAGAAGCTGATATTAATAAAATAAAAATAGGAACAGAAGTTAATTTTGCAGTATTAAGCGATCCAGATAAAAAATATCAAGCTTTAATTTCAAGCATCGATCCAGCCGATACTGAGGTTAGCGATTCTAGTTCCTCTTCTAACTCTTCTAGCTCCTCTTCTAGTGCAATTTATTATTATGCTAAATTTTTTGTTCCTAATAAAAATAATTTTTTACGCATTGGAATGAGTATTCAAAATGAAATTATTATCCAAAGTGCTAAAAATGTTATTGTGGTGCCTACTTATACAATTTATAATGATGCCAATGGGTATTATGTAGAAATTTTAGAAAATGATAAAAAAATAAAAAAATACATTAAACTTGGAATTCACGATGCTATAAACACTGAAGTTTTAGAAGGTTTAAGCGAAAATGAAGAATTAATTATTTCTTTAGATTCTTTAGATAACACAAAAAAGATGAGAATGTGATGATACATCTTAAAAATATTTGCAAATTTATAAATCAAACTTGTATCTTAGATAATGTTAATTTAAACATAGAAAAAGGTGAATTTGTTGCTATTATAGGTCAAAGCGGTAGTGGCAAGACAACTTTATTGAATATTATTGGAACCCTTGATGAACCAAGCAAGGGGAGTTATATTTTTGAAAATTATGAAGTAACTTTATTGGATAAAGAGCAAAAAGCTAGATTAAGACGTGAAAAAATTGGTTTTATTTTTCAAAGATATAATCTTTTAAGTTTATTAAGCGCGGGCGAAAATATCGCTTTGCCCGCTATATATACAGGAAAAAAATTTCATCAAAGAAATCAAAGAGCAAGAGAGCTTTTATCTAGCTTGGAGTTAGAGCATAAATTTGATTTTAAACCAAATGAACTAAGTGGGGGACAACAGCAAAGAATTAGTATAGCAAGAGCTTTAATGAATGGTGGAGATTTGATTTTAGCAGATGAGCCAACTGGAGCTTTAGATAGTAAAAGCGGGATTAAAGTTCTTGAAATTTTACAAGAGCTTAATAAATTAGGTCATACTATTATTTTAGTAACACACGATAGAAGTATTGCAGCTAAAGCAGAAAGAATTATAGAAATTAAAGATGGAAAAATACTAAGTGATACCAAAAAAAATACTAAAGAATTTAAAATAAATTTAAAACCTTTTTCGAAAGAAATAAAAACATTTGATCTTTTAAGAAATCAGATTTTAGAAAGTTTTAAAATAGCTTTTTCGTCTATTATTGCACACAAATTAAGATCAATACTTACTATGTTAGGAATTATTATAGGTATTGCTTCTGTTGTATGTGTAATTGCCTTAGGTCTTGGCTCTCAAGAAAAAATTCTCTCATCTATTTCAAGACTTGGAACTAATACAATTGAGATTATCCCAGGAAGAGGATTTGGGGATTTAAGATCTGGAAAAACAAGACTTAATTTTAGTGATTTAAATACTTTAAGATCTTTAGAATATCTAGATGCAGTAGAGGCAAGAGCCACAACTTCTGGAGTAGTAACCTTTAAAAATACTTCTTTAAACGCAAGAGGCGAAGGAGTTGGCGTAAATCAGTTTAAAATTAAGGGTTTAAATTTAGAAGCTGGGACTTTGCTTAGCGAAGATGATATTAAAAATAGTTCCAATGTTGTTGTGCTTGATTATAATGCCAAAAAAAATATATTTAAAAATGAAGAAAGTAAAAATATTTTAGGTCGTATTGTTATTTTTGATGATCAACCTTTTAAGATTATAGGGGTCTTAAAGCAAGATACAAATAAATTTTTTGAAGATAATACAGTGCGTCTTTATATGCCTTATACAACTTTAATGAATAAATTAACCGGAGATAGGAATTTAAGAGAAATCATAGTAAAAGTTAAGGATAGCGTAAGCTCTTCTTTGGCCGAAAGTGCTGTGATTAGAATTTTAGAAATTAAACGCGGAAAAAAAGATTTTTTTACTATAAATTCAGATAGTATAAAAAAAGCTATAGAAGAAAATGAGCGCACCACAACCATTTTGACAGCATCTATTGCTATTATCGCTTTAATTGTCGGTGGTATAGGTGTTATGAATATTATGCTTGTTTCAGTTAGTGAAAGAACTAAAGAAATAGGAATTCGTATGGCTATAGGTGCTAGAAAAGAAGATATTTTGATGCAATTTTTAATAGAAGCAATAATGATATGTTTAGTCGGTGCTATTTTGGGGGTATTTTTATCCATAGCGATAGTTTTTGCTTTTAATACTTTTAGCGTTGATTTTCCTATGATACTTTCGAGTGGGTCTATTATTTTAGGTTTATTGAGTTCTATTTTAATTGGAATTATTTTCGGTTTTTTTCCAGCAAAAAATGCTGCCAATTTAAATCCTATCAATGCTTTATCTAAGGAATAAAATGAAAATTGTAATATTTTGTTTTATGTTTATTTTTTTGGGTGCTTGTGCAAGTAATATTTCTATGATAAAAGAAGAAAATCTTTCTCAAGATGAATTAAAAGATTTAAATATTACAAAAGAATGGTGGAAATTATACAACGATAAAAAACTAAACGAGTTTATTTTTTTTGTATTAGAAAATAATACCGACATTAAAGTAGCTAGAACAAATTTATTAATGGCCTTAGCTAGAGCTGATTTGATTAATTATGATTTGTATCCAACCTTAAGTGCAAATTTAGCTTTTTCAAGTTCAAGAAATTTAAATCAAGGAATTCACTCAAATAATTTCTCAAATTCTTTAAATTTAAACTATGAGCTTGATATTTATTCTAAGATTTCTGATGAATTTAAGGCAAGAGAATTTGATGCAAAAGCAAGTGCTTATGATTTAGAGAGTTTAAAATTAAGCATTATTAATTCTACAATTAATAATATTTTTGAGTTGGCTTATTTTAATGATGTTGCCATTCTTTTAAAAGAATATATTCTAAATTTAGAACAAATGAAAAATCTTTATAGTTTTAAATATGAGCTTGGAAAAATTGAAAATCTTGATTTATTAAATATTGATCAAAATTTATTAAAAGCAAAACAAAATTTGCTTTCTAATGAACAAAATAAAGAATTATTGCTTAAAAATTTAAAAGATCTTATAGGAAAGCAAGAAGGTTTTGTTTATCTTGAATATTTTAAAAATTTATCTCTTGATGATTTTAAAGATTTAAATGTGAATTTTAATATCCCTTTAAATGCTTTATTTTATAGGCCAGATGTTTTGGCTAAATTAAATAATTTAAAAGCGGCATTTAAGGATTATTCTAGCGTAAAAAAATCCATGTTTCCTGCTATTTCACTGGGTGCAAGTTTTAGTGGAAGTGATGAAAAATTTGATGAAAGTTTTAAATTTTCTTTTTTAGATGGCAATATTAAAATTTCTCTTCCTTTTTTAGATTATGCAAGGTTAAAGAAAAATATTAAAATTTCTGAGTATTCTTATAAAGTTTTAGTTTTTGAATATGAGCAAGTTTTACAAAGTGCTATTAATGAATTTGTATATTATTCCAAGGATTATGAAAATACTATTCAAATATTAAATAATCTTAAAAAAATTAATTTAAAACAAGAGCAAATTACTAAAGCTTATTTACAAAAATATGAACTGGGCAAAAGTGAACTTAAGGATTATTTAGATGCGAAAAATAGTCTAAATTCTTCACTGCAAGATTATTTAAGGGCTAAATTTAATCTTTTATCAATTATTAATTCATATTATCAAATTACAACTATCTATTATGATACTACTAATGGATAGTTTTAAGGGTATTTATAAGATCTTGATACATTTTTTTGGCCATAATCTCATAGCCTTTAACACTTAAATGCACATCTTTTAATGAAAGTTTTTGTTTTATCCAATAATCTTTTCCTTTGTTATCTTTCATAAATTGATGCATATCAAAAATTAAAGTTTTTTCTTCTTTTGCAATTTCATAAAGACTTTTTCTTATGGTAAAAAAATGTGAGTTTGATTCTTTTATGGTTGGTGGAGAGATTATCATAAAAACAGCATTTTTATTAATCTTTTTTAAAATTTGAATCAGTTTTTTAAAATCTTGTTTAAATGTTTTTTTATCAAATTTACCATATAGAGCGTCATTGGTTCCATAAGCAAGTATAATCAAATCTTGTTTTAAAATTTTAAGCTCTTCTTTGCTTATGTTTAAATTCCATTCCTTCCATAGATCGCTTTTTGCTCCATTGATAGCAAGAGTATCCAAAAAAAGATTATTTTTGTTTTTGTTATAAATTATATATCCACCAAGCTTTGCATTTTTGGTTAAAGCGGTGATTTTAAAAGGAAAATCAAGCTCTATTTCTTTATAAGACCATTTATTTTTTTTGCTTTTTAGTTTATAGGTTTTATTATTTTCGTCTTTGATTATAAAGGCATCATCATTAGATGGGCTTTTAAAAATAAAACCCACATTAAATTTTTTAGGGTTTAATTTTGTATCAAGGATAATATAAGCATTTTTTTTTAAAGCATTTGCTATAACTCCTCCCAATGGATAATTAATATTTTTTTTGAGATTTTTAGAGCTTAGAATTTCAAAATTTTTAAATTCATAAATTAAATTTGAGTTTTGTTGATATTTTGGCTGAACGGCATAAACAAAACCTAATGCATTTGTTTTAAATAATAAATTTCTTAAAGTATTAGGAAAAAAATCTGCAGCTATATGAGAATCTCCATAAATTCTAACTCCTAGATTTTTATTTTCTTTAATTTTTTGTTTGAGTAGTTTTAAGGATTTGTTATCTACATAATTACTAATGCAATTTCTAGTATCTAGTGATACAGCATTTAAAAAAACATAAGAACAAACTATAAAAATAATAATATTTTTAATCATTTTCGCCCTTGATTTTTATATAACGCATAAGAAGTTCTGACATTTTTTTAGCGCCTGTTGGTGTAAAATGGATCCCATCATCTGTTCTTATTTTAATGCTTTTATTATTTTCATCTTTGATATAAGTTGAGAATTTATTTTCATAACTAAAAAATGTTTTAGTCGGAATAAAAATTTCATCATTATTTGTCACAATATTTTGATAAATATTATTTAATATAATAATTTTTTTATTTAAATCTTCTTTTTTTACAGGAGGAATTTCATACCAAAATATTTTTACATTGTATTTTTTAGCAATGCTTATAAGTTCTTGCACTCTATGAGTATAAATTTTAAGCCAAGATGAGGAGTTAAAATGATGATAAATTCCATTTTTTTTAATATCCCAAGGGTCATTTACGCCCAACAAAACAACTAAATATTTAATATTTGGATTTTTTTGCAAGGTTGTTTTTGTGGTATTTGCCCAATTAAAATATGATTTATAAGATAGTCCTGTATTTTGCTTACTAAGATTTATGGTTTTTATGCCTAAATTTTTTAAATCTTTATTTAAAGAGATGGCAACTCCTTGCATCAAAGAATCCCCTATAAATAAAAAGCCATCTTCTTTAGGATTTATATAAATGATAGGCTCTAAATTTTTTGTTAAATTATTGTCTTTGACTATATCAAAATTTGTTTGTTCTAGATAATTTGATGCATTGAGTTCTTTTGAATTATTATCCTCTAAAATAACATTATCATTATCTAGTGTATCCTTAAGTGTATTTTGTTGGTTAATAATAATATTTTTAATTTCTTCTAATTTGACTTTTAAGGAATTTGCCTGTTTTAATATGGCATTTTGCGGATAGAAAATAAGATGATATTTTTGTTCTAAATAAGAACTAATGCTTTCATTCATTACTAAAACGACTAAGAAAAAACTAAAAATCAATACAAACAAAAATTTTAAAATATTCATCAAAAACTCGAATAAATGAAATTTGGAATTTCATTAGGGATAAAAGTAAAAATTAAGAGCAATAAAAAGGCTATTATAATTGGTTTTAATATTAGTGGTGTTGCTTCTAAAATTCGAGTGCAATTTTTTTGATAATTTCTAAAAGATGGATAAATTATAAAAAGAATAGAAAAAACAATCAGCACATAAAAAGTTTCATAATCAGGAAGTAAAAAGAAATTTTTATAGCAAATTTTTAAATATTCAAAACTATCTTCTAAATTTGGATAATAAAAAAATATCCAAGTAAAGCACACAAAATGAAAGGTTACAAATCTTGCTATAAAAGGAAATTTTTTAAGTTTAAAAAGTGATATGTGATTAAATATCACGCCAAAGCTGTGCAATAAGCCCCAGATAAGAAAATTAATTGTATTTCCATGCCAAATTCCTGAAAGACAAAAAGCAATTATAATATTGAGATATGTTCTTAAAATCCCTTTTTTATTTCCCCCTAAAGGAATATAAATGTATTCTTTTATAAAATTAGAAAGACTTATATGCCATCTTGACCAAAAATCTTTTAAATTTGTTGCCAAATAAGGCATATTAAAATTAATAGGAATGCTAAAACCAAGCATTAAGGCAAAAGCACTAACTAAATCTATATATCCGCTAAAATCACAATAAATCTGCAAAGCATAAGCATAAATAGCGCTTAAAAGTTCTAAAAAACTATAATTTTGAGGATCATCTAAAATACCCTTAGAATAAATTTCTAAGTAATTTGCTAAAAATACTTTTTTAAAAATTCCAAACAATAATAAAACAAAAATTAAGTCTATATTGCCAAATTTTCTTTTTTTAAAGATTTGATTAAAAAAGAACTCGCTTTTCATAATAGGACCTAAAAGCAAAGTTGGAAAAAAACTAAGATAAATAGCAAGATTAATAAAGCTTTCAACCTTATGTTTTTTATAAACGCTAACAAGATAAGTAATAGAATTAAAAGTATAAAAACTAATGCCTATTGGAAAAATAATATCGATATTTAAAAAATCAAATCCTAAATAATTAAAAACAATATTTAAACTATCTTTAATATCTGAAAAATATTTAAAAAAACAAAGATTTAAAATAACAGATATGATTGAAATAAAAAGAATATATTTTTTTTCTCTTGTAAAAATAAGCAAAGCAAAATAATGGATAAAAAAAGTATAAATCAATAAAATCAAAGCAAAATAAGGATTGATAAGAGTATAAACTAAATAACTAAACAATAAAACTAAAATATTTTGTATTTTATAGTATTTTTTAAAGATCCAATAGATTATAAAAAAAGCCGATATTAAAATGCTAAATTCTAAAGAAAAAAAAGTCATTTTTTATCGACAATAAAGTTATTTTTTAGCTTGTGCTAAATTTTTTATATACTGATCTGCTAGATAAAGACCATTGCCATTATTTCCGATAAGTTTAATCTTATCAACTATACCTCTAAATAAAGCCTCTTCTTCGTGTTGTTCACTTACATACCATTGTAAAAAATTAAAAGTTGAATAATCTTTGTAATGCAACATTTGCTCTACTAAAAAATTAATAGAATTTGTAATAAATTGTTCGTGCTCAAAAGTTTTTTCAAATACATCAAGCAAAGAAGAAAAATTTTGTTCAGGTTGCTTAACTTCTCTAAGATCAACATGAGAATCTGTTTCGTTTAAATAAGTGATTAAACGTTTTGCATGTTCGCTTTCTTCACTTGCGTGATTAAATAAAAAAAGTCCAGCCCCATCAAGACTATTTTCATAACACCAAGAACTCATACTTAAATACAAATTTGATGCATACATTTCTTTGTTGATTTGTTCATTTAGTAATTTTACAACTTCTTTTAAAAGCATTAAAACCTTTCTTAATTTTAAATTTTATCTTATAATAATATAGTGATTTTTTTAAAAATAAAATAAATTTTTAAGCACAGATTTTATGTCTTAAAGATATCTTAATATATTATGAATAAATTCTTTTATTAAGGCTTACCTTTTAAATAGCGTTTTTGATTAAGCTTTATACAAAAACAAGTGAATTTTTATTAAAATCATGTCTTTAAAATATTTTTTAAGGATATGATTTGTTTAAGGAGCTTTTAAAACTTAGCGAAGAACCTTTAAAAAGTAAGATTAAGGATTTGTATTTTTCTAAGTTTAATTATGTAGGTACTAAGATTGATTTTTGTATCACTCAGAATTTAGGACTTTTAGGTGAAGTTAATTTACTTTGGGCTGAAGCCAAACAAGGAAAAAGTGAGCTTAAAAAGTCTTTTGTTCAGCTTGTGCTTACCATAGGAAAGTATAAATTTTATACAGAGCAAACTCCAAATTTACTTTGTGCTTTTGACGCTGAAAAGATAGCCTTTTTACCCTTTTCTTCCTTGCAAGAAATTTTTTATCAAAGCGATATAGACTTTAGCGTAACACCTAGCAATCATAAAAGTGAGCAGTTTTTAAAACTTCTAAAAGAACTAGATAGCATTTTAAATACAGCACAAATTTTTTATTATGAAAAAAATGATGAAGAATTAAAAAATTTCATAAAAGAAAATCTTACGAGTGAAAATATAAGCAAATTTAAAATCGATAAAAACAATTTTGTAAGTATTTATCACAAATGGAACAAAATGGTTAAAGATACCATCAGTATTGATTGGAATTTGGCTAAAGAAAGTGGGATTATAGATGCTGATTTTTATTTGGCTGATTTACTTTCAAATGAAAATGAAACTATCAGTCAAAATTTATTTGCTATTCTTAAAAAAGATTATTATGAATTTAACAAAACAAAAAGCCATTTAGGCTCTATCATTAACGAACGCACTTCGTTTAAGGATAATCAAAAAGCTCATCATGAATTTTGGGCGATTTATGAGCGTCCCCCAAGAAAAGAATTTTGGGATTATATTATAAAGCGTAGAGATTTACTTGTAGATCAAGATATAAGAGAGAGAAAAGGAGCGTTTTTTACTCCAAGAATTTGGGTGGATAAAGCTTGTGAGTATTTATCAAAAACTTTTGGTGAAAATTATGAAGAGGAGTATTATATATGGGATTTAGCTGGTGGAACAGGGAATTTACTAGCTAATTTTACCAATGCAAAAAATATTTTTTGCTCCACTCTTGATAAAGCTGATATAGATGTCATACATGAGCGTATCAAAAATGGTGCGAATTTATTTGAAAATCATGTTTTTGAGTTTGACTTTTTAAATGATGAATTTTTTGATGAGGTAGATGATAGGGGTAAAATCATCAAAAAATCAAAATTACCTTTAAATTTGCAAGAAATTTTAAAAGATGAAAATAAACGCAAAAAACTAATAATCTTTATCAATCCACCTTATGCGGAAGCTGGGACAACAGCTACTATGTCCGGAACAAAAAAACACAAAGTTGGTGTGAGCCTTGATAATTATGTTTATGAAAAATATAAAGATATTTTAAGTAGTGCTAGAAATGAACTTTTTGCACAGTTTTTTATAAGAATTTATTGCGAGATTGAAGGAGCCATACTAGCTAGCTTTTCTAAATTAAAATATGTCAATTCTACAAATTTTACCAAATTTAGAGAGAGTTTTAAGGCTAAATTTTTAAAAGGTTTTATAACACCTTCTTATACTTTTGATAATGTAAAAGGAAATTTTCCCATAGGATTTTTGATATGGGATATGAGTAAAAAAGAAGAAATTAAAAAAATAAAACTTGATATATTTAATGAAAATGGAAATTTTTTAGGAGTGAAGTATTTTTATAATGATAAAAAAGAAAGTATCAATAAGTGGCTTAGAACATTTAATAAAAAAGATGATAATAATATAGGTGTATTAATGGCTGATGCACCTGATTTTCAACAAAATAATCATATTGCAATTTTAAATAAAAAAAAGAAATGTGCATTTAATTTTTCAAGATATCAATGAAAATATCACTAATGTAGCTATATATTTTTCAGTGCGTCACACTATAGTAGCTACTTGGATAAATGATAGGGATCAGTTTTTATATCCAAATAATCTATACGATAAAGATGATGAATTTAAAAGTGATTGTTTAGCTTTTATGCTCTTTCATGGACAAAATCGCATAAGCTCTAAAGAAGGCATAAATCATTTCATACCTTTTAGCGAAAAAGAACTAGGTATCACAAAAGAAGCTTTTAAGAGTGATTTTATGTATAAATTTATAAAGGGCAAGATAAAAGATGAAAACTCGCTTTTTGATGATGAATTAACAAAGATAGAATTTAGCTCCCAAGCAAATGAACTTTTAAAAGCCGGAAAAGAACTTTTTAAATACTATCATACCCATAGCGAAGATAAAAACTATCTAGTAAATGCTTCGCTTTATGATATAAAAGAATTTTTTCAAGGCAGAGATGAAAAAGGCAAGATGAATCGTCCTTCCAAGGCAAAAGATGAGCATTATAAAGCTTTGCTTAGTGATTTAAACACAGCTTTAAATGCTTTAGCCAAAAAGCTAGAACCAAAAATTTATGAATACGGCTTTTTAAAAGAATAATCATGGCAAAAAAACAATTTTCCTTAACAAGACTTAGTTTTCCTATATTTTGGGACTTGCTTTCTAAATATTTAACGGTGATTATCAATACTGCTATGGTGTCACATTATTCTAATTTTCTTGTGGGTGCTATGGGGGCTGGAAATCAAATTTTAGATCTTTTTATTATCATTTTTTCGTTTTTAAGCGTGGGTTGTAGTGTAGTGATAGCTCAGGCTATTGGGGCAAAAGATCATATTTTAGCAAGAAAAGTGATCCATCAAAGTTTGTTTTTAAATGCACTTTTAGGCTTTGTGTGTGGCGCGCTTATTTTATGGCATGGGGAGTATTTGCTTTATCTTTTAAAAATCCCACAAGAACTGCTTAAAGACAGTGAAATTTATTTGCATATGCTCGCAATTTGTTTGTTTTTTGACGCCATAGGCATTGTTTTAGCAGCCATTGTAAGGGTTTATAATATGGCTTATTGGGTGATGTTTATAGGCTTTTTGGTGGATATAGTGGTGATTGGGGGAAATTATTATGTTTTACATTATACAAAATTAGAACTTTTTGGAGTAGGACTTAGCAATATTTTTGCACGCATTGTTGCTATAGTGGCTTTACTTGTGATACTTTTTTATAAGCTTAAAATTCATCTTAAAATCAAAGAAATGATAAAACTTGAAAAAAAAGTTTTAAAAAAAGTTTTAAATATAGGCGGATTTTCAGCGGGAGAAAATCTTTTGTGGATAGTGCAATACACTATAGCCTTTGCTTTTGTGGCAAGCTTAGGTGAGGCGAGTTTAGCTGTGCAAACGATTTATTTTCAAATTTCAATGCTTATTATGCTTATAGGACAAGCTACAAGTATAGCTAATGAAATTATAGTGGGTAAATTAGTCGGTGCAAGATATGAAAATATCGCTTATAAACATGCTTGGCGTGCTTTGTATTTTAGCGTGGTAGCGAGTGCTTTGGTAGCACTTTTAAACTATCTTTGTCAAGATTTTACTATGCAAGCTTTAGGTTTAAAAGAAGAGTTAAAAAATTTAATGATACCTTTATTTGTTCTTTCAATCTTTCTTGAAATTTCACGCACTTTTAATATAGTTATGGTAAATTCTTTACGTGCAAGTGGTGATGCGAAATTTCCATTTTTTAGTGGACTTGTTTTTATGATGGGTGTGTCTTTGCCTGTGGGTTATGTGCTTTGTTTTCATTTTAATCTTGGAATTTTAGGAATTTGGATAGGATTTTGTGCGGATGAGTTTTTGCGTGGAATGGTAAATTCATACAGATGGAAAAGTAAAAAGTGGCAAGGCAAAGTTCTAGTTTAAAATCTTTTATTTATAAAGATGAGTGTTATTTTTATGCTAAAAAACGTATAAAAAGTTTAAGATTAAGGCTAAATGAAAGGGGTGAGTTTGTTCTTAGTATCCCTTATTTTTGCACTTTTAAAAATGTTTATGAGTTTTTAGATAAATCAAGCTCTTGGATAAGCGAGGCTAAAAAAAGATTTTATCAAAAGGCCTTAAAAGAAGATGAGTTAATTTTTTTAGCTAAAAAATATAAAATTATTTTTGATGAAAATGCTAAAAAAACTTATTTTGATAAAGATGGTATTATCACTCCAAGTAAAGTAAAATTAGATTTATTTTTAAGGCAAAATGCTAAAAAGATTTTTACTTTTTATCTTAAAAAATGGTCTTTAAAAATAGGGGTTAATTTTACACATTTAAGCATTAAAAATATGAAAACACGTTGGGGATCTTGTAATCACAATAAAGCCTATATTAATTTAAATTTAAAACTTTTGCAAAAGAGTTTAAAAGCTATAGAATATGTCATTTTGCACGAGTTAAGTCATATTAAATATCCAAATCATAGCAAGGAATTTTATGATTTTTTATATAAATTTATGCCAGACTTTAGAGAAAGAGAAATGGAATTTAAATAAACAAAAAAGGATAAAAATTGGTTTTAGAATTTAAATTTAATTATATAGGTGATAATGATGTTTTTGAGCATTTGCTTAATTTTTATGCAAAAGATTATATTTATGATATATCAATCAATGATGAAGAATATATTCTTAAAATAAAAGCAGATCCTGATAAATTAAGCGATTTTTGTAATTGTTTTAATAATATATCCCATAGTATATTTTTAACAGGATTTGAAGTAAAAGAAGCAAAAGATTTTAAACCCACGTATAAACAAAAGCAAAATTTAGAAAACTACGCTTCTTTAAGTTTTTTAAATTCTAATGCTTATGTACAAAAAAATATCTTAGCCGAAAACGAATGGGGAAAATTTTGCGAAATTTCACTTTCTTTTGATGGTAAAAATTTTGAAAAAGTTAATAAAAGCAATTTTCACTCTTTGCTTTTAAAAACACTAGATATTATTAAAAAACGCGAAAAAGTTTGGATGAAAAATCATAAAGGTATTTATACTTTTTATCTTTTTGATAAAGAATTTAAAGAAGATTTTTTAATGCCTTGTGATGTTAAGGCTATTTCTTCTATTTTTGTATGTTCTAATGAGCAGTTAAAATTTTTAGCAAGTTTTGAAAAGCCTTTATTGGCTCTTAGATTAAATGCGTTATTTAGACAAAAATATGATTTAAAAATTGATAAATTCTTTTTAAAACTTGCTGAAGATATATTTTTATTTGCTTTAACTCATGAGCTTTTTAAGGAAAATTTTCATTTTCTATCATTTAAAAAAAATGAGAGTTTTATGGACGATTTTAAAATACTAAATATTAAAGATAAATTTGTTGTATTGGAAGGGTTTGAATTTGTGCATTCTAAAATTAAAGATTTAATTTTTGCCAAAGATGATAAAAATATGGCAAGGATTTCTTATCTTGCTTCGCGTTTTAAGCAAAAAAGTTTAATTTTAGAGCTTAGTAAAGAATGCGATGATATTTTATTGCTAAATAAAGAATTTAATCTATTAAAAATTACTTTGCCCGATCACTCAAAAAATATATATAGCGAGCTTGAAAACGATCCTACAGGAAAAAGACTTTTGGAGAATTTTCAAAAAGAATTTAAGCTTTTAGACGAAAAATTTGAAAGTAAAAATAATTTCTTTTCTTTGCTGTGCATTGTGGGCAGAATATTAAATTTAAGCCAAGATTTTAAAGAAGCAGGGCAAAACTTGCTTGCATTAAGCGATCAATCAAGATTATCTAGAGGTGTTAAGATTGATTTTAAGTTAAATGATAATAAAGAATTTGATTTTATAAGAACTTTGCGTTCTGTGATGAGTTTTATGTTGGCTGGAGTTAGCGCTCAAGATATTTCTTATGGAGTGGTTGAAAGTTTGTCGTATTTTTTACGTGATTTTTATGATGAATTAAAACAAGAAAAAAAGGCTGAAATTGTGTTAATTAGCGGTAGCTTATTTGAACATAAAAGTTTGCTTGAAAATGTTTTAAAACATATTAGAGATTGTAAGTTAAGCAATGTGCCACTTAGGATATAAAATCAACATTTCAGGATTAGTCCAAGGAGTGGGTTTTCGCCCCTTAGTCTATGAACTAGCTTTGAAATTTAAACTTTTTGGCGAGGTAAGAAATGATGGTTTTGGAGTAGAGATTATCCTTTCTTGCACCCAAGAAGAATGCGAAAATTTCATACAAAGCTTAAAAAATCATCTCCCACCTTTAGCAAGGATAGATCAGCTTACATATACTCAAATTCCTATTTCAAGCTATACAAATTTTAGTATTACTTCTTCTTTAGAAAATGCAAAAACCACTCCTATGCTTAGTGATTTTGCACTTTGTAAAGAATGCAAAAAAGAATTTTTTGATGAAAAAAATCCACGTTTTTTATATCCTTTTATCACCTGCACGCATTGTGGGCCACGTTTTAGCATTATAAAAAGTCTCCCTTATGATAGGGTAAATACCTCTATGCAAGATTTTATTATGTGTGAGTTTTGCAAAAATGAGTATGAAGATCCTAAAAATAGACGTTTTCACGCTCAGCCTATAAGTTGTCCTAAATGCAAAATTAGTGTTTTTCTTAAAAATAAAAAGGGTGAAATTTTAGCCAAAGATAAAGAAGCTTTTATACAAAGTGCAAAATTTTTAAAAGAAGGTAAAATCCTAGCTATTAAAGGTATGGGTGGTTTTCATTTGATGTGCGATGCCTTTAATGAAGAGACATTAAAAACCTTAAGACTTAGGAAAAATCGCCCTAAAAAACCCTTCGCCTTGATGTGTAAAGATTTAAAAAGTGCTAAAGAACTTGCCTTTATAGATGAAAACGAAGAAGCCTTATTAAATGGAGTTTTAGCTCCTATTGTAATTTTAAAGGCAAAAAAAGCCTTTTCTTTAATCGCACCTGATGTTGATAAAATCGGTATTATGCTAGCTTATACGCCTTTGCATCTTTTGCTTTTTGAGTATTTTAAAGGAAGTCTTGTAGCAACAAGTGCGAATTTAAGCGGAGAAAGTATTATTAAAGATGAGTTTAATTTGTGTCAAAAACTTGATAAAGTTTTTGATTTTTATTTAGATTATGATAGAGAAATTGTCAATGCAAGTGATGATTCTATTGCCCAAATTGTAAATGGAAAAACTATGTTTTTACGCACTTCAAGAGGGTTAAACCCTTTTTATTTAGAAAGAAATTTTAATAAAAAAGGCACTTTTTTGGCTTTGGGTGCTGAACTTAAGAATGAATTTGTAATTTTTTATGAAAATAAGCTTTTAATTTCTCCTTATATAGGGGATTTAAAAAGCGTTGAGGTGCACGAGAGATTTTTTAACCTTTTGGAATTTTTTAAGCAAAATTATGATTTAAAATTTGATGCGATTTTGTGCGATAAACATCCTCATTTTAGCTATGTAAAAGAATTTAAAAACAAGATTAAAATTCCTCATCATTACGCGCATTTTTGTGCGGCTTATTTTGAATACGAAAAAGAATTTTCAAAAGATGAAAAAGTCTTAGCCTTTATATGTGATGGAACAGGTTATGGAGAAGATGGTAAAATTTGGGGCGGGGAAGTTTTTATAGGAAATTTAAAAAACTATAAAAGAATGACGCATTTTGAAAATTTCACTCTTATAAATAGCGATATTAAAAACATACAAAATTTAGCCCTAAGTTTGATTTGGCATTATGATTTAGAAAATGAAGCCAAAGAATTTTTAGCAAAAATTCCAAAAATAAAACTTGAAAATCTTAAAAAAATTTATTCATCTTCTAACTTGCAAACAAGTTCTTTAGGCCGTATCATCGATGCTTTTGGAAGCATTGTTTTTAGCTTAGAAAAAAGCTCTTATGAAGCCCAAGTTGGCTTGATGTGTGAAGCCTTTTACGATAAAAATCTTGATTTTTCTTACAAGCTTTTTATAGAAAAAGGACATATTAATTTTAAAAGTTTGATTTTAGGAGCCTTACAAGATGAAAAAAGTAAGGCTATTACGGGCATGTTTAATGCTTTAGCAAATTTTATCATAGAATTTAGTAAAGATTATGATTTAAAAGTGCTTTTAAGTGGTGGAGTTTTTCAAAACAAAACCTTGCTTGAAATCTTAAAAGCTAAAAATTTTAACTTTTTTGTGCCTTTGAAATTTCCTTGCAATGATAGTTCTATAGCCTTAGGGCAAATGGTGCATTATTTAAATTCGCAAAAATAACAAAACATTCTAAAAACTCATAATTTTTTAATGCTTTTAAAGTTAAAATGAGATAAAAATTATAAAGGAAATAAAATGTGTAAAGACTGTGGCTGTTCTATAAATTCAACCCATACGCATGATCATCATCATGAAAATCCAAGCTTAAAAGAAAGCAAAACCGTAGAAGTAATTTCAAAAATTCTAAGCAAAAATGACGAAGAAGCTAGGCATAATAGAGCCCATTTTAACGAAGCCAATACTCTTTGTATCAATCTAATGAGTTCCCCAGGTAGCGGAAAAACCACGCTTTTAGAAAATACCATCAAGGCTTTAAAAGATGAGTTTAAAATCGCTGTAATCGAAGGAGATCTAGAAACCAACAACGACGCTTTAAGGGTAAAAAATGCCGGAGCCTTAGCATATCAAATCACCACAGGACAAAGCTGTCATTTAGATGCCTTTATGGTGCATGAAGCCTTGCATCATTTAGATATCAAAGATATAGATTTGCTTTTTATAGAAAATGTAGGAAATTTAGTTTGTCCTGCAAGCTATGATTTAGGAGAACATATAAACGTAGTTTTGCTTTCTGTAACGGAGGGTAGCGATAAGCCACAAAAATATCCAGTGATGTTTAAAAAAGCAGATATTGTTTTAATCACAAAAGCAGATCTAGCACACCATTTTGACTTTGATACAAAAGAAGCAAGCAGACTTATCAAAGAATTAAGCCCTAGAGCTGATATCATCGTTCTTGATGCAAAAAATGGCACCAATATGGATCTTTGGTATAAAGTGCTTAAACTTAAAAAGGAGCTTTTTTAATGTGTTTATCCATACCTTCTGAAATTTTAGAAATCGATGAGTTAAATAATGCCTTAGTGCAAACCTTAGGCGTGAAAAGAAAAGTAAATTTAGATCTGATTGATGAGCCTTTAAAACAGGGTGATTATGTTTTGATCCATGTAGGCGTTGCCATGGAAAAAATCGACAAAGAAGCTGCATTAGAGAGTATTAAAACCTATCAAGAAATAGTAGAAAAAATGAATAGCGAAGAGATAAAAAGCGATGAAGGGGATTTGGGTTTAAATGAATTTTATCGATGAATTTAGAGACAAACAAAGCATTCTAGCCTTAAAAAAACTCATAGAACAAGAGCTTAAAAATCCTATTAATATCATGGAAATTTGTGGTGGCCATACACATAGCATTATGAAATATGCCCTACCTTCCATCCTGCCAAAAGAGATTAACTTTATCCACGGACCTGGCTGTCCAGTTTGTGTTATGCCAAGAACTCGCATTGATACAGCCATTAAACTTGCCTCGATGAAAGATACGATTTTTTGCACTTTAGGCGATCTTTTAAGAGTGCCTGGAAGTGAGTTTTCTTTGCTTGATTTAAGGGCTAAAGGAGCTGATATTAGGGCACTTTACTCTCCGCTTGAAGTTTTAGAGATAGCTAAAAAAAATTTAGATAAAACCATCATTTTTTTTGCTATAGGTTTTGAAACAACTACGCCTATGAGTGCTTTACTCATCGAAAAAGTGATAGAAGAAAATTTAAAAAATGTTTTTTTTCATATCAATCACATCACCGTTCCAGCACCCATAGAAGCAATTATGAGCGATGAAAATGTAAAAATCAATGCTTTTTTAGGCCCTTCTCATGTAAGTGTGATTACAGGTTATGGCATTTATGAGCCAATAGCTACCAAATTTAAAACCCCAATAGCCGTGAGTGGTTTTGAGCCAGTAGATATTTTAGAAAGTATTTTAAATATCATAAAACAAAGTAACGAAGGCACTTTTAAAGTGTATAATCAATACAAAAGAGCTGTAAGTAAAGAGGGTAATGTTAAAGCGCAAAATTTGGTTAAAAAATATTTTCAAGTCTGCGATTTTGAATTTCGTGGTTTAGGACTTATTAAAGATGGAGGCTTAGAGCTAAAAGAAGAATTTAGCGCCTATGATGCGAGCAAAAAATTTGATTGCACAGTGCAAAGCAAAAATGAAAACAAAGCTTGTATTTGTGGGCAAATTTTAAGAGGTTTAGCTAAGCCTTATGATTGTAAAGTTTTTGGCAAGGCTTGTACTCCAAGAAATCCTATAGGAAGTTGTATGGTTTCAGGTGAGGGAGCTTGTGCAGCGTATTATAAATACTCAAAGGTGAATGTATGAAAAATATTTCCTTAGCCCATGGGGGTGGTGGAGAAGAGATGAATGAGCTTTTAACTAAGCTTTTTAAGATTTTTGATAATGAAATTTTAAACTCAAACAATGACGCGGCGATTTTGGGCGATTTGGCCTTAAGCACGGACTCTTTTGTTTTAAGTCCTATTTTTTTAGATAATGAGATTAATATCGGCAAACTTTGTGTTTGTGGCTCTATTAATGATGTTTTGATGGTGGGTGCTAAGCCAAAATATCTAAGCCTAGGACTTATTTTAGAAGAAGGTTTTGAATTTGAAAAATTAGAACGCATTTTAAAAAGCATTAAAAAAGAGTGTGAAAAATGTGGCGTAATTTTAGTTTGTGGTGATACTAAAGTTGTTCCTAAAGGCAAAGGCGATGAAATTTATATCAACACCACAGCCCTAGGCGAAATCATTGCTAAAAAAGAAAGCAAAAATATCAAAGCAGGGCTTAGTATACTTCTTTCAGGTGACATAGGAAGACACGGAGCTAGTGTTTTGATTAAAAGAAATAACCTAGAAGCCAGTATCAAAAGCGATTGTAAGGCTTTAGATAAAGAAGTTTTAGAGCTTTTAGAAAAAAATATAAAAGTTGTAGCCATGCGTGATGCAACACGAGGCGGACTTAGTGCGGTTTTAAATGAGTGGGCAAAACAAAGCGGGAATGATTTATTAATCTTTGAAGAAAAAATTGTTGTGCAAGATGAAGTTTTAGGTCTTTGTGAGCTTTTTGGCTATGAGCCGTATGAGCTTGCAAATGAGGGCACTTTTATACTTTGCGTAGAAAAAGAAGATGAGTTAAAAGCCTTAGAAATTCTTAAAAAATACAACAAAAACGCCGCTATCATAGGCGAAGTTTTAAAAGAACAAAAAGCACGTGTGATTTTACAAAACGCTTATGGAGCTAAACGCTTTTTAGAAAGCCCAAAAGGCGAACTTTTACCAAGAATTTGCTAATGCACGAATTAAGTATCATAGAATCTTTAATCACGCTTTGCGAAGAAAACGCCTTAAACAATAACGCCAAAAGCATACAAGAAATTTATGTAAAAATAGGGCGTTTAAGCGGTATAGAAGTAGATCTTTTTAAGCGTTGTTTTGAAAGCTTTAAGGAAAACTCAAGTTTTTGCAAAAATGCTAAACTTTTTATAGAACTCGCACCACTTGAAATTTTATGTCTAAAATGCAATCAAATGAGTATTTTAGATGAAAATGTTTTTAAATGTCCTAAATGTAAAAGTATAGAATATAAAATCACACAAGGCGAGGATTTGCATTTAATACGACTTGTTATGATATAGATTAAAACTATAACCATTATTCTTTTAATTTTTAATCTATATCTTTTATCTTAATAAAACAATATCAAAAAAAAAAAAAAATGAATTAATAATTATTATTAATAAGAATTTAATTAAAAATATTTTATTATTCCAAAAATCTAATTTAGATTTTATTACTATTTATTTTTATTTCCCTTTTAAAAACAAAATTAAAAAAAATAAACAAAAGGAGTTTAATTAATGGGTCGACAAAAAAATAGTTTATTTAAAAAAGAAACATTAGGGGGGGGGGAATTGAAAAAAAGTCATTCTTCTTCAAAAAAATTAGCCCTTTCTTTGGTTGCAATTTCTTTTTTAAGTTCTTATTCTTATGCAGATAATTCTAATGTAAAAGCTTATAGTGAAGCAAATTCAAAAACTAAATCAGCTAGTGTTTATCAAAACACTAACACTACTATAAATCAATCTTTAAGTAATACTCATACTGTAACTGGCACTGGCAATACTCTTGTTATAGGAAGTAGCGGTTCAGTTATAGTTTCAGGTGGCAACAGTCAAGCAGTAAATTTCACTCAAGGCTCTTCAACTTCTACCTTTTTAAATCAAGGAACACTTCAAGGTGGAAGTGGTACTTCTAGTGTTCAAGTAGGAGTAAATAATAGTGGTGGAGCTACTATTCAAACATTTGAAAATAGTGGTATCATAGGAAATGATTCTTCTAAATTTGGAGTGGTAGTTTGGGGAACAGATAGTAGCAAATCTACAATCAATAACTTTAGCAATAAAGGAACTATAAGTTCTAATAATGGTGAAGCTATTTATATTGGTAATACTGAGATTACAACTTTTAAAAATGAAGGAACGATTAAAAGTAATAATAGTTATGGTGTAAATATAGGAGGTGGAGCAACTATAACTAGTTTTACCAATGATAACAGTGGAATTATTCAAGGAAAGAGTGATTTTGGAGCTATAAATATAAATAATGGAACAGTCCAAACTTTAGTAAATAGAGGAACTATAAAAAATGTAGGAACTAGAGAACCTTCTAATTTTACAGAAGTTTCAACAGGTGTATTTTTGCAAAATGGCACGATAA
>NZ_QPGR01000001.1 GCF_004323845.1 Campylobacter novaezeelandiae | reverse complement strand
TAGGATTTGCAGTAATTCTTGCAGTTAAATCTCCTTTTTCTACTACTTGAACTGTTCCTACGCTTTCTTTTACTGCTTGATTATCTTGTTCTAAACCTTGTTTAGTTTGGAGTATGTTTTCATTGATGGCATTTGATATTTGACCAAATTCATCATTTGTTTTTATATTAATGGTTGATACATTATTTGTTTTATGATTAATAAAATCAAAGAATGAGTTAAGACCATTTTGGATAGTGGTGAGTGGGGAGAGACTTCTAGTAATTAAAATTCTAACAAACACTAAAACTATCACCAAAGCCACAAAGCCTACTATAAGCTGGCTATATAAAATACTATTGATAACATCATCATAAGATCTTTTATCCACTATACTACAAACTCTAAATGTTGGATTAACTGAACTTGGATTACACATAACTGCTTGAGTTTGACCTTGATCATTATCAACATAAAATAAAGTTTCTCTTTGTCTAGGATCTATTAATATTGGATTATTTCTAATAGCTATTGCAATATTTTCACTTAAAGTATTTTTAGTTAAAATTTTTTCAGCATCCTCATGAAATATGATACTTCCTTCTGCATCATAAACAGCAGCATAAGAATTTGTAGTGCGACCTAAAGCAAGAACATCTTTAGAGAAATTTTTTAAATCATAATCTCCTCCCACAACACCAATAAATTTTCCATTTTGAAAAATAGGTGCTGCATAAGTTATAGTAGCTTGACCATTAATTGACCTATAAGGTTTTGTAACGCTAATTTTTCCATTATCTTTTGCCAATTTAAACCATATAGAATTTCTTGTATCAAATCCTTTAGAAGAATCTAACATCGAACCATCTGATAAATAAGTTTTTCCAGAGTTTTCAAAGCCTATAAAAACCAGATTAAATCCATTTGCCTCTTTAAAAGCATGAAGTAAAGTTATAATCTCGTGCACATTTGTATCAGAATTATTAGAAATTTCATTTGCTAAAACCTCTAAAGCTTTTCTTTTAGAGCTGGCATAATTATCAAAAGTTATTTGAACATCATCCATAACTTTTAGCTGATTATCTTGTAATAATTCAAAAGCATTTGATTTTGATTGATAATAAGTTATTGTAGTAGTTACTGCTAACACTAATATTATCAAAACACCTACATATAAAGTTAATTTTGAAGATACTTTAAAAGAATTCTTCGAACCTTTCATTTGCATTTAAATAACTCCTAAAATAAATTTTTGTTATTAAAATTATAACAAAAATTTATCAAAAAACTTACACAATTTTAGGGATGCTAAAAGCTGTAATCTCAGGGAGACTTTTGTTAAATTTTTCAATCCCTACAAGTCCTGTATGAGAAATATTGCCATTAGCAAGTTTTGAAGTAGGCAAATCTAATGTTAAAACATTAGCACTTCCATATTTACACAAACCATTCTCATCAGGATCATACCAACCTCCTTCACAAATTCTTACAACTCCTTGCATAATATCTTTACTTACTAAAACCCCTGCTAAAATCTCTCCACGTTGATTAAATACTCTTACAACATCACCATTTTTAATGCCAAATTTTTTAGCATCTTTAAAATTCATAAGCAAAGGTTCTCTTTCTTGAATAGTATATTTTTTTCTTAAATCTGTATGACAAAGTTGAGAATGAAGTCTTTTACTTGGATGAGAGGTTATAAGATGAAATGGCATTTTTTTGGTAGCATTCCCAAGCCACTCAATAGGCTCAAACCAAGTAGGATGTGCTTTACAATCATCATAATTATAATTTTCAATTGTTTTTGAATAAATTTCAATAAGTCCTGAAGGGGTGCCTAAAGCATTTAAAATAGGATCTTCGATAAATTCTGAAAAACGAACATACTCTAAGCTTTCATTCGTTGGTTCAAAAACGATAGGCTCATTTTTTGCCCAAAATTCTTCAAAACTAGGCATAGGTGTATTAAAAGCTTCTCCATAATTTTTTACTTGCTTTAATGCAATATTATAATAATCTTTAATTAAATCTTTTGCTTTTTTACCATTTTGAGTGTAAGCATTAAATACATCTTTACCATAAATTCTACAAAGATCAGAAAAAATTTCATAATCATCTTTGCTTTCCTCTACTGGCAAAACAGCTTGTTTCATAGGAACTATATGCATATTAGAATAATCACCACTCATAGTAATATCATCTCTTTCATAAGATGAAGTAACTGGCATAACAATATCTGCCATCTTTGCTGTTGGAGTCCAATAAATTTCATTTACAACAATGGTTCGTGGTTTTTTCCAAGCTTTTACATTAGTATTTGTGTCTTGATGATGAACTAAAGGATTTCCGCCTACCCAGTAAATAAAATCGATATCAGGATAAGTAATCTTAGCCCCATTATGATCTATAGTTTTTCCAGGATTAAGCAAGGCATCAGCTATCCTTGCCACAGGAAAAGATAAACTAGCCGTATTTTGTAACCACTCAGCAGAATTTAAATCTTCTTTTGATTTTGCAAGACTTTTAAATTTACCATTTTTCCAAATACCTATTTCTCCAGCATTAATTCCTCCTATAACACCTCCTTTGCAAGTAGGCACGCCTCCATTGCTATAATGATAACTAAGCCCAAAGCCTCCACCTTTTGTTCCAATTTGTCCAAGTATGGAACATAAAGTCACTAGCATCCAATGCGGTTGTTCTCCATGATGAGCTCTTTGCATACCCCAACCACTCATTATCATAGTAGGATTATCATAAAATGTTTCAGCTAATTCTTTGATAGTTTTTTCATTCACTCCACAAATTTTACTTGCCCATTTAACATCTTTTTTTATGCCATCATTCTTACCTTCTAAATAATCTTTAAACTGATTAAAGCCCGTTGTATAATTTTCTAAAAACATATAATTGACTTTATTTTTAGAAATTAAATGACTTGCCATGCCCATCATCAAAGCAACATCAGTATTTGGACGCGGAGAAATCCATTTAGCATTTAAAAATTTAGCTGTATCTGTTCTTATAGGATCTATACAAATTACTTTTATTTTGCTTTCTCTTAATTTTTCAAAATAAGCTAAGCCTCTTTGATCATTTGAAGTCCAAGCTATACGCAATGTAGTTAATGGGTCAGCTCCCCAAATAACAACATATTTAGAATATTTTAAAATATTTTCCCAAGAAGTTTGTTGCTCATAGACTTCAATAGAGCCTACTACATAAGGCATAATAATCTGAGAGGCACCTGTTGAATAATCCCCACTAGCTCCAACAAAACCTCCTGTAACATTTAAAAATCTATGAAGTAAAGTTCTAGAATTTTGCATATTTCCACTTGATTTCCAACCATAACTTCCACCAAAAACAGAACTTATCCCTTTTTGCTCTCTTGTTTTTTTAAGTTCTTTTGCAATTAAATTTAAAGCTTCCTTGTAACTTACACGTACAAATTCATCTTTTCCTCTTAATTCTCTTTTTGGATCATCAGGATTTTCAAGATAAGACTTACGAACATAAGGATACTTAATGCGAGATTTATAAATCAAATCAGAAGTATAATGTTGCAAAGGATTATCCATTTTAGTTATTTTTTCCCAAGGTTCACTTTTTATAACTTTTCCATCTTTTATAGTAAGTTTTAAAATTCCCCAGTGGGCTGCAGTAACTATCTCTCCATTTTTTACAATACCAAGACTTACTTTTGAAGCTTCAATACTCTTTGTCATACCAAAAGTTGGCATAAAAGATAGAGCACTCAAACTTGCACTTGCTTTTAAAAAATTTCTTCTATCTAACATTTTATTTCCTTTAATTTGCTTTAAAATCTTTTGAATTTTTTTGTAAATATTCTATAACAAGCCAATGATCTTTCTTTTCAATTGCCGTTCTATCAACCATAGATCTAAAAACTGCTGGCCAAGCATTTGCATTAAATTCTTTTTCTTTATGCAAAGCATGGCAAATCCCACAATTATTAACAAAAAGTTCTTTTGCACGACTCAGCATTTCTTTATCATTTTTAAAAAATTTCTTTTTCTCTGCCCAAATTTCTAAACTTACTCTATCCCATTTATCATCTTTTGTCATATCTTTTTTACTGAAATTTAATTTAGTATTTTTAGAAAAAGCAGCGACAATAATTCTTTGAGTATTATTATAATAAATAACAAAAGGAGCTTTTGGATTGACAAAACCTTGAATTTTTACATAAACTTTATTACCTTGCTCTTTTAAAATTTCAAAAGAATTTGTAGGGAGCAATCTGCCAACCACTTTGGTGTCATCTTGAGAAAGATAAAGTGATACAACCTCATCACTATAAACTATATTTTTAGACCACATGCAAGTGATGAAAAAAAATATTGATAAAATAATCCTCATTATGTTTCCTTAAATAAATATTAAATTATCTTTATTATATTCAATATAATATTAATTATATATTAATAAATTATTTATATTTTAAAATAAAAATAAAATAATATTCTAACTAAGGTTTATTTTATAAAATAATCTCCATCAAAACTGACTAAAGAATAAGATCTTTCATTTCCTATGCTACTTACTAGTTCATCTATACTTAAAAAAGTAAGAGAATCAGCATCAATAAATTCTTTTACTTGTTTTATGTTTTTATTAGCACTGATTAACTCTTCAAAAGTAGGTGTATCTATACCGTAAATATCTGGAAACTTAATTTCAGGACAAGCAATAGCTAAATGAATTTTACTTGCTCCAGCTGCCCTAAGTAAAGAAATGATTTTTTTAGAAGTTGTTCCACGCACTAAACTATCATCAATTACTACAATCTCTTTATCTTTTAAAACCTTGGACATGGGGTTAAGTTTTAATTTAACTTTAAAATTTCTAAGCTCCTCGGTTGGTTCTATAAAAGTTCTGCCTACATAATGATTTCTAACAATTGCCATTTCAAGTGGGATTTTAAGATATTGAGAAAAACCTATAGCAGCACTTACTCCACTATCTGGGACAGGCACTACAAAATCGATCTTTTGATCAAATTTTTTTGCTAAAGTTTCACCTAATTTTTTACGCACCTCGTAAACACTTTTTCCTTCTATAATGCTATCAGGTCTAGCAAAATAAATATATTCAAAAGCACAAATTCTAGGCTTTTCATTAAAAAGTTGTATACTTTCAAAATTATCATTTCCTTGTGTAAAAATAAGCATCTCTCCTGCTTTTACATCTCGGATAAATTCTGCTTCAATCAAATCAAAAGCACAAGTTTCACTAGCTATAATATAACCGCCATCTTTTAAACGCCCCAAAGACAAAGGTCTAACTCCATAAGCATCTCTTATCACATAAAGCTTATCTTTACTAGCCAACATAAAACAATAAGCCCCTATACATTTTTTTAAACCCTCTATCAAACGATCTTTTAAATCTTGTTCTTTACTACGGGCAATTAAATGGATTAAATTTTCAGTATCCAAATTTGTTTGAAAAATTGCACCACATTGCATTAAAAATTCTCTTACTTCATTTTTATTTACTAAATTTCCATTATGCACTAAAGAAATATCCCCAAAAGAACAATTAGCATAAATAGGTTGTGCATCATCAATACTTGAATTTCCAGCCGTAGAATAGCGATTATGACCTATAGCAATTTCACCATTTAAACTTTTTAAATTTAAAGGATTAAAAATTTGATTTACTTCTCCTTTAGCCTTAATAGTTTTTATACCTTTACCATCGCTTGCACTTATTCCACTTGCTTCTTGTCCGCGATGCTGCATAGCAAATAAAGCATAATAAGCATAAGTACTTGCATTTTTAGAATTAATTACCCCTACAATTGCACACATTTAAATTCCTAAAAAATCATTCATTGAATATAATTTTGGCTCCTTTTGAATAAGCCATTTGGCAATTTTAATTGCACCTTTAGCAAAAGTAGCTCTTGAGGTAGCATTATGAGTTAATTCTAAATATTCTCCTTCTTCATAAAAACCTATAGTATGACGTCCTACTATATCTCCACCTCTTAAACTCATTACAGCAATCTCATCTTTGCTTCTTTCTCCACTAATCCCATCTCTACCACTTATTCTGATATTTTGAAGTTGTAAATTTCTAGTTTTAGCTACATTTTCAGCCAAAGTTAAAGCTGTGCCACTTGGAGAATCTTTTTTGTGCCTATGATGCATTTCAACGATTTCTATATCGAAATTTTTAAGCATAATACTCGCCTTGCTTGCAAGATAGTTTAATACAGCAACTCCTAAAGACATATTTGTTGCATAAAATATTGGCATCGATTTGCTTAGATTATACATTAATTTCATCACTTTCTCATCTAATCCTGTTGTGCCAATTACTAAAGGTTTATGATTATTTTTTGAAAACTCTAAAAGTTCATTTGTTCCATAAGGAGAAGAAAAATCAATAATCACATCACTTTTTTTAAAAAGTTCTTCTAAATTTCCATTTTTATCATAAAGCACAGACACCCTTGCTTCATCATCAAATTCCAAACACTCTTGTATTTGTCTACCCATTCTTCCACAGGCTCCATAAATTCCAATTTCTACCATTTTTATCCTTCTTAATTAATTCTAAAATTATATAAAATTAAATTAATAAATTATTTATTTTAAAATATTTAAAATATATTTTAAATATTTTAACTTTCTGTTAAAATATAATACAAATCATTTTAAAGGAGAAACAATGTGGAAGCTATTTTTGCCTATTGTTATAGCTATAGCATTTTACTTTATTCCTACTCCAGAAGGACTAAGTAATAACTCTTGGCTTTATTTAAGTATTTTTATTGGACTGATTATAGGTTTAATGCTAGAACCTATTCCGCCAGCATTAATAGGAGTCATTGCTATAACTTTAGTTGTCATTTTTAAGATAGGTCCAGTAGGAAGCGATAAAAGTATTATAAGTGATGGTATGGCTATAAAATGGGGATTAAGCGGTTTTTCTGACTCTGTTGTTTGGTTAATCTTTTCTGCTTTTACCATAGGTCTTGGCTTTTCAAAAACAGGACTTGGTGAAAGAATAGCTCTTTATCTTGTTTCAAAACTTGGTAAATCAACTTTGGGTTTAGGATACGCTATTTGCATAGTTGATTTTATTTTGGCTCCTTTTATTCCAAGTAATGCAGCAAGAAGCGGGGGAACAGTTTATCCTATAGTAACAAATATAGCTCCTATGTTTGAAAGTTATCCTGATAAAAATCCTAGAAAAATAGGATCATATTTAGTTTGGATGGGTTTAGCAAGCTCATGTGTAACAAGTTCTATTTTTTTAACTGGACAAGCACCAAATCCTCTTGCCTTATCTTTAATTTCGAAAAACGGTATTGAAGTAGTAGATTGGCTTGGATGGTTTTTATCTTTTTTACCTGTTGGAATTATTATATTTATTTTAACACCTTTACTTGGATATTTTATATATCCACCTGAAATCAAAGGCTCAAAAGAAATTGCACAATGGTCAAATGAAAAATATAAGGCTTTGGGTAAAATGGATAAAAAACAAATCTATATGATTATAGTTGCTTTAATCGGTTTAATTTTATGGGTTGGAGCTAGTTTTTTTAAGATCAATGCTACAACAACAGCTTTAATAATGATTATTTTAATGATATCTCTTAAAATAATTACTTGGCAAGACTTTTTATCAAATAAAAGTGCTTGGAATACATTAATATGGTTTGCTACTCTTATTACTCTAGCTAGCGGTCTTAAAAATATGGGAATATTGGATTTTTTAACAAACAATTTAGGTAAACATTTACTCGGATTTTCTCCTTTATTTGCAAGTATATTACTGCTTTTACTTTTTTCATGGCTTAGATATTTTTTCGCATCTGGAACAGCTTATGTCACTGCAATTATTGCTATTTTTGCAAGTTTAGCAGGACAAATTCAAGGAGCAAATGCTCAAGAAGTAATGTTAATCCTTGCTTTAAGTATGGGATTTATGGGAATTATAACTCCTTATGGAACAGGATGTTCGCCTTTATGGTTTGGAAGCGGATACGTAAAGGGAGCTAAATTTTTCTTACTTGGTGGAATATTTGCTTTTGTATATCTTGCAATTTATATTATTATTGGGATACCTTGGATTAAATTTATAAGTTCTTATCTTAATTTTCATTAAATTTTTCTACCTCTTGCGAGGTAGAAATTTTAGTGTAGACTTTCTACATATGCTATTGCGCTAAGCGCTGCAATCGCCCCATCACTCGCAGCACAAATAACTTGTTTTGGAGCATCTTTTCTTAAATCTCCTGCAGCAAAGAGTCCTTTAATATTTGTCTGCATCTTAAGATCAACGCTAACCTGACCTCCTTCTTCCATATCGCATAAAAATTTTCCATCATCTTGTTTTAAAATTTCATTACGCACATCAAGTCCAACAAAAGTAAAAATTCCAGGAATTTTTAAATCCCTAATACTTCCATCTCTTAATTTAACTTTTACACCACTAACACCCATTTTATCACCATAAACCTCATCAATGCTTGCACTAGTGATAAGTTCTATTTTCTCATTTTTTTTCACTTTTTCTATAGTAGAAGGAGCAGCTCTAAATTCATCTCTTCTGTGAATAAGATAAACTTTGGAGCAAATATTGGCAAGATACAAAGCTTCTTCTAAAGCTGTATCGCCCCCTCCTAAAACTGCAACTTCTTTATTTTTATAAAAAAATCCATCACAAGTTGCACAAGTGCTTACACCTTTACCAAAAAATTCATCTTCTCCTTTAAATCCTGCACGACGTGGAGTTGAACCTGTGCAAACAATAACTGCTTTAGCTTGCTCTACTTTTCCATTTTCTAACTTTACATCAAAACTACCATTATTATTTTTTACAATTTGAACCACTCCTACCATCTCATGCTTTAAACCAAAACGCATACACTGTTCACTCCATGGAGCCATAAAAGAAATACCATCCATTACAGTGGCAACTCCAGGATAATTTTCTATTTCAGAGCTTGAAGTTATTTGACCGCCTGGCATACCTTTTTCAAACATAACAACATTTTTTAAGCCTCCTCTAGTCGCATAAAGTCCTGCACTAAGTCCAGCAGGTCCTCCTCCTATAATTGCTAAATCTAACATTTAAATTCCTTTTTCTAAAAAAATTATTTTTATTATAATATAGAATTTTTTCTTAATAAGCAGTTAATAAAAATTATTATTTAATATAAAATATAGTTAGAATAAAGTCGCCAAAGCGACTTTAAGAAGATTAAAGTAAAGAATTAATTTTATCAGCAATAGCTTGCTTAGATTGTGCTCCAACTAGCTGATCTATTACTTCGCCATTTTTAAAAAATATTAAAGTAGGAATTGATCTTACTCCATATTCAGCTGCTAAATCCCCTTGCTCATCTGTATTAACTTTACAAATTTTCGCTTTACCTTCAAAATCATTTGCAAGTTCATCAATTACTGGTGATAGCATTCTACAAGGTCCACACCAAGGAGCCCAAAAGTCAACTAGGGCAACACCTTCTTTTATTTCAGAAAAATTCTCTGAAGTAAGTTCTATATATTTTCCCATAATTTCTCCTTTTTTTAATTTATTGTATTTTAACTAAATAAAAAACTAACTTAAAAAGTTATATTTTCAATAAATTCTATTACATTATTTTTAACACAAATTAGATCTATTTGGAAATCATTATTTTTTCGTGTTTTAATAAAATAAAATTCTATCGTTTTAATAATTTTTTGATACTTTTTATGATCAATACGCTCATAGATATTATAATCATTTTGGGTAAATTTTACTTCAATAAAATGTAAAATATTATCTTTTAAAGCAATAATATCTATTTCACCGAATTTGGAATGAAAATTTCTTTCTAAAATACTAAATTGTTGTTTTTTTAGAAAATTACAAGCCTCGTCTTCACCTTTAATACCAAGAATATATGAAGATAACCCCATTAATCCTCTATGCGCATCATAAAAGGTTCATCTTTAACAAATTCTTGCTTTTTTAAAATTCTTAATAAATTTTGTATACTCTTTTCATAAGTAAAATGTGTTGTAAAAAATATAGTAGTATAATTTTCATTATTCTTTTTAGGTTTTTGTAAAAAACTTTCAATAGAAATTAAATTTTGAGACATAAGCAAAGTAATCTTAGACAAAACTCCCAATTTATCTTCTACTTTAATTCTTAAATAATATTTTGTATAAATCTCTTCTGGTTTTAATAAATTAAATTCTAATTTTTCCTTAAAACCTAACATAGGAGTTTTAAAATTTCCCTTTGCTATATCTATCAGATCAGCAACAACAGCACTAGCCGTTGCCAAACCTCCAGCACCAGCACCATAATAAAGACTTTCTCCCAATACATCACCCACTATAGAAATAGCATTCATAACGCCATCAACTTTAGAAAGCATTTTATTTTTACTTATCATAGTAGGGTGCACTCTTAATTCAATATTTGAATCTTTTAATTTAGCTATACCCAAAAGTTTTATAGTAAAATCAAATTCATTAGCAAAATACATATCTTCAGAACTTATATCTTTGATACCTTGCGTTAAAATATCTTCAGGTTTTATATCAAGATTGTAAGCAAGACTTGCTAAGATTAAAAGTTTATGTGCAGCATCTTGTCCTTCTATATCAAAACTAGGATCAGCCTCGGCATAACCTAATTCTTGTGCTTTTTGTAAGGCATTGTGAAAATCCATTCCAACTTGTTGCATACAAGTTAGAATATAATTACAAGTTCCATTTAAAATACCCTTAATATTAATAATATTATTTGCACTCAAACCTTCTTTTAAAACTTTAATAATAGGAATACCTCCAGCAACACTTGCTTCATAGCCAAAAGCTAAGTCCTTAGCTAATGTTTCAAGCTCATAACGATGATAAGCGAGCAAAGCTTTATTAGCGGTTACAACATTTTTCTTTCTTTTTAATAATCCGCTAATAATTTGAAAAGGGAGCTCAATCCCGCCCATTAATTCTACAAATACATCAATATCTTTAAAATTTAAAATCTCATTTATATCTGAAGTAATAGGAATAAGAGCATCTTTTTTAGCATGTCTTGCTAAAGCTATCACAGGAGTAATACTTTGACCACATCTTGCTTTTATAATTTTTTCATTTTCAATTAAAACCTTTGCAACATTACTTCCTACCGTTCCATAACCTAAAATAGCAACTCTCATATATTTTCTTTAAAATATTTTTTAATATTTCTTGCAGCTTGACGAATGCGATTTTCATTTTCTATTAAAGCAATACGCACATATTCATCTCCTGCCTCTCCAAAACCAACCCCTGGACTTACTGCAACATTGGCATATTGTAAAAGTTGTTTTGAAAATTCTAAACTTTTTAAATGAGCTTTGCTAGACGGTAGTTTCGCCCATATAAACATACTTGCATTTGGTTTTATTAAATTCCAACCTATATTACCAAAAGCTTCTACTAAAACTTGCATTCTTCTTTCATAATTTAATCTAATATTTTCAACACAACTTTGATCACTATCAAGAGCTATAGTGGCTGCAACTTGTATAGGTGTATACATACCATAATCAAACCAAGATTTAATTTTTTTAAGAGCATTAACAAGGCGTTGATTTCCTACTACAAAACCCACTCTCCAGCCAGCCATATTGTAAGATTTTGAAAGAGTATAAGTTTCCACAGCAACATCTTTTGCGCCATCAATTTCTAAAATTGAAGGAGTTTGATAGGATCCATAAGTTAAATCAGCATAAGCAATATCGCTAATAATATAAAATCTTTCTTTTTTTGCAAACTGAACAAGTTTTTCATAAAAGCTTTTTTGCACTGTAGTAGTAGTTGGATTATGAGGAAAATTAACAACTAAATATTTAGCTCTTGGCACACTTTCAATTAAAGTTTGTTCTAAATTTTTAAAAAACTGAGTTTCATTAAGTTCAAAATTTTCATTATAGCAAATAGGCATTTTAACGACATTTCCTCCGGCTATAATAAAAGCTTGGGTATGAATAGGATAAGCAGGAGTTGGAACAATAGCCGTATCGCCAGGATTAATAATAGCACGAGCAAGATTTACAAAACCTTCTTTAGAACCCATAGTAGCTACAACTTCAGTTTCTGGATCTAAAATAACATTATATTTTCTTTTATACCAATTACAAATAGCAAGTCTTAATTTATAAATTCCTATAGAAGCAGAATATCCAGATGTTTTATCTTTATTAGCACTTTCACAAAGCTTATCTATAATATGTTGTGGGGTCTTGCCGTCTGGATTTCCCATTGAAAAATCTATAATATCTGCTCCTTTGTGTCTAGCAAGCATTTTTAACGCATTTACTTCAGCAAAAACATAATTTGGCAATCTTTCTATAGTATGAAAACGGATTTCATCAAACATTTTTTTCCTTATTTTTTAAGATATATTTTTAAACCTCTTTTGATATTATCAAGACTATACACATCACTAATTATGGCATACATTGAACCATCTGGAATAAATTCTGAAAAATGATTATTTTTTACTTGACTTTTAATACTTTTAATTAAATTTAAATTTTTATCTAAAAATAGAATTTTAGGAAACCATTCATCAGTATCATTAGCATCAATTTTAAGTAAAGTTGCACCTTTTAACAAAATAATATAATCTTGCAAAGGTTTCTCTAAAAAAGTAGTTGTATTTAAATTAACATTTGCGTTTGTTTTTAATCTCGCTTCATCAAAATTTAAATCATACTCATAATCATTTAAACCCACTTTTTTTATATTATTGATATAGACAGAATTTTCTTTTAAAAGTCTATAAAATACACCTGGATCTAAGATGTATTGAGATTCTACTTGTATAGTATAATCAATGTTTCCATCTCTTAGCACTAAATCTGTTGGAATAAAATACACATAACCTGCATTGTTTAAAGCATTATTGATAATCTCAAAAAATAAAATAAAATCCGTTTGTGCTTTGAAATTTAATCTCAAAGTTTCTGGAGCTGGAAGTATAAGATTAAGTAAAGAATTTGCTTTTAACATATTAGATATTTTTTCTATGTCTAAATTACCTTTTGAATCTTGATAGTTTTGATTAGTAAATAAAAGTTCAAGTTGAGTTCTTTTATTTGAAGAATTTACAATATTTTTAGCCAATTCTAAACTAGTAATACCATAAGATAAACTTACAAAAACTATCAAAAATAAGATTTTTACCATTCTTTTCCCTTATTAAGCTTTATAAAATCACTTAAAGTTATATTTGAGATTTTTCCATCTTTAATTAAAAAACGTTTAGAAACTCCAGACGGAAATTTGTTTTCCTTTCCACTCTCATCTATAAAACTTAAAGCAGAAGCCCCCATTAAAATGAGCTGATCTTCTTTTAAAGAAATATTAAAATCTTTATCTTTTACAAAACTACTCTTTTTATAAGTTTTTAAATCAATTAAGCCGACCCATATTTTACCATTCGTCTTAAAAGTAATTTCATCTAATGTTTTTTTTTCTTCTGTAATACTAGCCTCTTCATTTGCAAAAGTCACATTGTTCTCTTGGCTTATATTTTGATCTTGATTTATTGTAATATTTTCATCCAAAACGATATCTTGATTAGTTAAATTATTTTCTTCTACTTCATTTTTTTCTTCAGTTAGCTCTTCTGTATTATCAATAATTTTTACTTTATTTGTTACTTCTTTTAAATTTGTTTTAGCCTCTCCAATAATATTTACAATTGCTGTGCTTGATTTATTTTCTTCAGTTTTTAAAAAAAAATTAACCCCATTTAAATAATAAAAACCAAAAATTAAAATTACAATAATTATTGCAGCAATATAAATCCAAAAACTAGAAGATTTACTAGTATAAATATCAATTTTTGGAGTAATAATCTTTCCTTTTGATAGGTTATAAGAGTTATTAAGATTATTTTCATTTAAATAATTTTCATATAATTCATTAAAATCAGTAAAATCAAGTTCATATTCACGACTTAGAATTTTAACAAAACCACGGACATTAAAATGATTTAAAGTGGCAAAATCTTGATTAATTAAAGCTTTTAGAAAATCAATTTCAATTTGTGTTCTAGCAGCAACTTCTCTCAAATCTAAATCTTGTAATTTTTTCCAACTATTCATTTATCATCCTATCACAAAGTATTGCAAAAGCAGCACTAACATTTAAGCTATCAAACTGATTTTTCATAGCTATGCCTATAGATTCATCACATTTTTTAATTATTTTTGCACTTAAGCCAAAACCTTCGCTTCCTAAAACTAAAGCTTTCTTTTTGACATTACTTAATTTTAAACTATGAATTTCTTTTCCTTCCTTATCAGCAGCATAAATTGTAAAATTCATTTGCTTAAGCTCATTGATTAATCCTAAAATATCGTTTTTTACCACAATAGGTAAACCAAGAGCTGCCCCACTGCTAGTTCTTATTACATTTTGCATTGCAAGCTGATTACCAGAAAAAATTAAACCTTGCACACCTAAAGCATAAGCAGTTCTAATAATAGCTCCTATATTTCCCATATCAGTTATACCACAAAGTATAATTAAAAAATCATTTTTTTTCATTTCATTAAAGTCAGCAAACACAAAATCTTTTATATCCATTAAAAAACCTTGGTGATTACCACCTCTGGCATAAGATTGAGCTGTTTTAAAATCTAGTTTTTTGATTTTAAAACCAGATTTTGCAATTTTATTAAAAGTTTTAAAATCACATTCTTTAGCTAAATAGATTTCATTAATCATATCTGGATAATGCTCTAAAATATAAAAAAATACCTGCTTACCATAAACTAACATTTTAATATTTTATCCCATCTTGACTTAAAAGCAGTTTTTTATAAAGTTCCTTTGAATTTTTACCATAAATTTTTGATAAAAGCTTGCTTTTGGTTTTTAAAGGTAAATCAAGTTCTAAAATATCTTTTTCACATAAAAAATTCATTTGTTCTTCTTGATCTTTTTCTTTTAAAACTACAACCCATTCGCCTTTTAAATTAGTATTTTTTAAAATTTCAAATAAATCTTTAGCATTAGCTCTTAATTTAGTTTCAAATTTTTTACTAATTTCTTTCATAATAAAAATTTCTCTTGTTTCTTCTAAATTAACTATCGTTTCAATTAAAGATAAAATACGCTTTGGAGATTCATAAACGATACTTGGATAAGGATTATTTAAAAGTTTTTCTATATCTTTTTGGCGCTCTTTGCCTTTATTTGATAAAAAACCCATAAAAATAAATTCTTTTTTACAAAAACCACTACTTACTAAAGCAACTAAAGCAGCATTAGCACCAGGCAAAACTTCATAAGATAAATTGTGATTTAAGGCATATTTTATTAAAGAAGATCCAGGATCACTAATACCTGGCATACCAGCATCACTCATATAAGCTATATTTTTATCAAAAAAATCTAAAGTAATATTTTTAAAAAATTGAGTTTCATTGTGAGTATGAAGTGAAATAAATTTCTTAGGTTTAATTTGAACATTAAATTTAGAGTTTAAAAAAGAAATTAAAGACTTGCAAACTCTAGTATCTTCGCAGATTATTATTTCGCAAATCTTTAAAATTTCTAAAGAACGAAATGAAATATCGCTTAAATTTCCTATGGGAGTAGGAATAAAATAAAGCATTGCTATTGCATTGCGTATTTTTTCTTAAATTTCTCTACACGACCAGCTGCATCAACAATTTTTTCACTTCCTGTAAAAAACGGATGACAATTTGAGCAAATATCTACTCTTAGTTCACTTTTATTTGATCTTGTCATAAAAGTATTACCACATGCACAACTTACTTTACACTCTACATATTCTGGATGAATTTCTTTTCTCATTACAATTCCTTGAAATTTTTAAAGTTTAAATTATATAAGAATATAAATAAAATAAAGATAAATTAAAGTAAAATTTTAGAACTTATAGCAAGAGCTGCGGTATGAGCTTTTAGAATATTTTGAGTGCTTAAAGAAATTTTATTTTTAAAGTTTCTAACTTCTTCCTCGCTAAAACCACCTTCAGGTCCTATAAAATAAATATTATCTTTTGTAAATTTCTTTTTTTCTCCAGAAAAATCAACTAAAATAACATTCTCGTATTTTTTTAAAAATTCTTGAATATTATTAAAAATCTCAATTTTCATCATATAAGATCTTCCACATTGTTCACAAGATTGTATAATAATTCTTTCACAACGATTAAGATCAATTTTAAAATTTTTTTGAGAATATTTTGTATAAACTAAAATAAGTTTATCTACGCCAAGTTCATTTAAAAAAGGCAAAGTTTTTTCTAGAATTTTAGGATCAATGATTGCTAAGGCTAAAGCAAAATCTGTTTTTATTGTTATTTTTTCTTCTTTTTTAATTAATTTTAAAGTGCAAAATTTTTTAGCTATTTCTACAATTTCATAAAAATATAAAAAGTCATCTTTTAAATTTCTTAAACAAATAACATCTTTTTCTTTGATACGGCGCACTTTAAGATGTAAAAAATCTTCATCTTTTAAATATAAAAACTCTAAACCGCTTTCTTTACAAAATAAAAATTGCATTTAAAAAAATTTTTTAAATAAAAAAGGTAAAAATAATAAAAGAATTTCTATAGGCAAGATTAAAAAACTAATCCATCTAAAAAAAATATATCTTCTATTTTCACGAGCTTTTTTAAATTGTTTAAAATGAAATATAGCCAAAACAAAAATCAAAATATTAGATAAAATCATTAACCAATAATTTAAAGTCATTTCAAAATGATTAAATGCTAAAAGTAACATTCCTGTAAAAAAAATTAGAATTAAAAAAAAATAATAAATAGGTAAAAACAAACGGATTCTTCTTGTAAAAATAAATTCAGTTTTAAAATTTCCTTGAGTTAAAACTAAATAAAAAAATATCAAAAAACCACTTGCATAAAGACTATATAGATGTAAGGCCAAAACAAACTCATAACTTTGATCCATTATTATTTTCCTTTATTTAAAATATATTTAGCCAAATTTTCAATTTGATCTTGATTTAAATTAATGCAATGATCTTTATCATTTTGTTTTTCACAAAAACTAAATTTTTGGATAAAATTCTCTTTGCTTAAATTTTTAATCTTAACATTATTTTTTAATTTTAATTCTCCATTTTTTCCATGACAATTTGCACATTTTTGTTTATACAAGGAACCAATGATACTTAAATTCATATTTAAAGTTTGAGTATCATCTAAAGAATCATCACCAACTGGCAATGGCAGATTATCATCATTGACTTGGGTTTTTTCATCATTTTGCTCTATTTGAACTATCTCTTGCTCTGGCAATTTAGATTTAAAAGAATTATCTTCATTATTAGAACATCCAATTAAAAATAAAAAAATGATTACCAAATATGGCATTAAACTTCCTTTGGATTAACAAAAATGTAAGAATTTTTTAATTTTTCATAAAAATCCTTATCTTTCCACTCTTCTTGAATTGCTTTTGAAAATTCTATATCTTCTAGTTTTATAGGAGGCAAAAACTCACTATAAGCGTCCTCTTTAAATCCTTGTGCATAACCAGTTTTTGTTTCATGAACTATAATGCTTTTTAAATAAACCCCTTGTTCACCATTAATCATTTTAGTTTGTTTCAATAAAGTATCAATAAGAACAAAAAAAATACGACAAAAATTCTCAGCACTAACATTTAACGGCAAGATAATCCAACGACTAGAAAATTTTTTCATTTGTTTTAAATACTCTTGATCATCATCCTTAAAAAGAGTAATAGCATGATCAAAACTATCAATAATCTGTTTTACCTCTTGTTTTAAGAGTCCAAAATCATATACCATCCCAGCATTATCTAAATACTTGCTTTCAAGCAATATCTCAACCTTATAAGAATGGCCATGAATGCTACTTTTACAACGTTTAGAACTACAAAAACGAACAATATGAGCATTCTCAAATTCAAATTCTTTTCTAATAATCATATTCCCTCTTTATCATTCCAAAGTCTTATATGCATTCTATCAGAATAATTATAACCATTTTTTATGCAAAAATGAACTACCTCTAAAGCATTAGTTTTTAAACTCTCTTCGTTATGGCCCATTGGCATACAATAAACTTCATTGTTTACTTTAGCCAAAATCTCATCAATTTCTTCTTGAGCTTTGTGGTTTTTTATCATTTCTTGATCTAAAACAAATTTATAAAAACTACCTTTAGCATTTTGCACAATAGCTCTTATAGCATCAAAATTTAATCTTTTTTCTTTGGGTATTTTACTATTACTAAGCTTCACACTTAAAGCAAAAACACACTTTTTATATAAAGGATATTTTTCAAAGTCTATCATTATACTTGCATTTGTTTCAAAATGGATTTCAAAATTATCTTTTAATAAAAGTTCAATCCATTTTAAAAAATCTTCATTTTTATGATGCAATAAAGGTTCACCACCAGTAATAACTATAATAGGATTAAAATCTGCTTTTAAAATATGTACTCTCTCATAAAGTTCTAAAGGTGTAAATTTGATATAACAATCAGCAAAATCTTTTGTAAAAACCGCTCTAATGGTATCACAACCTAAAAATTGTTTATCATTTTTCTTTTTAGACACTCCAAAACCATAGCAATTAAAATTACATCCTGCAAATCGCACAAAAATAGCTAATCTTCCGCTAAATTTTCCTTCACCTTGTATGCTTATAAAACTCTCAACAATATCCAAAAATTACCCTCCGGTTTGATAAAAAGCTCTAGAGGATGTTTCATTATCTACAATACTCCATTTATTTTTTTCAGGTTTATTTCTTAAAACTTCTTTAAGAATTTCAACCGCAGCTTTAAGATCTTTTCTTTTTACCGCCTCTTTAATGCTTAAAGATTCATCATAATACAAACAAGGTATCAAAAGCCCATCAGCACTAAGTCTTATACGATTACAAGTATCGCAAAATTCATGAGAATGTGGATCAATAATACCAAATGTATAATCATTAATCTCATATAAAGTTACTGGTGAATTTTGTGCTTTTCTTGAAGAAATAATTTTATATTTTTGTTTTAAAATTTCAAGAATTTCATTAGATTTTAGACCTTGAAGTTTTCCATAAGCATGATAATTTTCCATAAATTCTATAAAACGAATTTGTATATTTAAGCTTTTTGCATATTCTAATAAAGAAATTAATTCATTATCATTTAAATTTTTAAGAGCTACTGTGTTGATCTTTACTTTAAAGCCCAAATTAATCGCTTCTTCAATCCCTGCTAAAACATTACTTAAAACCTCTTTTTGAGAGATCATTTTCGCCTTTTTAGGATCAAGAGTGTCAAGAGAAACATTAATACGCTTTAAACCAGCTTTTTTAAGATCTTTTGCATAATCTTTAAGAAAATATCCATTTGTAGTAATAGCTAAATCAATATCTTTTTTATAATTATGGATCATCGAAATAAATACATCTAAATCTTTTCTTAATAAAGGCTCCCCGCCGGTAATTCTAATCTTAGAAATTCCCTCATCAATAGCCACCTTAACAAATAAAAACATCTCTTCAAAAGTTAATAAATTTTCTTTTGGAACCCAATCAAAAGGAATTTTTGGCATACAATAAAGACAACGAAAATTACACCTTTGAGTAACTGAAATTCTCATATAGTTAATTTTTCTTCCATATTTATCAATTAACATTTTGCAAATCCTATTTAATCATTTTTTTAAATTTTAAGACAAGCTCAACATTACCTATACCAACTCTTAGATCTTTTGCAATTTGTTCTATACTTTTACCCTGCTGAAACAACTCTATAATTTTTTGTTCCTCTGTATCATAATTAGGCGTAAGTTTACTTATACTTTGTGTTTTTTGCTCCAAGGTTAAAATTCTATTTTGTTGCTCATTTTGAAATTCTTCTATAATACTTTCAACATTTTGCAAACTTTGTAAAATAGGATAAATTTTGTTAGAAACTTCTTGTTCGAGCATTATTTTTACTTCATCTTTTAAAAGATCTATATTGAATTTCTCCTCCTCATCATCCTTTAAGTCTAAATTTTTTTTAAGATAATGTAGTTCCTTAGTAAGATCTTCCATAGCATTTTGCAATTTTATAATTTTACTCATATTTTCTTTATCTTTAATATTCATATAAGCTAAAAAAGCAACCAATAAAACAATCATAAAAACTAAATAAAGCACTTCTTCGCTCATTTTATTTTCCTTTAAAAGTCTTAATGATATCTCTTTGAATTTCTACTACAAAAGCATTATAAACATCTTGATCTTCTGATTTAATTTTAATAATTTTAGCCAACTTTTTATTTAGAGCTTTAAAATAAAAAGCTATTTTTTGATCATTAATTTCAAATCTAGCATAATATTCCTGATTTTCAATTAAATTTTCATTTTTAAAATTTATATATTCAAAATTTAATAAATTAATAGTATCTAATTGAGATAAAGCAAGTAATTTATTTTTCTTAAATAAATGATTTTCAATCCTTGAAATATCTTCTTTTAAACTCAAAAGCAAATCAAAAATTATCTTTTCAGAATCTTCAAAATCAACCCTATAAGCTAATTTTTTCCATTTTGCCAACTGACGATTTGTATTAATGCTCAAGTATTCTTGTAAAAATAAATTATCATTTAAATCACAAGCTTCAAATTCTATTTTTAAATCTGCTTTAAAAAGATTTAATTCCATAATAAATCAACCCATATAAAAATAAAAAAAATAATACTTAAATATCCATTTAAAGTAAAGAAAGCTTTATTAATATGAGAAAAATTCTTACGAACAATCTTATGTTCAAAAAATAAGATCAAAGCACTAATAATTACACCCATTAAAGCTAAATTTCCTAAAGGAGAAACAAAAACAAATATAAACCAAAAACATACAGCTAAAATATGAAAGAAAGCCGAAAATAAAAGAGTGGTCTTACTTCCAAATCTAGAAGGTATAGAATAAAGCCCCGCTTTTTTATCATACTCCATATCTTGAAGACTATATAAAAGATCAAAACCCGCGGTCCAAAAAGTAACCCCTAAGCACAAAAATATACTAAAAATATGAATTTCTCCTAACACTACAATACTACCTGCAATAGGAGCTAAACCCAAACAAAAACCTAATACTAAATGCACAAAAGAGCTAAAGCGTTTAAAAGCAGAATAAAATGCCAAAATAAAAAGCACAGGAAAAGAAAGAATAAAAGCTAAATTATTAATTAAATAAGAACAAAAAATAAAAATTAAAGCATTTAAAATAATAAAAATCCACATACTTTTTTTACCAATACGACCATTGATATTAGGTCTATCTTTACAACGAGGATTATTTAAATCGATATCTTCGTCCATTAAACGATTTGAAGCCATGGCAAAATTTCTAGCACTAATAGCACAAATAATCCCTAAAATTAAAGCTTTAAATCCAAACCAAGCACTATCATTTGCTATTTTAGAAGCAACAAGCATAGAACTTAACAAAAAAGGTAGAGCAAAAATAGAATGCTTAAATACAATCAAATCTAAAATATCTTTAAATTTATTCCATATTAAAATCATTACAACTCTTTTATAAATTTTTGTTATGATTTTACTAAAATTTTATAAATTTTTAGAAAGTTTAGTAATGTTTTTTGAATTTGCATTAATAGGCCCTACAGCTAGTGGAAAAACAGCTATTGCAAATGCTTTAGCCTACGAATTTAAAGCTGTTGTTTTAAGTCTTGATAGTCTTTGTATTTACAAGCAAATTAATATAGCAAATGCTAAAAGCGAGGACAAAGTTTTAAAAGAACTTGATTATTTTGGGGTAAATCTTTTAAATGTTGATGAGCATTTTAATGTTTCTTTATTTATACAAGAATACAACAAAGCTAAAAAATGGGCACAAGATAAACAAAAAATTCTCATTATAACAGGAGGAACAAGTTTTTATCTTAAAATTTTAATGCAAGGTTTAAGCGAAAAAATAGAAGAAAAAGAAGTTTTAATAGACAATAATGAAATCTATAAACTCTTGCAAAAAATAGATCCTGATTTTAAAATTGAAAAAAATGATACCTACCGTTTAAGAAAGTGGTTTAACATTTATGAAAGCACCAAAGAAATACCAAGTCTTTTTTTAAAAAGAACCAAAAAAAAACCTTTAATAGAAACAATAGAAATTTATAATTTATTTTGGGACAAAGAAGAACTAAGGAAAAATATACAAAAACGTACTAAATTCATGCTAGATTCTGGTTTAATAGATGAAGCCAAAAATCTTTTTGATCAATATGATGCAAATTTAAAGCCCTTAAATTCCATAGGTTTAAAAGAATGCAAAGCTTATTTAAATAATCAAATATCTTATCAAGAATTAGAAAATTTAATCAATATCCATACAGCACAACTTGCAAAAAGACAAAGAACTTTTAATAAACAATTTAAAAAAATAGATCTTAATTATGATGAAGCTTTTTTATATCTTCAAAAAAAGCTTCAATCATTGAAGTAGTTGATTTTTTTGATTACATAAATTTTGCCAACTAGAACTTACATTGATATCTAAACACTGTCTTAAACTTTCTTTTTGTGCATTAACATCTTTTAAATTTTCATAAATTCCACTTTGTATATACAAAGCTCTAGCTCTATTAGATGCTGATAGTTTTAGCTTTAAAAGATCAACCAAAACTTCTAAAGCTTTTTCGTTTTGATTGGTATTTTGCAAAGCATTTAAATAAATAAATTCTAGATTTGGACTAAAAAGATTAATTCCTTTTAAATTTTGATAATCAATTGCCTTTGGCGCATAAGTTAAAATAGTTGTTTGCATATTATGATCATTTGCAAAAGTAAGTAAGGCATCATAAATTTCCACCATATTAAAATTCATAGGAAAACTTTCTAAAATTTGTAAAATATTTATTGCTTTATTATAATCATTCAAACGTAAATAAGATAAAAACTCTAAATAATAAGCTTTAAAATTCTCCTCATCGCTTTTTAATATTCTTGAATTTGCAATTTCATTGGTAATTTTAATCACTTCATTATATTGTTTATTGTCAAATAAAATTTGTGCTTTTTGCAATCCATAAAAAATACTATCTTCATTATAGTTTTTATCAATATATTTTAGAGCTTCGTCAAATCTAGACGTTCTTTGAAAACAAGCAAGCATCTGTTTTTTATTGCCAATTTTTTGTCCTATATCATAAGTTTTAAATTCTTCAAAAATTTCACTTGCTTTAATGCAGTTATCCTCTTTTAGTTCATTACTTAATAAAAAGATAGCAGAATCTTCTAAAATTTTAAGAATTGAAGGAATTTTAACTTGTTCAATCTTATCTTTATAAGCAATAATTGCTGGATAATTTTTTTCTTTATAATAAAGCTTAATATTTTCTTCTAAAGCTTTATTGCTGATACCTTGATCACTTTTTTCATATTGTTTTATCAATTCTTCATAACGCTTATGAAGCAAAGTTGCATTATTATCATCTAATTTTAAGAAAACCTCATCATTAGCTTTTTTAATTTCATCAATATAAAGACCATCTACATATTCGTTTATATATAAATTAATATATTTTTTTGCTTTTAAAGATTCTTTAGTATGAACCAAAGAAAGAGCTAAATTTTTTAATACACTTTCATAACGAGGATCAATTTTATCCATTTGCTCAAAAGTATTTTCATAAATTAAAGAACTTATATTATATTTTTTATTTTTATAAAAAAGCTCAGCAAGCGTTAAAGCTCTTGAAATATCCTTTCCAAAATACTTTGGATCAGCTTTTAAAACAATATTAATAAAATCAATTGCTTGATTTAACTTATTATTTAATATTAGATCTTTAGATAAAGATAAAGCAGATCTTGCGGCAAGATCCAAATTTTTATTATTATAAAAAGTGTTTTCATAAATTGAAATAGCCTTTTCTTTATCTCCTAGATCATAAATATAATCAGCATAATCAAGTCTTGCAAGATCTGTAAAATAATTATCTGCTTGTTCATTATTTAAAATTGACATTATATAATCAACATCAGCCTTTTGAGAAAGTGCTATATATGTTCTTAACATAATATGTAAAACTTCTGGAAAATTCTTATCGCTCGTAAAAGTCCTCATCCAGTTTTTAGCATCATCAATCATGCTTTCTAAAACTTGTTGATCTCTATTATCTGGACTTTGAGTGTAAATTTTATTTTCTGCTCTTAATTTATAAAGAGCAAATTCACCCATAAAAATACTGCCTTTATAACGATTAATAGCGTTTCTTGCATCTATAATAACTTGCTTATAATTTTGTTTTTGATATTCCTTTTCTATGCGTAAAAAAGTATTAATATCTGCACTTTGAGGAATAAACACTGGATCTGAATTTAAATCAAGTGCTCCTATATAAGGAAAGCTTTCATGAGGAAAGTCTATAGGAAATTCTAAACCATCATACTCTTTAGCATTAGCAATATAAGGCGTAAAAACAAAAGTGAGACTTTTTGATCTTAAAGAATCATCAATCCAAATTTTAGTATCTGTAAAAATATTTTGTGAAAAATTATATACTTTAGTATCAACTTTAGGAAAAATTAATACTTTTATTTTTTGTTCCTCCTTGATAAATTTAAGGTCAAATAAAGCAAAATTTTGATCTTTTAGCTCATTATTAACCGTACCTAAAATTTCACACTTATAATAAATTTTAGTATCTTTAGTAATACTTTTACATGTAAATTCTTGATCATTATTAATATGCAAAATCGCAAAAGGCTGGTTATTTTCACGGCCTGTATTTAAAACTAGATCAAATGCAAAAAGTTTTATAATACTTAATAAAATTAATATTAAAATTCTCATCAACTAATTATAAAAACTCCTATAACATAAAAAATAATGCAAAAATATTTACACCGATACACAAAATTAAAACTAAATTTTGCCTAAAATTTAGTTTAGTCATATAAATTTTATCTTTCTTTATAAAAAACGCATTAATAATAATCTTTAAATATGCATAAAACATAATCATAGAACTTAAAGCAATAAATAATGCTAAATATCCATATCCATTTTCTATAACAGATTTTAAAATCATAACTTTACCCCAAAATACTCCAAAAGGAGGAATTCCAGCCAAAGAAAGAACACAAACTCCTAAACAAATAGCTATTAAAGGTCTTTTAGATAAGATTCCTTGTAAATTTTCATAAGAACTTTTCTTTAAAAGACTTAAAATTAAAAAAACAGCATAATTAGCAAAAGCAAATAATACCCAATATCCAAAAATAGGAATTAAACTTAAACTAAAATCTTCTTGATTATATCGTAATAAAGGAATCAAAGCACACAACACAAAAGAAGAATGAACTACAGAACTATAAGCTAACATTTTTTTAATATCTTTTTGACTTAATGAACTAATAGCTGCTAATATCATAGAAAAAACTGCTATTATCATTATGATATATTCAAATCCTAAATTACTCATAAAATTAAAAATTCTTAATATAACGACAAGTATAGCAACTTTTGGAACAATCGAAATAAAAGCAACTAAATTTGTATGAGCTGCATAATAAACATCTTTTAACCAAAAATGAAAAGGGATTAAAGAAAGCTTAATGGCGCATAAAATAAATATAATAACCCCTATACTTAAAAATAAAGGATCCTTTTGGAATTCATTTTTTAAAGCAAGACCAGAATTTAAGTCCAAACTACCAGTTTTCATATAAAATAATGCACAAGCAAGAGTGAAAAATCCCGCTCCAACTGCCGCAACACTAAAATATTTAATACTAGAAGAAATAGCATTTTGCGTTCCTCTCATAGCAATTAGTGTATAAAGTGCCAAAGAAGAACCTTCAAGAGCTATAAAGATTAAAATCAAATTAGAACTTGAGACCAATAACAGTAATGAAGAAACCATAAATAAAAACAAAGGATAAAATTCACTTTTATTTTTTTCTCTATCCATTAAAAGATATAAAAAGGAAAAGAATAAAATAATACAAGATGCATAAAAAGATATAATATCACTTCTTAAAGTATCCAAAAATGCTTTAGCTTCTATACCTTGTGCACTCATATTTGATAAGATTAAGAAAAAAGAAAAAATTAAAGACAAAATACTAATACTTGTATAAAAACTTCTATGAAGTTTATAAAAGGCTGAACAAAACAAAAGAATAATTGCAATAATGATTAAAAAAATAAAAGGATATGCTAAAGCTATATTAAGCGTTTTAAAATCAATAAATTCATTTAGCATAATTTTCTCCTTTTAAATTAGATAAAAATTCTATAGTACTTTGTTCAATAGCTTTAATACTCATTGTATTTATTAGCTCTTTGCTATTTTCTTGTAAAGGTTCTAAAAAAATCTTAGGTGCAATTCCAAGATAAAAAATTAAAATTGTAGCAATACCTAAAACAAAGACCTCTCTAAAATAAAGCCTAAAGCCCATAATATCATTATCCTTTTGCATAAAAAACATTTTTCTAAATAAATTAAGCATATAAATAGCACCGAGTATAATCACCAAACCAGCTAAAAAGGCATATAAAAGATTAATCTTAGCAATTCCTAGCAATACCAAAAATTCACCAATAAAAGATAAAGTTAAAGGCAAAGAAATGCTAGATAATAAAACAATAGCAAAAAAGATAGCAAATAAAGGTGCTTTATTTGCCAAAGAATGATAAAAAGAAATTTCATACGTATTATATCTTTGGAATAAACTTTGTGCCATTAAAAATAAAACCCCTGTCACAAGTCCATGTGCAAACATATAAAATACAGATCCGCTTATACCTAAAGTATTAAAAGAAAAGATACCAAGAATAATAACACCGATATGAGATAAGGAACTATAAGCAATTAGTTCTTTTAAATCATCGCTTCTATAAGCAATTAAAGCACAATAAATAATACTTACTATACATAAAGCCGCAATTAAAGGCATATAATAAACACTAGCATCAGGAAAAAGCACTAAACAAAATTTTAAGAAACCAAAAGGAGCCATTTTAAAGCTCACAAGCATCACAGAAACAATTGTTGGAGATTTTGCATAAACTTTTGGTGCCCAAGTATGAAAAGGAAATAAAGGTGATTTTATAGCAAAAGCTATAAAAAAAGCTGCAAAAAGAATAAGTTGTTCGTTTAAATTTGCTCCTGAAACATTATTTTTCCAAATTTCTAAATCAAAAGTCCAAATATTTAAAAGTTGATAATTTAAATAAGCCAAATAAATCATAGCAACAAGCATCAAAATAGAACCTATAAAAGCATAGATAAAAAATTTAATTCCATATTTAAATTCTTTAGAATAAATTCCCATGATATAAATTAAAGGCAAAAGAGAAAATTCCCAAAAAACATAAAAGAGTAAAGCATCTAAAGCACTAAAAAGCCCTAACATTGCAAATTCTAATAAAAATATATTCAATACAATATCTTTTTGCTCTAGCTTTAAAAATACGAAAGAAAGAAAAACCATTAAAGAGCAAAGAAGCATTAAAATTAAAGCTATACTATCTACTCCAATATGATAATTAAAAAGTTTTAAAATCTCAAAAGAAACTTTATATTCAAAATCAGTTCCTGATAAAAAATCAAAAAAAACTTTTATATTAAGCACTAAAATTATAAAGCTTGCTAAAACACTAAAAATTTTAATTCCACCACGCTTTAAAAGCAAAATGACAAAAGCAGCAACTAAAGGAGAAAAAATTAAATAATTTAACATATTAAACCATCCATACTAAAAAAAGTAAAATGACAAAAGCAGCAACTAAAAATTTAAGCATCAAAGAAAGTGAGTTAGGCATGATAATTTTTTTAGATATTAAATTAAAATATAAAACGATTTTTTCTATACAAGCATCAAAAATATAAATATCACAATGTTTCATCACTGCACACAAGCTTATATATTTTTTTACTAAAAAATTATGATAAAACCTAGGAATATAGTATTCATTGCTTAAAAGCTTATATATGCTTTTTTGTTCTATACTCTGTTTAAACCAAGACTTTTTATAAGCAATAATAGCTAAAAGCACTCCAAAAATAGCTGCAATACTTGCAAGAATCATTACAAGAGAATTTTGCGCATTAATATAAACAAGTTTAATACTTATAAAATCAAAAAATTTATGCTCAAAAAATCCTAAAATAATAGCTAAAATTGCCAAAGGACTCATTGACAAAAGTGCTAATTTACTTGCTTCATGAGGATGAGTATCATGTCTTTTTGGAGTAAAAAATACAAGCATTAAAAGTCTAAAGCTATAAAATGCTGTCATAAAAGCTGCAATTAAAAGTACCAAAAAGATTCCATGATAAAAAGTTATAAAAGAATAACCTAAAATCAAATCTTTAGAAAAAAATCCAGCAAAAGGATAAATTCCTGCTAAAGCTAAAGATCCAATCAGCATAAAAAATGCTGTTATTTTCATAGGATTAAAAAGTCCTCCCATTTTCTTAATATCTAAATTATTATTCATAGCATGCATTACATTTGCTGCGCCTAGAAATAATAAAGACTTAAAAAAGGCATGGGTTACTAAATGAAATAAAGCTATACTATAAGCTCCTAATCCTGCCGCAACAAACATATAACCTAACTGCGAAAGAGTTGAATAAGCAATAATACGCTTTAAATCATTTGCCACCAAAGCCATAGAAGCAGCAAATAAAGCCACAAAAGCTCCTATAAAAGCTATCATATAACTTACTTCTGGAACCAAGTCATAAATTATATTGGCACGAATTACCAAATAAACTCCGGCAGTAACCATAGTTGCTGCATGAATCAAAGCTGAAACTGGAGTAGGTCCAGCCATAGCATCTGCTAACCAAGTATGAAATGGAAATTGTGCAGATTTTCCCATAGCGCCTATAAATAAGCAAATTGCTATAAGAACTAAGGCAGAATGATCAATACTTGAAATCAAAGAAAAAACTTCATCATATTTTAAAGTATTTGCCTGCAAATAAAGCCAGAAAATTCCAATTAACATTCCAAGATCGCTAATTCTATTCATAATAAAAGCTTCATTAGCTGCAAAAGAATATTTATTATTTTTATACCAAAAACCGATTAAAAGCCAAGAGCATAAACCAACTCCTTCCCATCCTATAAATAATCCTAAGAAATTATCACTCATAACCAAAAACATCATAGAAAAAACAAAAAGACCTAAATAAGAAAAATATTTATTAAATCCTTCATCATCTTGCATATAAAAAATACTATAAAAATGAACCAAAGTAGCAACTATACTCACTACACTCATCATAGTTAAAGAAATAGCATCAATATCAAATCCAAAAGAAAGTCCGATAATAGGAATCCATTCAAAAAGTGTTATATTAAAACTTTGATTTTCAAAAAGAAGTATTAAAGAGCTTAATGCACTTAAAGTCACCAAAAATGAACATAAAAAGCCTATAATAATCTTTTTTTTACTTAAAGAAAAACAAGAAGCTAAAATAAATGATATAAAAGGTGCAAAAAGAGAAATTAAAGCTAAATTTTGCATATCACACCTCTATTTCTTTTAAACTTTTTAATTCTAAGCTTCCCTTCTTTCTATACCAAAGAACACAAAAAGCCACCCCTACTGCTACTTCGCATGCTGCTACTCCCATAATAAAAAGAGCAAAAACTTGACCATTTAAATCATTATGCATTTTTGAAGCTGCAATTAAAATTAAATTCGCAGCATTAAGTAAAATTTCAGTAGAAATAAAAAGCATAATTAAATTTTGTCTTTTTAATATACCAATGAGTCCAATTACAAACATTAAAATTGCAACAATAAAATATTTTTCTATCATTATTTTTCCTTACCAAACTCTTTATGCGTAAGAACAATAGCGCATACTAAAGCTATTAAAAGCAAAACAGCTATAAATTCAAAAGCTAAAAGATATTTTGAAAAAATGGCAAAAGCTAGTTGCTTACTATAATCAAAAATTAAAGGATCTTTAAGAGTTAAATCAGTGCTAATATTTTGATATTTAAATCCACTAATCATTAATAAAAGCAACAAAGCACTTAAAATAATTAAAGAAAAAAATATTTTTTTATATTTTATTTTTTCTTTTAATTCTTTAGAAGAATCAAAAAACATTATAGCAAAACTATAAAGTCCTAAAACTGCTCCGCTATAAACGATAATTTGTATCACTCCAATAAATTCTGCATCTAATAAAAAGTAAAACCCTGATAAAAAAATCATTCCAGCAGCTAAAGCTGAAAGAGAATATAAAATATTTTTACTCAAAACAGCTACCAAAAAAAATCCTAAAACTATTACTGAAAAAAAATAAAAAGCAAGCTGTTCTATCATTTGCTTTCTCCTTGCTGAGAATTATCTCTATCCATATAGCTTGGAGTTTTTTTCACAAAGTTATCTGCATCTTTTCTTAAGCTTCCAGAACCTTCAAATTCTTTTTGTGTTTTAAGATTATCAATAGGAGTTAAAAAATCACTTTTATAACCAAAATAAGCTCTTTGTTCTGATGCATTTTCATACTCACTTGTATGCACTATAGCAAGCTCTGGGCAAACCTCAGCACAAAATCCACAATAAATACAACGCCCTAAATTAATACTATAATTATTTACTTTTTTACGACCCTCTTCATCTAAAGAAGTTTCCATTCTTATACAATTACTAATACAAATTTTTTCACAAAGACCACATCCTATGCATCTTTCATTTTCGCTTTCAATAAAACGCATAAGTCTATGTACAGCTCTATATCTAGAATCAAGCTTAATTTTTTCAAAAGGATATTTTATTGTCGCACTATTATTTTTCTTTACCAATTCTCTTAAAAGGACAAAAAGTCCTACAAAAAGTTCTAATTTGATAGATCTTTTTATAGTTTGAGAAATTTTCTGCCAAGCTGTTTGAGGATTTTTTCTTTCCTCATCCACTAAATAATATTGTTTTTCCATTATAAATCCTTAAAAAACAATTACAAAAGCTGTTATTAAAAGATTAAAAACTGCCAAAGGAATCAAAATCAAATAACACATTCTCATCACCTGATCAGGACGCAATTGAGGAAATGCTGCCCTAGCCCAAAAATACCAAAAGAAAATAAAAACAGATTTTAAAATTATCATAATCCAACCAGGAATAATCCAAAAGTCATTAAAACCACCCAAAAATAAAAGCGATACAAGAATAGCTCCTGCTATCATAGAAGCATATTCTCCTATAAAAAACATACCCCAACGAAGTCCTGAATACTCTGTTCCATAACCAGCAACAATCTCAGCATCATTTTCAGTTAAACAAAGTGGAGTTCTATTAGTTTCTATAAATAAAGCAATAATAAAAAGAATAAAAGCCAAAGGTTGTTTAAAAATAAGCCAAGAAAGAATTCCATCACCTTGATAATTATTAATATCTATAAGAGAAAAAGATCCAACAATCATAACAATAGCAATTAAAGCTAAAGCTCCTACGCTTTCATAAGAAATAATAGCTACCAAAGCTCTTGCTGCACCCAAAATAGACCATTTATTATTGCTAGCAAGTCCTCCCAAAAATACCGCATAAAAACAAAGTCCAGAAGTTCCTATAACAAAAAGCAATGCTACATTAATATCAGCAATAATTGGCTGAACTACTTTACCAAATAAAACAAACTCAGGCAAAATAGGAATAGCTGATAAAGACACAAAAGCACTAATAGCGGCAATTAAAGGGGCAATTGCAAAAATAACTTTTTGTGAATTTGAAGGAATGATATCCTCTTTTGTAAAAAGTTTAATCATATCAGCAACCAATTGTATCAACCCAAAAGGACCCACCATATCAGGGCCTATACGCCTTTGAAAATAGGCTAAAACTTTTCTCTCAGCATAAGTTGCAAAACCCGCTAAAGTAGCAAATACAGCAAGCACCACAATACATTTGATTAAAGTTTCTAATGCAAAATAAGCAAATTCACTCATTATTTGCTCCTAATTTTTGAATTTTTGCCACAATAAATCTTTCTTTAAAAAAACTTAAAGTATCAATCTTGCTATCAAAATAAGGCAAGAATATACTATTTTTTAAGTCTTTATCTACTTTAATACTAAGAATTAATTTTTTATCATCTATAAAAAACTCAATCAGATCTTTATCTTTTAAATTAAGCTTTTCACATAAGTCTTCACTTATACCCAAAAAAATACTTTCGTTTAAAGCACTAGCAAGATTAGAATACCTTCCAAATTGATAACTTGGATTGGCACTATAAACTAAAAACTCATTTTCTTTCAAAGTAAGAGAGGAATTAAAATCAGGCAAAATCCATTCTAAATCTGCATTTTTATCAAAAACTTTTGTATTTAAAATATAACCTCTTTTATTCTCTCCACCATTGGTATAATAATTTTCCAAATGATCAAATTCTATTGGTAAAAATCCTTTATTAATTGGTAATCTTTTGGTATAACCAATGGTAAAATTCTCATCAAAACCTAAAGCATTTGCTAAATCATTTAAAAAATAGCCATCAAATTCTAAAGCTACATTAGTTGGAACTACTCTCTTATCATAATTTACAAAAGTTCCTTCTTGCTGATTTAAACTAGAACTTTTAAGATCGTTATATTCTTCATAAGAAAAGCTAAAATCACCTTTTTCATTATATCCTAAAGTTTTTCCTTCTTGAGCTTCTGATAAATCACAAATCAGTGAAACGCCCAAAGTGTTTGTATGAGTTGGATTTAAAAAAATTTTAAAAGGAGTTGTATTTTGAATAAGAGCAAGAAGTTTAGCAAGTTTTTTAGAATTTTTATGAAAATAAAAATCACTTCCTACAACCAAAGTAAAATTATTTTTCTTTAATAATAAATCCTCTAATTTATTCTCATCAATGCCTAAATTTTTAGCAAAAATAGATCTTTTTACTTCTATGGTTTTTTTTATCTTTTTAGGCAAAAGTTTTTTTACCTCTTTTTGAATTTCATTACCTTCTTCATCTTTTTCTATAATTTTTTCTACAACTTCCTCATTGATAGTTTCTTCTATTTCTTTACTTTCTTGAATAAAAAATTCTTCTAAAGCTTTTTTTATATTTTCATCCTGTGAAAATTTTTGTAATAAAAAATACAAAATTTGCTCCTCATCTCCTGCCTTGTGAGTATGAGTAATAAAATTTTTAGAATATTTTTTTACCCCTTCATCTTCTAAAGGATGAAAATAAAGTCCTGAGCCCTTATTCATAACCAAAGCATTATTAATCTTATAACTTAATGTTGGGGCATCATATCTTAACAAAGTTCCAACAACAACTAAAAAATCACCTTTAACAATATCTTCAGTCGTTGCATTATACATACTTCCTGAACTTTGTACAAAATCATTTAAAAACTCTTTAAAGGCTTTAGCTTCATCATTAATCAAACAAAGATCAAACTTCTTTTTTAAATTCTGCAAAATTAAAGCTTCTTCATTTGTTATAAAGCTATTAAATTTAATATTTTTAATTTCTTTTTTTTCTATTAAAGAAATTAAATAATCAAAAGCTTTTTTATCTTTTTTACCTTCACTTTGAGTATCAAATCCATATCTTGCAGCTTTATTTAAAGTAGCAAAGGAAAAATCATTACTTACTCTATAAATTTTTGCTTTTTGTTCATTAATACTTGTTTGCTTAACATCATAATACATAAGCTCACAATCACTTGAATGTGGATTTGAAGCAGGAATTCTTTTTAATTCCCAAATATTTGAAGTATATTGAAATGAAGAACCAATAAGCGCCCCTGTAGGACAAACACTAGTGCATTCTCCGCAAAATGAACAATCAAGTTTATCCCCATTAGCAGGACCTATCAAACTTTTTTGAAATTTACTCCAAATAGCATAAGCATCCTTTCCCATACTCTCTTTAAAAGAGCTATCTGGCATATCTCCGCCTCTAGGGACAGTTTTTAAAGCACTTTCTCCTATTTTATCTTTACATACCGTAATACAACGTTCGCACACTATACAAAGTGCTGGATCATAATTAATAAATCCCCATTTTTTATGAGGCTTATGAGTATCTTTAATCCAATATTTTTGTTCATTTACTCTAGCTTTATGAGTAAAATTTTGAAGTTCGCATTCACCTGATTTATCACATACTCCACATTGTAAAGGGTGATTAATGCAATATGCTTGCATAATTTCATTTCTTTCATCCCACAAATTTTTTAAATCACTCTCAACAACCATTTGATCTTTAGCTTTGGTATTACAAGAATATACTTTTTTACCATCTGCTTCAACCATACACATACGACAAGCCAAAGTTGGACTACAACCACTAAGATAACAAATCGCTGGAATAAAAATATTATTTCTTCTTGCAATATTTAATATATATTCACCCTCTTCAAAGAAACACTCTTTGCCATTGATTGTTATTGTCATTTTGCTTCCTTTATGCAAATTTTAACAAAATCTAAACCTTTGCTTTCATCATTTAAAAACCCTATCGTTCCGCTTAAATTCTCATCTAAATAAAGCTTAGTATTTAAATTTAAATTTTGACCTTGAATATTTACTTTATCCAAATGTTTCAATTTAGCAAGTTGTAAAAATTGTTTAGAACAATATAAAAAATTATCCTTTAATTTACATCTAAAAACTACGAGTCCATCATAATTATCAAGTTCTTTTAAAACTCCTAGTTTAGATTTAGAAAAATCATATTCTTTTTCGCAAGAATCTAAAATTCTCAAATTAAATTCTTTGCTTAAAATATACATAAAATACTTAATATTTTCAAAATCTTTATAAAATTTTAAATTCTTATCAAAAATTAAAACTTTAGCACTTTTTAAAAAATCTAAAATTTCTAAAGCCTCTTCTTCTGATATACAAGATTCTGCACTCAAAAATCCTTCATCTAAATCTTTAAATTTTTGTCCATCAAGCATTTTACAAAGCAATGCTAAAACATAAGAAATACTTGCTATCTCACATTTATAAAACTTGGCATTTAAAGCTTTATCTTGCAAACAAGAAATATTAATATTGGAACTTTTTTGCAATTTTTCACACAAAATCGCATTATTGAGACTAAGCATATTTACAAAACAAAATGCATTATCACCGCTTCTATAATGCATTTTTATCCTTTTTTATTACTATAGTCCAATCTTTTTGATTAAATTTTAAAGAATTTAAAAGAATACACTTTTTTTCTTTGATAAAAGAAAAGCTTCTCTCAACTGCGGAAAAATCTCCGATTTCAAAGAGTATAACCAAAACTTCATTAAATTCAGCATTTTCAATTACTTCACCCATCTTTAAAAATAAATCTTTGCTTTTTCTTAAATCAACTCTTCTCATCTATCAATCTCGCCTAAAACTATATTTACACTTCCCATAATTGCTACAACATCAGCCAAATAAGATCCCACAAGCATTTCTTCAAAAAAAGAGCAATGCCAATAACTAGGAGTTCTAGCTTTAAGTCTATAAGGCCTACTACTTCCATCTGAGTGTATAAAAAATCCAAGCTCACCTTTTGGGCTTTCAGTTGGAACATAAACCTCACCTTTTGGGGGTTTAAGTCCTTGAGAAATTAAAACAAAATGTTGTTGTAAAGAATAATTTTGCGTTAAAATTTGCTCTTTTGAAGCACTAACATATTCTGGATTATTAGCTAAAATTTCTGGAGGAGTATCTTTATAAAGCTTGATACATTGTTTTAAGATTTTTAAACTTTCTCTAAATTCTTGCATATAAACTTTATATCTAGCATAAGAATCACCTTGCGTAGCATAAGGAACTCTAAAATCAATCTCATTATAAAGCAAATAAGGTTCTTCTTTGCGTATATCATAACAAACTCCACTTGCTCTTAGCATAACTCCACTACAACCCCAATTTAAAGCTTGCTCTTTACTTACAATACCAACATTTTCTGTTCTTAAACGCCAAATTCTATTATCATCAAGCAAAGCTTCATAGTCTTTAATATCATTTGGAAATTTATTACAAAAACTCAAAAGTTCATCTAAAAAACCTTCAGGCAAATCAAGCATTACCCCGCCTATTCTCATAGAAGAATGCGTAAGCCTTGCTCCACAATATTTTTCTATCAAATCAAGAACATATTCTCTATCTCTAAAACAATATAAAAATATACTCATAGCACCAATATCAAGTGCATGTGTAGCAAGCCAAAGCAAATGAGAGGCTAAGCGATTTAACTCTAAAATTATCATACGAATCACAGCAGCTCTACGAGGAATTTCTAAACCACATAATTTTTCAACTGCAGCACAATAAGCGTAATTATTAGCACTAGCAGCGACATAATCCATTCTATCAGTAGTAGGAATAAATTCTTGATAAATCATATTTTCAGCCATTTTTTCCATACCACGATGCATATAGCCTATACAAGGACGCGCCTTAACAACTTGCTCTCCATCAAGTTCTAAAATAAGACGTAAATTCCCATGAGCTGAAGGGTGTTGTGGTCCTAAATTTATAATCATTTTAGAATCTTCACGTTCAAAAGCTATGTTTTCATAATAAGGTTTTAACTTAGTAGGAATTTGCATCTTAACGCCTTTTATCTAAAAATTTAATTTTATCTCGCTTGATCTTTTTAACAAAAGCTACACCCTCTTCTTCTTGATATTCTAAAGCCAAAGAACTCTCAACTGGTGTTTTTCCTTTTTCAACTTGATGATATAATCTTGAAAAATTCAAAGTATCCTTATCATCAATAAAAGCTGGATCCCTATTTTCAGGTCCTACCACTTCTCTATAATCTTTTCCAAAAATTCTATCAATCTCATACCATTTTGCAAATTCATCTCCTTCTAAAGGATAAGTTTTTAACAAAGGATGTCCATACCAATCATCTGGCATTAAAATACGCTTTAAATTAGGATGATTAATGATAAAAATTCCAAACATATCATAAATTTCTCTCTCGCTCCAATTAGCACCTTTAAAAACACTTGTAACACTTTGAAGTCTCTCTTTTGAAACTACAAAAGTTTTAATTCTTACACGTAAGCTTTTTTTAATATTAAGGAGTTGATAAAAGACACTAAAACCATTGCGTTGTGCGACAAAATCAATTGCACTCGCTTCAATAAAACAATCATAACCTAATTCTTTAAGTAAAGCTAAAGTTTTCACATTGTCTTCTTTTAAAATATCAAGAACAAGTGTATCAAATTCTATAAAAGCATCTTGAAGATCAATCTTTTCTTGCAAGATTAAAAAATCATCTTTAAAAATACTTTCCTTAGGATCAGTTTTAATACTTTGTGGAGCATGATAAAACCCATCTTCATAATAATTTTTTAATTGAACATTTTTCTTATCTTGATATTTTCTCATTATATTAGCCTTTTTGGAGCGATTTTACGACTTGCTTTTTCTTTTCTTATTTTTTTTTGCAAAATCATTAAGGCAAATTGAAAACTTTCAGGTCTTGGGGCACATCCTGGAACATAAATATCAACAGGAATAATTCTATCAACCCCTTGAACAGTTGAATAGGTATTAAACATTCCACCTGTATTTGCACAACTACCCATAGAAATAACCCATTTAGGATCTGGCATTTGATCATAAAGCCTTCTTGTAAATTCAGCGTGTTTTTTAGATAAAGTTCCTGCTATAATCATTACTTCAGAATGTCTAGGACTTGCTCTAAAAATTGTTCCAAAACGATCAAAATCATATCTTGAACCTCCCGCTGCCATCATTTCAATTGCACAACAAGCTAAACCATAAGATAAAGCCCATAAGGAATTGCTCCTACCCCATTGAACAATCTTATCAACTGTAGTTAAAACTACAGGAAGTCCATTTGCATAATTTACTTGATGCTCTGCCATTCAAACGCCCCTTTTTTATAAGCATATAAAAAACCTATTGCTAAAAGCAAAATGAAAATAAAAATTTCAAAAAGTCCAAACCAACCAAGATACTTAAAAACTAATGCCCAAGGAAATAAAAACACTACTTCAATATCTAAAAGTATAAAAACTAAAGCAACTATAAAAAACTGAGAATTCATTTTATTGGCTTGTCTTACAGGAATAGGACCACACTCATACATTCCAAGTCCAAGTTTTTTACGATTTTTAGCAGCAAACGAATTTCCTATTTTAGAAGCAATAAAAACTAAGCCAAAAAAAATAACACTAGCTAATATTAGCATTAAAAATATACCAAAATATGGATGAGAAATCTCCATATGAGACATATATTCTCCTTAAGAAGTATTAAATATATTATAACACTTTTAATTCTTTAAAATTTATTAAAATAATATGTGAATATTACTTAATTTTTTCTATATAGAAACTTATAAAATCATATTATAAATGTATTTTTTTACATAAAAAATCATTAAAAAATTCTTGTTGATGTGTGATAAAAATATATGAAATTTCTTGATTTTGCTGATATTTTTTTAAAAAATTTAAAATTTTTTGTGTATTTAAAATATCAAGAGAAGAGGTCACTTCGTCTAAAATTAAAATTTTAGGTTTTAAAATCAATGCTCTTATAAGACCTATTTTCTGAGCTTCTCCGCCGCTTAAATTAAAAGATTTTAAATGAAATATTTCTTCTTTTAATCCAAAAATTTCAAAAAAAGATAAAATCTCATTCTTATTTTTTTTTAAAGAAAAATTCTCATATACATCAAACAATAGTCTTTTTATACTCTTATAAGGATTTAAAGCAAGTTTTTGATCTTGAAAAACGTATTGGATTTTAGTTCTTAATTTTCTTTTTTGTTTATCATTTTGTAAATGTAAATTAAATCCTTTATATAATACTTCTCCATATTTTGGAACTTCAAGCATACATAAAATTCTTGCTAAAGTGCTTTTTCCACTTCCGCTTTCTCCCGTGATAATTAAATTTTCACCACTTTTAAGATTAAAATTTAATCCTTTAAATATAAATATTTCTTCTTTTTTTAAATACCAATGCTTTTTTAATAAATAACTTTGAGTTAAGTTTTTAACCTCTAGCATAAAAACTCCAAAAAGCTTTTGTATATTCGTTTTCTTCTTTAAAAAAATCATTCTTACTTATTTTTTGAGAGATTAAACCTTGATGCAGTATTAAAAGTTCATCAGATAAATCATAAATCATCTTTAAATTATGGGTAATAAAAATAAGATTTATTTTATCTTTAAGTTCATATAAAAGTCTGATAATTTTTTCTTCATTTTCTTTATCAAGAGATGAATTAATCTCATCACAAATTAAATATTTTGGCTCACTAACCAAAGCTAATGCAAAGCTAATACGTCTTGCCATACCAACACTTAATTGATAAGGGTAAGAATGCCAAATTAAATCTAAATTTTTTAATCCTAATAAATCAAGATAATAAAAAGCTTTTTGTTTTCTTAATGCTTTATTTAAATTGGTATGAGTTTTTAAAACAATATGAAATAATTCTCCAATGTCCAAATAAGGATAAAGACTTAAATGTGCATCTTGTAAAACAAGAGCTGCAAAGGATCTTAATTTTCTTAGTTCTTTTTCTTTTAAATTTAAAACATCAAAATTATCAATTCTAAATTTTTTAGCATCGAGCTTATAATCTTGATTTAAAAGTTTTAATAAGGACTTAACTAAAAGACTTTTTCCGCTTCCACTTTTTCCCATAATAGCTAAAGATTTTTTATCCTCTAAAGTAAAAGTAATATTTTGCAACAAAGGCTTATTTTTAAAACTTAAATTTAAATTCTCAATCTCTATCATAATCTTATACCAAAAATATTTTGCCAAAAACGAGCCAATAAAAGCAAAGGTAAAATAAGCCCTAAAATAAACAAAAGCGGAAAAACAATCATCCACCAAGCCCCAAGAAATATGGCTTTACTTGCATCGTTTAAAATATTACCCAAGCTTGGAATTTCAAAAGCAAGTCCAAGCCCAAAAAAGCTTAAAGTAGATTCAGTATTAATAGCATGAATCACATTTAAAACAAATAATACCATTAAAAGCGAAAAACAAGGAGGAAGTAACTCTTTAAAAAATGCCCTTATTTTAGAACAACCTAAAACAAGAGCACACTCATAAAATTCAAGTTTTTCAAGACGCTTTAACTCATCTTCTAAAACTTTAGCTATAAATGGAAAGTGGGCTAAAGCTATGATAAAAATCATACTCCAAAATCCACCTTGTAAAAAACTTTGAAAAAACATAAGCAAAAGTAAAATTGGTAAAGATAAAAAAATATTTAACAAACGTATAAAAAAACTATAAAAAACTAAACGCATTAAAAAAACATAAAAACAAGCAAAACAAATAGTAAAAAAAGAAGCAAAAATACCTATTAAAAAAGAAGTTTTTAAAGCAAATAAAAGCCTAATAAACAAGTCCCTACCTAAAGAATCTGTCCCAAAAATATATTCTTTCGAAGGACTTTGATAAATAGAATCAAGATGTATTAAATTTGGATCGTATCCACTTAATAAAAAATTAAAATATAAACATAAAGATATAAAAATAAATAAAAAAATACCAATTTTACGCATAATTTAATCTTGGATTTATAATTTTAACAAGCAAAGTGCTAATTAAAATAAAAAAATTAACCATTAAAATACTAAGCATAATTAAAAACATTGCCACAGGATAGTCTTTAAAAATAATACTTTGTATCATTAAAAAACCTATTCCATTATAAGAAAATATACTTTCAACCACATAAGCACCCATTATAAAACTCAAAGCGCTAGCACCAAAATAAGAAATAATTACCCCCAAAGAATACTTCAATATAAAATGTCCATATACTCTTATCTTGCTTAAACCTCTTGCAAAAGCGTTAAGAATAAATACTTGATTAAGACTTTCAACAAAGCTTGCTCTTGCTATACGCAAAAATATAGCTAAATGCGATAAAACTAAAGTACTAAGAGGTAAAATTAAATGCTCAAATCTATTAAGCAAATCATCTTCAAAACCTATATCACTCACACCCGAAATTGGTAAAATTTTTAAAAAAAATCCAAAAATTAAAATATGTATTAAAGCTAAAGCAAATGGTGGTAAAGCAAAAAAACTAAGAGTAAAAAAATTAATTATCTTATCTATAAAACTATCTTGATAAACCACACAAAATAAAGCCAAAACAATACTTAAAAAAAATAAAATAAATAAAGATATTATAGTTAAAATAAAAGTATTTTTTAAAGGTTCTACAATTAAAGAAAGCACCTTTTCTCCGCTAATTAAAGAAGTTCCAAAATCTCCTTTAAAAACTTTTAATAACCATATTTTGTATTGCTCTACCAAAGGCTTGTCTAAATTTAAATTTGCTTCAATACGATTTTTTGTCTCTAGGCTCACTACATCATTTCCACTAGCAAATACAACACTTGCTTTACTATAATAAAGCATAGCAAAACACAAAAATGAACTAAGAAACATTAAAAAACAAGTAGCAAAAACCTTATAAATACTAATTTTTACTCCATTCATAAACATTCCAAGTAAATCCTACTCCATGATGACCTAAAATTCTAGGCTTTATACCTAAAATATTTGCCTTATAAACCAAAGCAAAATCTAAATAAGCCAAAAATATAAAAGGGGGATCTTCATATAAAGCTTGAATAAAATTAGAATAATATTTTTTTCTTTCATTTATATCAAGAGAATTTCTTGCCAAAAATAAAGCCTTATCAACCTTAGCATTATGATAATGTCCAAAATTCCATCCAGAACCATTAACATCACTATCTTGAGAACTTTCAAATACTCTAAAAGTGTGCAAATCAGGATCAAAAGGACTACCCCAACCCACTAAAAAACTATCTACTTTAGTATAGTCAAAACTTCCAGCTATTTTAGCAACTACTTTTGTTTTCACTCCAAGTTTTTTAAAGTCATTTTGTAAGATACCAGCTAAAACAACCCTTAAAGGATCATTACTCATTGCATAAATATCAAATTCAAGGACTTTTCCATCTTTTTCATAATAACCTTGTTTATTTTTTTTAAAGCCTTCTTTCTCCAAAAGTCCTTGTGCTTTTTTTAAATCAAATTTATAACTTGGAAATTCCTTAGGATTAGCCCAAGATTTTTCTAAAGGATGAGAAGCTATGAAACCGTAATTATGCAAGATATTTTTTACTATGCCTTCTTTATCAACTGCGTAATTTAAAGCTAAACGTATATTTTTATTTTTAAGAAATTCATTATTTAGATTAAACATTAAAGCCCTATAATCAGCCGAGCTTTGCTTTAAAATTTTAAAATTTTTATCATTTAAAAAAGTTTTAAGCAAAGAAGAGTCGATCAAAGCAACATCAATTTGTCCATTTTTAAGCTCAACTGCACTAATATTTGGATCTGCTATATGTTTTAAAATAATTTTTTTACTTTTTACTTTTGCAAGATAATAATGCTCATTAGCATTAAATATCATATAAGAACCTTTTTTCCACTTTGCAAATTTATAAGGCCCTGTTCCAATAGGATTTTGGTTAAAAGAACTAGTATTTAAATTTTCATCTTTTAACAAATGATAAGGAAGAATACCTATACTCAAAGCATCTAAAAAAGCTGGGTATGGTTTTTTTAAACTAATTTTAATTTTATAAGGATTTAAAATTTCTATTTTATTTATGTCTTCAAAATTAACATATATAGAAGAATTATTTTTTTTATTCATAAAAGATTTAAGGCTAAACTCGACATCCTTTGCACTAAATTTAACTCCATCATGCCAAAGCACATCTTCTCTTAAATCAAATTCGTAATTTAAGCCATCACTACTTATTTTCCAAGATTTGGCTAAATCGGGTTTTAAATTCATATTTTCATCAAAACGTGTAAGTCCTGAAAAAACCAAAGATATAGCTACATCATGATCTTCACTATAGGCAGGATTTATTCTTGAAATTTCATTCTCTACTGCAATAATTATAGTATCTTTAGGAATTTTTGCATTTAAATTAATAATAAAAAATAAAGCTATGATTATTATTTTTAGCATTGTTGTCCTTGATTTAATAGAATATTTTGCATTATAACAAAATTTAAATATTTTTCAAATGATATTAATCATATTGAGATTTAAACAAATTTGTTATATTTTTTCTAAAAAATAAAAACACTCATCATTACCATAAAATCATTATAAATATCCTTCAAATATCTATAAAACAATGTTTTATTAAATTTGACTTAAAATATTTTCTGCAATAAAACAAATTCGCATCATATTTTAAAACAAGAAGCTAAAATGTTTAAAAAAATCCTTAGTGTTGTAGCTTTAGGTGCTTTAGTTTCAAGTTCTGCTTTTGCAGATGATTTTTTAGCTAAAGTTAGTAATGGTGCAATTAGTGATAATAGTGTAGGTGTTAAAGTTCTTAGCCTTGATGAGATGAAAGAGGTTAAGGGTGGATATTGGTTTCAAAGAGATAGTGCTTTTGATTATAATGCAGGTTCTCTAAGTTCTTATGGTTATGTTGTTTTAAATGACAATGATTACAGTGGTCATAGTCATGGAGCAGTAAGTGCACAACTTGGTTATTCAAGTAGTGGCTATATCGTAGCTAAATACCGTTATGTAAATAATCAAAAAGATTATTATTTGCAATATTATACAAGTGGGTCGAAATTTGGCACAGACATTTGGGCTTATGCAAATAGTCCTGCTTATGAAATTTTAAAACAATTTAAAAATCAATACTAATTCTTTCTAAATTTATTCCATTTTATTCTAAAATGGAATAAATTTTGCTTATATTAATTTATATTTAGATTGAAGGCAGAATCTAAATCAAGGAGTTAATATGAATATCTTTAGCATCAATGATAATTCAGGTTATACTTCTATACTTTCACAAAGTAAAGCTAATAAAGAAAGTAAAGAAAATTCTAAAATAAATTTTGCTAATACTTTTTTAAAACAAAATGTCACTAAATTAAATGAAATTCAAAGTGCAAATTCACAAACTTTAATAAGAAGTGAAGTATTAAATTCTACCAATACAACAAATACTAGCAATAACACTAATTTTAGTATAAGTAGTAAAACAAGTTCTCCTAACTATGATATATCAAGTGAATTTAAAAACTCTATTTATACTCTAAAATATAAACAAGCTGATCCTTTAGTTAATATAAATAATATTGCATCTTTAGCCTATGGTTATAGTGTAGATAAAGATGGTTATATGGGAGAAGACTTTAATAAAGCTGCAGGATTACCAAAAGATTTTAAGATACATAAATCTACTTTAGATGAGATAGAGAGAGCTGCTGAGAATGATCCTGTTGCTTCAAGTATAAAAGAATATTTAGGCGTAAGCGAGTATTATACTAATATCGATATGGCTGAAACCATAAAACAATATTATAATCTTTTTTCTAATGCTTTAAGCCAAAGTTTTCCAAACGATAAAACAAGTTTTAGTGAAGCAGATATAAATTCTATACCTAAGGGGTATAGTGTAAGTGGAATAAAAGCTGCAGATTATAATGACCTAAATAATAGAATGAATATTACTCATTTAAGAGATTTTTCCAAAGTTTCTATTTCAAATGTTTATAAAACTTCTGAACAAGTAAAAGAAGCTGAAAGCTTGTTTGTACAATCAGGGGTTTATATAGAAGGTATAAGCAGTCATAGCTTTGGTTTATCTTTGGAAGAGATTAAAAATGTTTCTAAGGGTGGAGATTGGCAGTTTAATCCTGATATGTCAGTTTATCCGCAAAATGAAGATGGAAGTTATTCTAAAGAAGCTTTATTTATGAGCTTTTTAAAATCTCAAGGTGGGCAACCTGTTGAGAGTTTAAAAACCACACTTAATCCGACAATAGAAGCTTATAATAGAGCTATGGCTAAGGAAAGCTTTAGCGGTAGTAGAATAGCTTTAGATGACATCATGACAGGAAAAGTTGATTTTGCAAGTTTATTAAAAGGTTATGCTCAAGATGGATGGCTTGATGCAGATATATATGCGATGGAAAAAGGAGTTAAATGGCAAAATACAAGTATAGGTTATGGTGGAGCTTGGTTTGATAGAGAATTTAATAATGCTAAACATAATGGATGGAAAGCAAGTAATGAAAGTATAAATTCTTTTGTAAATTCTATAATGGATAGACTCAATAATCTTTTGGGGCAAACTAGGGTATAAAAAATATTAAAGCAAAGATTTTAATATCACCAAAGTGGTATCAAAATCGAAATAATTTATTTAATACAAGCTAAAAGGTCTAAAGTCAAAATTTAAAGATTTTGGTATATTAAGTTTAAATTTTTTTAACCCCTTTTTAGGTGCTACTATTAAAGCGTAGCCACCTTTATTATATCTATCCCATACACTAAAAAATTCTCTTTTAGAGCTTATATATTTTCCATAGCTTGGATCAAGTATTTGTAAATAATTACCTTTATGATTGATAATTACCACAAAATGTGGGAAGCGTGGATCATCTTCGATTTTTACAAGCAGTGGAATATTTACAAGTTTTTCTAAAATTTTTCTATCGACTTTATATGATTTGCTTTCATAGTCAAGCTTTTTTACTGCATCATTTAAATCCGCAAAACTTACCATATCTGTATAAAGTTTTTGTCCACTCATAGTTTTTAATAAATCCAATTCTGTTAAATTGTTATCATCAAGTATATTGATAAGTGTAGCTAAAGAAGCAGCTCCGCAAGATTCTTCATAATTTTGTCTTATTACTTTTTCATTTTTAATTTCTTGGTAAGACTTAACTACAAATTCTGCCTTTAAAAATAAAGGCAAAAGAGTAACCATTAATACTATTTTTAGAATTTTTTCCATAGACTTAAACCAAAAATTGCATCAGGTGCAGCAGAACTTCCGCCTAAACTAGCGCTGACTGAAACAGCCGTGTCTTGATTTATACTATAAGTAGATCCGGCACTAATTGTAGGGATTGATCTTAATTCTGAATTTTTTATTCCATTGATTTTTTGTGCTGTTTGAAATCTTTGCTCTGCTCCTAAATCTAAAGTAATTTTAGGACTTAAAATAATGGATAAATTTCCACCTATATAAATACTATTTCCATAAGCTATTTTTGCAATTTTAAATTTTCTTGTTTGATTATAGCCAAAGCCAGTATAAATGCTATAAACTACTGGATCGCTATAACCTCTTAAACTAGCTTCTAAATTTTGAGATTGGAAATAAAAGTTTTTAGTTTACATTACTGTTTTTTCTCTTTGAATAATAGCAGTTTGAAATTTAAGTTGAGGGATGAAATCAGCTATACTATCTGCTGTGTAAATGAAACCTAGCCATAAAGAATCAAAATTTAAGGTATTTTTACTTGTGAATGCTCCTGAGATGATATTGTTGTATTCTTGTCTTGAATAATTCCCGCCACCTGAAATTAAAATATCGAATTTAGGTGTTATGGTATAGATAAAAGTTTGATTTAAATAAAGTTGCTTAGTATCATTCCAAACGTTTAAATCTCCATTTACTCCTATATTTGGATAAAGACAATACGAATAAGCATTTCCTGTGCTAAGCAAGGATAAACTTGTGATACTTCTTAAACCTATTTGCTTTTTAAATAAATTGTCTATATTTAACTCATCACTAGCAAAAACACAACTAACTAAAACTATAAACGCTAAACAAATCTTTTTCATTGTTACCTTTCTGACTATTTTCAAAAAATTTTTTACAAGACAAGCAAAAAATTGATTTTAATATATAATTTGTGATATTATGTAAATAAAGACTAAAAATAGCTAAAAAAGGAGAAGTTATGTTAAAAAAGTTCTCAAATTTATTAATATTGACTTCTTTGTTAGTAAGTTCTGCTTTTGCAGATGATTTTTTAGCTAAAGTGAGTAATGGTGCAATAAGTGATAATTTTCAAGGAGTTAAAGCTCTTAATTTAGATGAGATGAAGCAAATAGTAGGTGGTGCATTCTATCACAGATTTATTAATATTGACTTCTTTGTTAGTAAGTTCTGCTTTTGCAGATGATTTTTTAGCTAAAAGTTAGTAATGGTGCAATAAGTGATAATTCTCAAGGTGTTAAAGCTCTTAGTTTAGATGAGATGAAACAAGTTAAGGGTGGGTATAGCGTTGTTCCTATCATAAATGGAACAGAAATGTATGCAATAGCAAAATATGAGCAAGGAGAATTACAATATATAGTAAATTATCTTAAAGGGAATACTAATGCACCACAAGGACTTTGTGGCATAGATCAAACATCTTGCTCAAATCCTAGTAAAAATAGATTAATAGCATTTTTGCAAGTAACACAAAACTCGCTCTCTTTGCTTCCTACTTACATTGTTAAAAGACAAGTAAAAGTTTCTGACTTAGGACAACCTTATGTGCTTTTCACTTATGGGATAGGTGCTTATAATCCAAATACTTATCAAATGTATAAATTTAATTCTAGCTCAATGTTAAATAACAATATGATTATTAAAGAAATGGCTAATAAGTATAAAGAATATATGGAAATCCAACTTGGTGGCTGGACTGCTAGAGCTAGAAGATAAAAAACTTATGAAAAAATCATTTTTGCCGATTTATCTTATAAATAAAACTTTACTTACAAGATGGCAAAAATGATTAATGGTATAAATTCTTATTCAAACTACAATTACACAAATAATACCTCAAATACAAAATCATCTAATGTCATAGCAAATAATAACCTTGTAAGTGATAAATCACAAGCGGTAGATAAAATTTTAGGCTATGGCGTAGATAAAGAGGGCTTTTTTACAAGTGATTTTAACGAAGCAGCAAGCTTGCCAAAAGATTATAAGATTTATGCAGATGGTTTAAATAATTTTGTAAATAACTTTATTAAAAGACAACCTTTTTACTCTCAAATAGACATTGCTAAAACAATAGAAAATGCTTATAACTCTTTTTCTTCTTTTGTTAAAGATAAGGGATTAGGAGAAAGCTTTCAAGAACAGGATTTAAAAAATCTATCCCAAAAAGATGGGGTAAATTATTGGCAAGAATTACAAAGCGATAATGCTTTCATTTGGAAGCTTACTGATGAAAATATAGCAGATTTGGGTTCTAACAAATATCAAATACATGATAACAAAATATCTAAAGGTGGTGCTTTAATTGCGTTTTTTATAAATAATCTTAGCACAATTAAAGGACAAACAACCTTATTGGGCAAATTAGCTGGACTTAATAGCGATACGGACAACAATGAAATAAAAGAATTTTTGTCCTTTATGAATAAAAATCCTTTAAAATACTCCTACGAGCAAGATGGCTGGGGCAATCCTATGGGAGATAGTTTATCAATATGGAATTATATAAATAGAGCTAAAAATTTAGGAGATGATAAACTAATAAAAACTATTAAGAATTTAGAAGATGAATACAATAAGCTTATTAATTCTAATATGAGCCTAGAAGAATTTAAAATCAAATATCTTGATTTTAAACAAAGACACGATGAGTTTGTAAAATTACTAGAAGAAGCAGAAAAGGCAAAAGGTGTAGATTATAGCAATCCTTTAAAAAATACAAATAACAAAGAAACTTCAGAAGAAGACAAAGAAAAGCCTTTTAAGCCTATACAAACAGAAAGTAAAAACAAAGAAACTTACAAAGATGATAATATAAGAAACGAACTTGTAAAAAAACTATTAGAAGATAAATTTAGCACTAGTAAAGAATTAGAACTTCTTTTTGGTATGAAATTTAGTGATGATGATGCAGGAGAATTTAATAAAATCCTTTCTTTAAATTCTACACCAAAAAGTATAGATATAAAAGCTTGAAACATTAAAAACTTTGATTTAAAATACAATCAAGTAAAAAGTTTTTTAATCCTTTCTTAGTCTTTAAACTTTTATTTTTCTTTAAACTTTTCAAAATATAAATAATAAATAAATTTTTAATTTTTATCTTTTTAATACTGCTTAAAAAAGCAAATAATGAATGTTTGAGAGTTTTAAAAATTTTTAAAAATTAAAAATAATTTTTAAATTATAATTAATATTTTATTAATTATAATTTAATGATTATCCAATAAAGGAGGTTGAGTAAAATGGTTAATAAAATTTTATGGTTTTTTGTCGCCTTGTTTGGAGCTTGTTGTTTTTGCTATTTGGCTTTACAAAATGGAGAAAAAGTTTCAGCTCTTTATTTGGTTGTATCTGCTGTATGTATTTATATGATAGCTTATAGATTTTATGGACGTTTTGTAGCTTATAAGGTTTTAGAGCTTGATAAAAATCGCGCTACACCCGCAAGAGTTGAGAATGATGGACAAAATTTTGTTCCAACAAATAAAATTGTTTTATTTAGTCATCAATTTGCGGCTATTGCTGGAGCTGGTCCTTTGGTTGGTCCTGTTTTGGCTGCTCAAATGGGTTATTTACCTTCTATGATTTGGATTTTAATTGGTGGTGTTTTAGCAGGCTCTGTGCATGATTTTTTGGTTCTTTTCATTTCTATGAGAAGAAAGGGTCGCTCTCTTGGCGAAATGATAAAAGACGAGATGGGAAATTTTACTGGTGCTGTAGCTATGATAGCAATTTTTGGCATAATGATTATTATCATCGCTATTTTAGCTATGGTTGTAGTAAAATCTTTGGCAAATTCTCCTTGGGGTTTATTTACCATTGCTATGACCATTCCTATTGCTATATTTATGGGTATTTATATGCGTTTTATTCGTCCTGGAAAGGTGGGTGAGACTTCTATTATAGGTTTTGTACTTTTAATTTTAGCGATTCATTATGGCAGTGTTGTTGCGACAGATCCTTACTGGTCTAAAATTTTTACTTTTGATGCTCCAACTTTAGCTTTTATGATTATGGGATATGGATTTATTTCATCGCTTTTACCTGTATGGTTTTTCTTGGCGCCAAGAGATTATCTTGCTACTTTTTTGAAAATCGGTGTTATAGTTGTAATGGCCTTAGCTATTGTCATTGTTATGCCTGATTTTCAGATGCCAAAAGTAAATTACCAATACCTTGATGGGACTGGACCTGTTTTTGCTGGATCGATTTTTCCTTTCTTATTTATTACTATAGCTTGTGGAGCTATTAGTGGTTTTCATGCATTAATTTCAAGTGGAACAAGCCCTAAAATGCTTGAAAATGAAGAACACGCTTTATTAGTTGGTTATGGCGCTATGCTTGCTGAAAGTGCTGTGGCTATTATGGCTTTAATTTGTGCATGTATTTTGCATCCTGGAATTTATTTTGCTGTCAATTCTTCTTCGGCTTTGATAGGAAATGATTTAATTAATGCAGCAAAAATTATTAGTGATTGGGGATTTAGTGTAACACCACAAGAAATTATGCAACTTACCAAAGACATAGGAGAGCAAACTATATTATCAAGAACAGGGGGTGCTCCAACATTTGCCTTGGGCGTTACTTTGATTTTGCATAAAATTTTTGGTGGGGTTGAATTTATGGGTTTTTGGTATCATTTTGCCATTTTATTTGAAGCTTTATTTATTTTAACTGCTGTTGATGCTGGAACTAGAACTTCCAAATTTATGGTTCAAGATATTTTAGGCAATGTATACAAACCTTTAGGAAATACTCATAATTATTTTGCAGGAATTTTAGCTACTATTTTAAGTGTAACTTGTTGGGGGTATTTTTTATATCAAGGTGCAATAGATCCTAAGGGCGGAATTTATACTTTATGGCCACTTTTTGGGGTAAGTAATCAAATGTTGGCTGGAATGGCTTTGCTTTTAGTAAGTGTAATACTTGTCAAAATGGGCAAAAAACGATTTCTTTGGGTGACTTTAATCCCAGCTTGTTTTGTTTTACTAGTAACTCTTTATGGTGGAGTGCAAAAAATACTACCTTATGAAGAAGGGGCTAAAGTAAGAAATGTGGTAAGCCATATAGCTACTGCTCAAATGGCTAGTAAAAATATAGAAAAATTAGAAAATGAGCTTTCAGAACTTAGAGCGCAAAAAGAGAATTTAAATAAAAAAGAAAGTCATTTTATTAAACAAATAGAAGAAAAAGAACAACAAATTTCTAATTTATCTCATGTGATATTTGGAAACATTTTAGATGCTATTTTATGTATCTTTTTTATGCTAACTACTTTACTTGTTATTATTTCTTGTATAGGAATTTGTATGGGTAGGATTAAAATTCCATTAAAAGAGAGTCCTTATATCAAAATAAGTTCTTTAAATGCTAAAGAAGATTAAAATTTATTATGAAAAAGCCGAAAGGTTTTTTCATCCTTTAGTAGGACTTTCAAGTTATAATAAGTATTTAGAGCATATGAAAGAAAAACATCCTGAAAAAACTCCTAAAACTAGAGCGGAGTTTTTCAAGGAATGTCTGGAAAATAAATACAATAGTAAATTAAGTAAATGTTGATAGACTTTTTAGGATAAAGTTTTATCATACAATTTAAGAATTTAAAAAACCATGAATTTTTTTTAATTCTTCACTAATTGGTTTTTTATTACCTTCTCTATCAACGCTTACATAGGTTACAGTAGCAGAGGTTACATGGATACAAGCCATGCAACCTAGCTTATCTACTCTTTGAGCAACAACTTCTACTTGAACTTTGATTGAAGTGGTTCCAACTTTTAAAATTTTCGCATAACATGAGATGATATCTCCTATAAAAACTGGTTGCTTAAAAACCACTTGCTCCATAGAGATTGTTACAACTCTTTCAGGAGAAAGTTCTCTAGCAGCTATGACTCCAGCACTGTCTATTTGTGATAAAATCCATCCTCCAAAAATATTGCCTGCAGAATTTGTATCTTTTGGCATTGCAACAATTTTAAGTTTTGGTTCTCCCATATCTTTCATTTTTTCTCCTTGATTTTTAATGTTTAATTATAATAGAATTTAAAATTATAAGGAGTAAAATTATGAATAATTTCACAGAAGTGTTACAACTTGTAAAAAAACGAAAAGATCAGATCAATTCTTTATATGAAATTGTAGATAAAGATAATATCGGTTCTTATTTTGAATCCTTAATTAATCTAAGCGGTTTAAAAAAAGAAAAAAATACTATTTTAGCGATATTGAGACGCTTAGTAGATTTAAAAGAGGAAAATTTAGTAAAAGAATTAGAAAAAAATAATTTTAGCGAAGAAAAAATTATCCAAATAAAACATCTTTTTTATAATGAGGTAAGAAAATTTTATGAAAGAGAGCATCAAGAACTTATTGATGAGATTAAAAGTAAAAAACTTTTAAATGATTTTTATCAGACTCTTATTCAAGGGGTTCATGACATAGGTTTGATTATGAATGATTTTGAGAGCTCTTGGACTAAAGAGATTATAGAAAAAAATAATAAAATTTTATCTTCAATGTTTAAGGATCTTGACTTAGCTTTGGATTTTTTAAAACAAAATAAGCTTTATCAAGTCGATAGAGAGGGTAAGATTTGCGAAAGAAGCTATGGGGTTTTAGTGAGAATTGGTCAAATTTGGAGATTTGTTCCCTATGCTAAATTTTTTGAAAATGAAATTTTAAGGCTTGAGTTTGCTTTTGATTCGATGATTGATAAGCTTAAAAAAATTGCAAATACAAATGAGGAATTTGCCTATATTAAGTATTTGGTTAAATTAAAAGCAGCTTTTTGTGAAAGACAAGAAGATAAAGTTATAGAAGCTTGGCAAGAAGCTGAGCTTGCTTGGATGGAAGTAAAATCACCTTTGCAAATTGGTCATCCTTTGGAGTATTACGAAGATAATTATACTCATGCTGTAGCATTAGAGTGGGATATCAGATTACAAGATGAAAGCTGTTTTGATGTTGCTAAATTTATTAATCAAATTAATACTAGTTTTGAAAAAATTTGCAAAAATATAGATTTAGATAATGACAGTTTAAAAACTGAAGTTTTTAATAATATTAATAAAACACAACTTTATATATGCACCCCTATGATTTTTTATGGAGCAGAACTTAGAGGGCTTTTTTCTGCTCAGGTAGTTCCTAATGATGAGTTTGTAAGTGCTAAATTAGGTAAAAAAATATTTGCTTTTTTAAATTTTGTTTATGAAAGCGCTAAAAGTAAGCCTTTTATGAAACTTTCAAATATTATTTTTAATAAAGAATTCTTAGATTATGGAAGAGAAATTCTTTTTTTTAAAGAAGAAGTTTGGAAAAGAGTTTATGAAATTTCAACTATAGGACATGAATTTGGTCATATTTTTTTCATAGATCAAGAGAGTGAAAAATTGATGAATCAAAGTGGATATTTTAAAAATATAGAAGAATATAAAGCGACTACAGGAGGTTTGGTAAATTTTTTCTACCATGAAGTTGATGAGCTTAGAATGCCAGTATTTCATGAGCTTATTAAAAGGGCTATTTCTTTAATTGCTTGGCAAAAGACTGAAGAGGTGAAACCTTACTATACAGAAGGTTTAATTCATCTTGATTTATTATTTAGGAGTAGAGTTTTAAGTTTTAAAAATAAAAAATTATCTATTAATTTTACTTTAGAATTCTATGAAAGGTTTAAAAACTTAACTTTGCAGAATTATTATAATCTTGCTAAACATTATACAGAAAAAAAAGATGCCAAGGAATTTTTAAATCTTTTTTGCACTTTAGAAAATGGAATATTCTTACCTATTAATGAAGAATGTAGAGATTTTGTTTTATATTATTATGATTTATACGAGCAGATTGGAAATGAGCTTGATGATAGCAAAGAATTTGAAAAATATAAAGAGAAAGAGAAAAAAATAAAAAAAGATAAGGAAAAATAATGTTTTTTCTTGCTATTACTTTTTAAATATGCTAGAATTAGGCTTTTTAATTTAAAAAAGGAGCTTTCCATGACTAAAGCAGATTTTATTTCTCAAGTTGCTCAACTTTCTGGGCTAACAAAAAAAGATGCAGGTGCCGCTACGGATGCTGTTATTTCAGCAATTACAGATTTATTAGCAAAAGGAGATAGCATTAGTTTTATCGGTTTTGGAACTTTTTCAACTACTGAAAGAGCAGCTAGAACAGCTAGAGTTCCTAGTACAGGTAAAACAATTACCGTTCCTGCAACTAAAGTTGCTAAATTTAAAGTAGGAAAAAATCTTAAAGAAGCTGTTGCAAAAAAAGCAGGAGCTAACAAAAAGAAAAAGTAATTTTTTAAGGCTAGTTTTCTAGCCTTTTTTAATGTTTTTTAACATCAAACTCAAAAGAAAAATCCGTCAATCTATTATTTTCTAATACATCAGCTTTAAAACGCATTAAATCTTTTGTGCAAGAACTTAGTATAATATTTCCTTCAAAGGTATTATCTTTTATTTTATAAAGGTTAATTTCTGTTATGCCCATAAACATATTTATTCCATAAACTCTTAACTTTAAATCATTGTAAATTTTATTTGATTTTATTGTTATTTTTATTTTATTGGTATTTAATGCTTTAATGGGTTTTGGATTGATAGAAATTGAAATTTTTTCATTATTAAAAGTGTATATGCAATCTTTTAAATTTAAATCACAAGCATTTTTTGCAGACGCTGAAGATACCTTAGTTGTTAATCTTGTGCCATCTAATATATAAAAATCAAAAATAACGTAAAGAATAATAATGCTAAAAATAAAAGCAAATATAAAAATATTTTTTTTCATAAATATCCAATGATTAATTAAAATTTATAACTTAAAAAACGAATTTTTTAAGAAGTATTTAGTATATCGTAAATAAAATGTTTTTACAAATTAATCTATTTTTAAATTTTCATTTACATAGTTTTTTAAGAAAAATTGATATATAATTTCACTTCGAAAATTTTTTAAAGGATTATCGTTGTTTAAAATTATCACTACTGCATTATTTTTTATTTCAAGTGTTTATGCTTCAGATCTTGTAAAAATTTATCTTGATAATGGTTTAGAAGCGGTTAAAACAGCTATAGAACAAAAGTTATCCAATAAAGATTTTTGGTTGGAAGAACTTAAAGACCAAAATATTTCTTTGGGTTATTATAAAGATGAAGTAGTTATAGTTGTTACAAATAAAACAGATAAAATTCTTAAAGTTTATTCTTATAGCAATGGAAAAATCGAAGAAAAATTTGAACAAAAAGATGTGATTACTGGTTTAATGGGTGATAAGCAAAAAGAAGGCGATTTAAAAACTCCTATTGGTTTTTATGAATTAGGAAAAAAATTTAATCCAGGGGATCCTTATTATGGTCCTTTTGCTTTTGCAACGACTTATCCTAATTTGCTTGATAAAGTTCAGGGAAAAACAGGAGGAGGAATTTGGATCCATGGCTATCCTTTAGATGGAACTAGAATTGACGAGTATAAGACCAGAGGTTGTATTGCTTTATTTAATAAAAATTTAGATAGTTTTGCCGCGATAGTTAAAGATAAAAAAGTTTATGTTTTAACAGAGGAAAAAGATAAAGTTTTTGCAAATAAAGATGAAGTTGCTTCTTTATTGTCTTCTTTATTCAAATGGAAAAATGCTTGGGAAAACAATAATATTAAAGCATATTTAAATTTTTATGATGAAAAAGAATTTAAAAGATTCGATAAGACTTCTTTTGAGCAATTTGCAACTATGAAAAAAAATATTTTTTCAAGAAATGAAAAAAAAGATATTAAATTTTCAGATATTAGCATAAGTCCTTATCCAAATTTAGAAGGAAGAATTATGTATAGAATTTCTTTTTATGAAGACTACTATACTAAAAATTATCAGTTTAAGGGAAATAAAGTTCTTTATGTTAAGCTTGATAAAGAAGGCAAAATGAAAATTCTTGCAGAGCAATAATGTCTTTAATTAGGTTAAATCAAAAGGCTTATGAATTTAATTTAGATCAAATTGCCAATAAAGCAGGGAATTTTGATCGTGTTATTTGTGTTTTTAAAGATAATGCATATGGGCATGGAGCTACTCTTTTGGCTCCTATTGCCAAAAGCAAAGGTATTAACTTTGTTGCTGTTAAAAACGAACAAGAAGCAGATGAACTTAAAGATTTTTTTGACTCTATTTTAATTCTCTCACATCGTCCAAATGGGAATGAAAATCCAAATTTTATTTATGCACTAAATGATATAAATCTGATTAAAAGTTTTAAACCTTTAACTAGAATTCATTTGAAGATTGATACAAATATGCATAGAAATGGAATTGAACTCCAAGATTTAAACAAAGCTTATAATGATATTTTAAAATATAATTTAAAATTTGAAGGTGTTTTTACACATTTTTCTAGTGCTGATAATGCTGATGATTTTTATTTGGCGCAAAGAAATAATTTTAAAAAAGTAAAAGAATGGTTTTATAAGAATTGTAGTAAAAAATTAATTTTTCATTCTTTTAATTCAGCGGCTTTATTTAACTCTGAAATTCCTAAAGATGAGTATTGCAGAGTAGGTCTTGTTCAATTTGGCTACGGGGCTTTACATTTGAAAAAGGTTTTAAGTCTTTATGCACATAAATTGAGTCAAAGAATTTTAAAAACAGGGCAAAGCATAGGTTATTCTAATGCTTATACAGCAAATAAAGATTTAAATGTCGCAACATATGATTTAGGTTATGCAGATGGGTTATTTCGTTATAATGCAAAAAGAGAGTTAAGACTTGCAAATGGAAAAAAGATACTTGGAAAAATGTCTATGGATAGTTTTTCTTGTGAGGATAGTGGAGATGAAGTTTGTGTTTTTAATGATGCAACCTTATGGGCAAATTTTTTCGATACTATAGATTATGAAATTTTAGTCAAGCTTCATCCTAATATCAAAAGAGTAGTAGTTTAATGTTTAATATAGTTTTGGTTTCTCCAAGAATTCCTCAAAATACTGGAAGTATTGGAAGAATGTGTTTTAATGCTGGTTTTACTTTGCATATTGTAAAGCCTATTGTTTTTGATTTAGAAGAAAAAAAACTTAAAAGAGCTGGTCTTGATTATTGGAATAGATTAAATCCCATCATATGGGAGAGTCTTGATGAGTTTTTGCAAGAAAATATAAAATACAAAGATCGTTTTTTCTTTGCAACTACAAAAAGCAATAAGCCTTATTTTAAGGTGCAATTTCAAAGAGATGATTTTTTATTCTTTGGAAGTGAAAGTTTTGGTTTGCCACAAGATTTAATGCAGCTTAATTGGGAAAATGCAATTACTATACCAATGAAGGCTTATGGAAGAAGTCTTAATTTGGCCACCAGTGTGGGAATTGTAACTTATGAGGCATTAAGACAAAATTTTTCTTTTTTTACTCATTGATTTTTTAGAATAATTGTGTAAAATATTTTATTAACTTTAGGAGTATAAATGAATTTAATAGATGTTAGTAATTTTATAGATAAAGTATTGCCTAAAACAGATATTATAATGGTTGTTTTATTGATTATTTGTGGCTTTTATTATAGTTTTAAAACTCGCTTTGTTCAATTTAGAATGTTAGGTGGTGTTTTTAAAATTTTAACAGAAAGATCTAATGAAAAAGAGCATATTTCTCCTTTTCAAGCATTAATGATTTCTACAGCTTCAAGGGTAGGCATAGGAAATATTACAGGTATTTCTATTGCTATTGTTGCTGGTGGTCCTGGTGCTTTATTTTGGATGTGGCTTATGGCTTTTTTTGGAGGAGCTTCAGCCTTTGCTGAAAGCACTTTAGCACAGGTTTATAAATCAAAAGATGGTACTGGAGGTTATAAAGGCGGTCCAGCATATTATATAAAAAAAGCATTAGGCTCAAAATTGTTGGGAGCGTTTTTTGCCTTTATTTTGATTATTACTTATGCTTATGGTTTTAATGGTCTTCAAAGTCAAAATATTACTTCAGCATTTGAAGTTTATTACAATATGGCCAATCCAAATTCGTCTATTTCTTTTATGCAGAGTCATTGGCCTTTAATTATAGGAGCTATTTTAACTTTGTTTGGTATTTGGATGTTTTTTTCTCATCATACTAAAATAGGGAAAATAAGTTCTTTAATCGTTCCTTTTATGGCGCTAGCTTATATTTTTCTTGCTATTATTGCAGTTTTAATGAACTTTGAGAAAATTCCTATGGTTTTACATATGATTTTTCAAAGTGCTTTTGATTTTAAAGCTATATTTGGAGGTTTTGCTGGATCTGTTTTGGTTATAGGTATTAAAAGAGGGCTTTTTTCTAATGAAGCTGGTATGGGTTCAGCTCCTAATGCAGCAGCAGCAGCGCTTACTAGTCATCCTGTAAAGCAAGGAATTATTCAGTCTTTTTCTGTTTTTATTGATGTTATAATATGTACAAGCTCTGGATTTTTAGTATTATTTTCTTTGACCTATTTGAATAATATAGGCGTAGATGGCAAGCCTATTTTAACTGCTCTTCCTTTGGTTCAGCATGCTATGGATGAGTATTATGGTAAATTAGGAATACATTTTATTTCAATCTCTATTGTATTATTTGCCATTACTTCTTTAATAGGAAATTATTATTATGCTCAAGCTAATGTAAAATATCTAAGTGATTCTAAAGTTGTTATGAATATTTTTAGGATCTCTGCTGTATTAATGATTTTTATAGGTTCTCAAATGGATTTAAAATTAGCGTGGAGTTTGGCTGATTTAACAATGGCTTTTATGGCGACAACAAATATTATTTCTTTATTGCTTTTAGGTTCTATTGTTAGTAAGGTTTTAAATGATTATAACTTACAAAAAAAACAAGGAAAAGATCCTCAATTTAGTGCTTCAAAACTTGGCATTAAAAATGCAGAATGTTGGGATTGATAATAAAAGACTTTTTTATTAAAGTCTTTTTTGAATAATTAATGGTTTAAAACTTTATTTAAAAATTCTTTTAGTCTTTCATTTGCAGGATTTTCAAAAGTATTATAAGGATTTTCATCTACAACGATACTTCCTTGTTCCATGAAAAGTATTCTATTTGCTACATTTTTAGCAAAACCCATTTCATGTGTAACTACAAGCATGGTTAAACCTTCTTTAGCGACCTCTTTCATGATATTTAAAACCTCTCCTATCATTTCAGGATCAAGTGCAGAAGTTGGCTCATCAAATAAAATGACATCAGGATTCATCATTAAGCTTCTTGCAATAGCTATACGTTGCTTTTGTCCTCCAGATAATTGATGAGGCATAGCATTTTCTTTATCATTGAGTCCTATTTTTTTAAGTAAAATTCTAGCTTTTTTTATAGCTTCATCTTTGGTTAAAATTTTTGTTTTAATGGGCGCTAAACATAAGTTTTCTAAAATATTTTTATTATTAAAAAGATTAAAATGTTGAAAAACCATGCTTACTTTTTGTCTAACAAGATCAATATTAACTGTTGGATCTAAAATATTTTGATTTTTTATGTAGATTTCTCCGCTAGTTGCTATTTCAAGTTTATTAATACATCTTAAAAATGTGCTTTTACCGCTACCACTAGGCCCAATAATAGCAATAATATCACCTTTATTAATTTGAATGTTAATATTTTTTAAAACATTTAAATTTCCATATTTCTTTGATAAGTTTTTTATTTTAATCATTGCTATTTAGTCTCTTTTCAAGTTTTTTTACGATCAGGGTGAATATTTTTACATTAACATAATATACAAGTCCTGTAAATATAATAGGTTTTGGATTATAAAGTAAAGCTTGTAAGCTTTTACTTTGCATGGTGATGTCTAAAACACTTATAAAACCAACAGCAGAAGTTTCTTTAAATAAAGAAATAAATTCATTAGCAAGAGCAGGCAGAGTGCTTTTTATAGCTTGAGGTAGAATAATTTCTTTCATAGTGATTTTATAACTTAGTCCCATAGCTCTTGCAGCTTCCATTTGTCCTTTATCAACACTATTAATCCCAGCACGAACAATTTCTGCAATATAAGCTGAACTATTAAGACCTAAGGCCAAAATAGCTGCGTAAAGATTGTCAATAAAAGTAAAAATGACAAAAGCGAAAATCATAAGTTGTAAAATCACAGGAGTGCCACGTATAATATCTATGTATTCATCTATAATGAGATTTAAAAATTTAATTTTAGAAAATCTTAAAATGGCTAAAGAAAAGCCTAGTACTATACCAATGATGATACTAGAAACAGTTAAAAGCAAAGTGGTAAAATAGCTTTTAACATAAGCTTTAGCATCAGCTGTATAAGCGTATTGAATTTCGTTATTTGTGTTAATTTGTAAAATTTCTATAGGAAAAGAGAAATATCCCCAAAGAGTTATTATAAGAAAAAAAATAAATGTTTTGATATTTTTTTGAGTCAATTTTTAGCCTTAAAATAATAAATACAAAGGATTTATTTTATAAAAAATGTCTTGATTTTTTCTTTAATTTTAAATTTTTGTGTTACAATTTTTATAAATTTTTAGGTGGTTTTAGCTATGTTTGACTGGATTATAATGATTTTATTTTTTATTTTTATGATATGTTTAATTATAGGTTTTAACCATCAAATTCAAGAAAAAACAAGATCAAGAAAAGAAAAACTAGAAAAATATAAAAGGAAATAAAGTGATTAAAAAAGTTTTAATTCCACTAGCTCAAGGTTTTGAAGAGGCCGAATTTATAGGGATAAGCGATGTTTTAAAAAGAGCTAGTGTCTTAAGTGATAATCTTGAAATATTTATCAGTTCTTTAGATAAAGAGCTTTTGGTGAGTGGGGCGCATGGTATTAAAATTAAAGCTGATTTCGTTCTTGATGATATTAAAGATAAAGAATTTGATGCCATTGCTTTAGCAGGTGGTTTTGAGGGCATGAGTAATCTCAAGGCAAATACTGCAATTTTAAGTATTATTAAAAAATTACATTCTAATAAAAAAATTATTGGTGCTATTTGTGCTTCGCCTATTGTTCTTAATGAAGCAGGAGTTTTAGAGGGAGAATTTACTTGTTATCCAGGTTGTGAAAAAATGCTTAAAGGTGTTTGGGTTAATAAAGCTGTGTGTGTTAATAAAAATGTTATTACAAGTGCAGGACCAGCAACTGCTATTTTATTTGGATTAGAGCTTGTAAAATCTTTATGTGGAGAAGAAATTTATGAAGCTTTATATAAGGCAATGCTTATCCCATTGCTTAGAAATGAAAATTAAAATTTTAGTTTAAATTTATAGAAAATTTTAAAAAAATTTAGAATTAGAATTCTATAATTTCCTTAAGAATTTAATTTTTAAGGAAATTAATGAGTCAATTTACCCATCTTCATTTACATACTGAATATTCTTTGCTTGATGGAGCTAATAAGCTTAAAGAGCTTGCTGATACATTAAAAAGTCAAGGTGCAACGAGTGTTGCCATGACAGATCATGGCAATATGTTTGGGGCTATTGATTTTTATCAAACAATGAAAGCAAAAGGTATAAAGCCTATTATAGGAATTGAGGCTTATTTGCATAATAACGATGATATTAGTGATAAAAGCTCAAGACAAAGATTTCATCTTTGTTTGTATGCTAAAAACGAAATAGGTTATCAGAATTTAATGTATCTAAGTTCTCAAAGCTACATAAAAGGTTTGTATTACTACCCACGTATTAATAAGAAAATTTTAGAAAAACATAGCGAAGGTTTAATTTGCTCTTCTGCTTGTTTGCAAGGTGAGGTTAATTGGCACTTAAATAATCAAAATGAAAAAAATGTTCGTTTTGGTGCAAAAGGATATGAAAGCGCAAAAGAAGCGGCTCTTTGGTATAAAAAAGTTTTTAAGGATGATTTTTATTTAGAGATTATGCGTCATGGTATTAATGATCAAAGGGTTATAGATGATGATATTATTAGGCTTTCAAAAGAATTAGATATTAAAATTATAGCAACCAATGATACACATTATACCTTTAAAGAGAGAGCAGCAGCACATGAAGTTTTTATGTGTATAGCTATGGGAAAAAAGCTTAATGATCCTGATAGAATGCGTCATAGTGTTCATGAATTTTACGTAAAAACTCCACAACAAATGAGTGAGCTTTTTGCTGATATTCCAGAAGCTATTGAAAATACACAAGAAATAGCTAATAAATGTAATTTAGAATTAAATCTTGGTAATCCTACTCCTCCGAATTTTAAATTTACACGTGAATATGCAAAAGAATATAATTTAACCTTAAAAGATCAAGAAAAAGAATTTAGTTTTGATAATGATGACATGGTTTTTGAGTATCTTTGTAAAAAAGGACTTGATGAGAGACTTAAATTTATTGATGAGAATAAGCACGAAGAATACAAAAAAAGATTAGATTTAGAAATACAAATCATTAAAAGTATGAAATTTTCAGGCTATATGTTAATAGTTCATGATTTTATAAAAGTAGCCAAAGATAAAGGAATTCCAGTTGGTCCAGGTAGGGGTTCAGCGGCTGGAAGTTTGGTTTCTTATTGTTTAAGAATCACTGACATTGATCCTTTGCCTTATAATTTACTTTTTGAAAGATTTTTAAATCCTGAGCGCGTATCTATGCCCGATATTGATGTGGATTTTTGTCAAGATAGACGTTCTGAAGTTATTGATTATGTAATTGATAAATACGGATCTGATAAGGTTGCACAAGTTATTACCTTTGGTAAGCTTTTAGCACGTGGTGTAATCCGTGATGTCGCTAGAGTTTGCGATATGAGTATAGCTGATGCAGACGAACTTGCTAAGCTTATTCCAGAAGAACTTAAAATAACTCTTGAAGCAGCCTATGAAAAAGAACCAAAAATTAAAGAATTTATAGAAAAACATCCTAAAGGATTGGAAGTTTGGGAATATGCAAAGGCTTTAGAGGGATTAAATCGTAATGCAGGTATGCACGCAGCTGGTGTGGTTATCTCTAATGAGTCTTTATGGAAAAAAACTCCTCTTTTTAGACAGAGTAAAAATGATGAGAGACATTTGGTTACTCAGTATTCTAAGGATCATTTAGAAGATGTTGATTTGATTAAATTTGACTTCTTGGGTCTAAAAACTTTGACAGTGATTAATAACGCTATTAATCTTATAAAAAAACGCTATAACAAAGATATTGTTTGGGAAAGCATAGATGTTAATGATCCTAAGGTTTATAAAACTATACAAAGCGGAAATACTTTAGGCATTTTTCAGATAGAATCAGATGGAATGCAAAGCTTAAATGCAAGATTAAAACCAGAAAGATTTGAGGATTTAATTGCGGTTTTAGCTCTTTATCGTCCAGGCCCTATGGAATCAGGTATGCTTGATGATTTCATTGATAGAAAGCACGGTTTAAAAGATATTAAATATCCTTTTGATGTATTGAAAAACATTTTAGAACCAACTTATGGAGTTATAGTTTATCAAGAACAAGTAATGCAAATTGTTCAAGTTATTGGAGGTTTTTCTTTGGGAGGTGCAGATGTCGTGCGTCGCGCTATGGGAAAAAAAGATCCTGAAAAAATGAAAAAGCTTAAAGATGAATTTGCAGATGGGGCACAAAATCAAGGTTATAATAGAAAAGATGCAGAGGATCTTTGGGAGCTTATTTTAAAATTTGCAGGATATGGTTTTAATAAATCCCATTCTGCTGCTTATGCGCTTATTACATTTCAAACAGCTTACTTAAAAACTTATTATCCAAGTGAATTTATGGCAGCACTTTTAACAAGCGAGGAAAATAATGTTGATAAAGTTGCTGTGTATATCGAAGAAATGAAAAGAATGAATATAAAATTATTGCCTCCTAATATCAATAAAGCCATTCGTGAATTTAGCGCCATAGAGCTTGAAGATGGCAAAGATGCTATTGTTTATGGACTTGGAGCAATTAAAAGCGTTGGAATTCCTGCGGTTGAAAATATTTTAGAGACAAGGAAAGATAAAGAATTTGAAGATATTACTGATTTTCTTAGTAAAATTGATCCAACTAAAATTAATAAAAGAACATTAGAAAGTTTAGTCAAATCAGGCGCGTTTGATGAATTTGGTTATACAAGAAAATGTTTGTTTAATAATCTTGACAATTTAGGTGATATTTCAAGGCAAGTAGCAGAAATAAGAAGGAATATTGCTAATTCTTTATTTGGAGAAGAAGAGTTAACTCAAGATGTGAAAATTAATATCGTTTCAAATTCAGAGGAATTTGATTTAATGGAAAAATTAAACTATGAAAAAGAAATTTTAGGAATTTATATTTCGGGTCACCCGTTGGATAGTTTTTTTGATGATATTAAAGATATTGAATATACAAAAAGCATGGATTTTTCAGAGTTAAAGGGAAGTGGAGAACTTTTAAATATTGGAAAAATGGAAGATTTTAAATCTATGGTAAGTAAAAACAATAAACGTTTTGCAAAACTTGAAATTTTAGATTTTTATTCTTCTTATGAAACTACTGTTTTTGAGTCAAGTATTGAAAAAATAGAAAAAATTTTCAAGGATGAAAAAAGTAAGAATTTGGCATATGGATTTTTTCTTAATTATAAAAATGATGAGGGTAAGGTAAGTTTTTCTTTAAAAGATGTAAAAACATTAGAAGAGTTAAAAAATATAGACTATAAAGCTTTAAAAGTAAATTCAAAAAATAATTATAAAAAACAAGATTTTATTAAAGATCCAAAGGAATTTGAAAGCAATATTATAGAGCTTGATTTAAGTAGGTTAAATCGTGAACTTGTTTATGAAATTCATGAAATTGCTAGAAATGCACACAATCCAAATGAAAAAGGAAATAAAAAGCTTGTTTTAAGAGTTATAAATTCTGGCTCTTGTTTGCTTTATCATACAGACTTTATTATTTCTGATAGCATTAGTGAACAAATTCTTAATAAATGCAGCTCATAAAGGTAGGGTAAAATAAAAATTTTTAGGCTCTTTTTTAAAGCCGATTTCTCCTTTATGAGTTTCTATAATTTGTTTACAAAGGCAAAGTCCAAGTCCATTGCCCTTAAGCTTAGTAGTTTTAAATGCTTCAAAGACCAAATTTTCATCTTTGATTTGAACCCCATTATCAAAGACTTCTATAATTAAATTTTCTTTTTTTAGAGAAGCTTTGATTTGAACTTTGGGATTTTTGCTTTCATTTTCTTCAATTGCATCTATACTATTATAAATTAAATTTTGTAAAACTAAGCTAATAAGAGCTTTATCTGCTTGAATTTCTAAATCAAAAAAAGAAATATCAAATTCTATATTTGAATAAAAATTATAAGAATTTATAGCTTGTTCACACTCTTCTTTTAATTCTAAAAGATTAAAAGTATGAAGATTAATGTGAACGCCCTTGGTGAAAAGTAGAGTAGAATTTACTATGCGTTCAACCCTTGCAATGGCTTTTTGAATTTCTAATACAATATGTTTATTTTTTAATTCACTTCTTGAAAAAAGAGTGGAGGCAAGTAAAGAAATAGAGCCTATAGGATTTCTGATTTCATGTGCTAAATGAGCAGCAACGCTTCCCATGCTAGCAAGTCTTTCGTTTCGTTTTTCATCGCTTATATCTGTAGTACTAATAATGGTTTTATCACTTTGTTTAATGATTTTAATTGTATAAAATTTTGTCTCAAATTCTAATTCATAATGCTCTTTGTCTAAATCAATTTGCTCTAGTAAATTTTTATTTTTTAAAGCCTGATGATTTTGCAAGATAATATTTTTTTTGGGATCTAGCACCCATAAGCAAGTAGGTAAAACTTCTATAATCTCGCTTACCATTGCTCTTAAAGAATTATAGCTTTCATTTAAAATTTTATATTCGTTTTCTATTACATAGGTTTGTTCGATTAAATTTTTTAATCCTTCTTGTAACACTTCTTTTTCGTTGGAGTCAAGACTTTTAAGTATATTTTCATTCATACATTATCCTTAAATAAGAATTCAAAATCTTTAAGATCAAATAAAAGCAGTTTTTCGTTTTGTTTTTTATTTAATTCTTTGCTGAAACCATTTTTTGAAAAAATAATATAATAATCAACATCTATATTTAAAATTTTAGCCTTTCTTTGAAGTTCATTAAGAATATTTTTGCAAATTTTTTTATTTTTAAATTTTACTTCACCAATAAAGCTTAAATTATTATCTTTATAATACAAATCAAGTTCTACTTTTCTATCCCAGTAGCTTTCAACAGGATAGATGTTAAATTTTTTCTCTAAAAATTCCCTTGATAGTTGCTCAAAACAAAATCCTTGATAATATTCTAATTCTTCTTTGATTAAATTTAAAATAAAATCAAATTTTTTTTCTAAAATTAAATGTTCATAAGGTTTTAAAAATCTGAAAAAGAATCTTAAAAAATGATTTTTAAAAATAATTTTATCTTGTATAACATATCCTCTTAATTCTTTTTTTATTTTATTTCTTTTATCTTTTTTTATCTTTTCTTCTTTGCTTTTTTCTAGTTTTAAAATTCCTGTTTTTAATAAATGATTACTAATGGCTTTTGCTTTAAAGTGATTGATTCTTCTATTGATAGAGTAAATTTTTCTACTATTTTTTGTTAAAAGATTTAATGCATAAGAACTTAAAAAATCAAAAGAAAATTGTTGATTTAATAGAGTATAATTTTTAAGAAGTATATTTTCAATACTTTCAAAAAAAGGTAGAGAAAAATAAGAAATATTTAATCCATCAAAAACGCTATAAAAGTCAAAAAGTTGATCAATTGGCAAATAAGAATGCGTCTTTGCAAACGTACTAAAAGTAATATTTTTCCTTTGTATAAAATTATTATTGTATAATTTTAGCAAATTTTTAAAGGATTGCATTTGGAAATTGAAGATTTAAGAAAAGATATTATTTTGAAAAAGGGAAGTTATTATTTTGATTTTGCAGCAAGCGCCCTAGCTTTAAAAAGCGTAGAAAAAAAAATTTCAAAAATTTTGCCTTTTTATGCTAATACTCACTCTGATAGTTCTTTGCATTCTTTTAAAACTCAAATGTATTATGAAAATGCTAGACAGGATATTAAAACAAGTTTAAAACTAGATAATGATTTTGCTTTAATTTCTTGTGGCACAGGCTCTTCTAGTGCTATAAAAAAATTTCAAGAATTATTAGGAATTTATATTCCACCAAAGGTAAAAGAAAGATATTTTAAAAATATAGATATTAAAAAATTGCCTTTAGTTATAGTGGGCCCTTATGAGCATCATTCTAATGAATTGTCTTTTAGGGAAGGTCTTTGTGAGTGTATAAGGGTTCCTCTTGATAAAAACGGAGAAATTGATTTTGTTTTTTTAGAAGAGCTTTTAGAGAAAAATAAAAAAAGACAAATTATTGCAAGTTTTTCTTTAGCCTCTAATGTTACAGGAATTTTAAGTGATTATGAAAAGATCTCTAAATTAGTTAAAACTTATAAAGGTATAGTTGCTTTTGATGCTACAAGTTTTATTCCCTATAAAAATATACCTTGTAAATTTTATGATGCTTTATTTATAAGTTCTCATAAATTGATAGGAGGTATTGGAGGATGCGGAATTTTAGTCATTAAGAAAAAACTTTGTGGTGATAAGCCATCTTTTGCAGCAGGTGGTACTGTTGGATATGTTTCAAGAACAACCCAGTGTTATCTTTGTAATGAAGAGGCTTTAGAAGAGGGCGGAACTCCAGGAATTTTGCAACTTATAAGAGCTAGTTTAGCTTTTAAAATTAAAGATGAAGTTGGATTAAAGCAAATACAAAAAGCCGAAGAAAATTTAAAAACATATTTTTTTTCAAGATTAAAAGAAATTGACGGTTTGAAACTTTATGCTGAAAATTTATATAAAAGATTGCCTATTTTTTCTTTTAATATTAAAAAAATTTCTCCTTTTGATTTATCTTTTGAATTGAGTAAAAAATTTCACATTGAAACAAGGGCAGGTTGTACGTGTGCAGGGCCTTATGGTCATGATTTATTGGGTCTTAAAGATAATGCTAAAATTACGCAAAAACCAGGATGGTTAAGGGTTAGTTTGCATTATACGCACACAAAAGAAGATATTGATTATTTTTTTAAGGCTTTAGAAAAAGCCTTATTTAAATTGAGATAATTTTATTTTAATTGGTATTTTATTAGTAGATTTTCGTATATGCCATTTTGTTTAAGTTTTTCTAATGTTGTATTAATTTTTTCTATCAGTTCTTTTTGTTTATCTTTGTCAAAAGCAAAGCTAAATCCACTGCTTCCATCATCTTCTTCAAAAAAAGAATTAAGTTCAGGATTTTGTTCTAAATATCCTTTAGCAACATCTTTATCTAAAATAATAGCATCAATTTTTTTGTTTTTAAGAGCTAAAATAGCCACATTTAAATCGGCATTTGCTTCAACTGTTGCATTTTTAATATTTTTGGCAGCATTTTCTTGCAGAGTTCCAAGTTGAACACCTATTTTTTTGTTTACCAAATCATCTTTTGTTTTTAAGCTAATATCGTCTTTTCTCTTAATATAAAGATTTTTAGTCATATAATAAGTATTGCTAAAATCAACACTTTTCTTTCTTTCTTCTGTGACACTCATAGCAGAAGCTATCATATCGATTTTACCAGTTTTTAAAGCAGGGATCAGACCGTCAAAATTCATCTCTACCCAATTTATGCTAATATTTAGATCTTGTGCAATAGCATCTAATAAATCTACATCAAAACCTGTAAGTTTAGAATTTTCTTTATAATCAAATGGTTTATAAGTTGGTTCTATACCAACATTTAAGATTTGGTTTGAGGCTGTATTTTTAGATTTTGAAGAATCGCAAGCACTAAAAAATAAAGCAATACTAAAAAAGAACAAAGCTAAAATTTGCTTTTTCATATTTCTCCTTTAAAAATTTTAAAATAATTTTAATTATATAAAATTTTTTTGATATTTCATAGATAATAATTATTTTTTTATACAAATATAAATAATATTTATATGATAAAAATTTAACTTAAAGGACAAGTATGCAAATTCGTGTTTATTATGAAGATACAGATTCTGGAGGAGTTGTTTATCATAGTAATTATTTAAAATTTTGTGAAAGAGCAAGAAGTGAATTATTTTTTAAAAAAAATATAGATATTTTTAGCGAAAAAACAGGACATTTTTTGGTTACTAAAATAAATTGTCGTTTTCTTAAATCAGCAAAACTTGGTGATATATTAAAGATTGAGACAAAGCTTTTGGATATCAAAAATGTTTCGGTGCTTATAAAACAAGAAATTTTTAGAGATAATGAAAAAATTTTTGATGCTGATTTTACTTTGGCTTTTTTAAAAGACTCTAAAATTTCTAAGATAGATAAAAAGTTAAAAGAAATTTTTGAAGAATTAATGTAATTCTTCAAAGTTTGATTTTAAACCTTTTACAAGCTTTATTTTATAGATAAATTGGGAATTCTCTAATTTTTCTTCAAAAATTCTTTCACTTTTTGGATTTAAAAATTTTGTATAAAAATAATCTATTCCAACACTTGTTGCATAGGCAATCCAATTGTAATCAATATTTTGATTAAAAATTTCATTAAGATAAGAGAGACTGTCATCGTTGTTATTAATAGAATTAGCTATGATAAAATTTTTTCTATCATTAGGTTGAGTTAAGCTAAGAAACACTGGATTATAATTTATTTGAGTAGATAAAAGAACAAAAGGATGAATATCATAAAATCTTAATTGAGAGCTACTTAAAGCTGTTTTGATGAGAGGGGTATTAAAAAATATTGAAGCATCATTTAAACCGCCTTGAGATTTAAAAAGTTTTGCAAAATCAAGTTTATCTCCTTCAATTTTATAAATTCTAGCCTGCTCATTTTGTTTTAGAATTTGAGTGTTTAAATTATTTGATAAAGTGGAATTATCGCTAAAAATTGCTATGTTAGAATTAGAATATTCTAATAATTTTTTAATTTGTTCATTATAATCAATGCTTCCAAAATAAATATTTTCATTGTCTATATTTGTATTATTTTTATGAATTGTTGGTATAAATATCTTTAAATTTCCTTTATAATCATTTAATGCATTAACACCTTTTAAAGTAAATCCTGCTATAAGATATTTATAGTTTTGATTTTCAATTTGTGATAAGGTTTGTTTGATTTTTGCTTCATCTTCTGTGCCAATTAAAAAAACCTTAACTTTAATTTCGGCGCGTTGTTTTAAAAGATAGGCAATACTTGCATTAATTATAGTATTAGAATAGCTTTTAATTGTTTTTTCTGGAACAATGATAGCAATTTTTACAGAAGTGATTTTTTGTAAATTAGTTTCAAAATCAGTAATTGAGTTAAGAAGCTTAGAATAAATATTTAATAAAAATTTATCTTTATTGTCTGCAAATTCGCTTAAAAAACTAAGATACATTCTTGTTTCTAAAAGCTCAAGCAAACAGCTAGAATCGCAAAAATTTGTATCAAGTTTAGGATAAAAATTTTGCACCAAATTCCCTTCTATTAGTTTTTGTTCTTTTGAATATAAAAAACAAAACATAAAAGAGATAATTAAAAGTATTTTTTTCATAAAAATCCTTTAAGTTTTATTAAATCTTCAATAAATTTTTTTTCATAACTTGGATTTTTTTCTATAAATTCAAGTTCAAAACTTGGTAAGATAAAAAAATTTTGATAAGAAAAGATCTCACCACGTAAAATATTAAAATCTTTTAAACCTAAACTTTTAAAAGCATATTCTCCAAGACATAGTAAAATTTTAGGTTGTATGAGATTTAATTCATCGTAAAAAAAAGGCAAGCAAGATTGTAGCGAAAAATCATCATTTTTTCCATAACTAAAGCATTTAAAAAGATAGGAAAAATAAAAGTCCTTCTCTTCTAAATTTAAATATAACTTGAGATATTTTTTGAGCAAGGATCCTTTAGATGAATTTAATAAAATTCCGCTTTCATTTTCGCTTTTGTCTGCATGAGAAGCCAAAATCATTAAATTATTATTTTTTTGTTCTTTTTCCATTAGAGAATGTTTTCTGTTTTTAGAAAAGTGACACAAAGTGCATTGTTTTACATTATTATTTAAATTTTTAAAATTAATATTATATTCCCTTTTATGGGGAAGTTCTTCTAAGAAATGATAACCTATGGCTTTAAGATAATATAAATCTCTAATCATTCTTTGATAATTTTATCCAGTTGATTTTTATTTAAACGATATATTCTCCATTGATCTAAATGAATTGAAGATAGGCTTTCGTAAAATTTAATCCCCTTTTTATTGTTGTTTAGACAAAACCATTCTATTCTTTGCAAATTTTCTTTTTGGCAAATTTCAGCCAAAAAATTAAAAACTTGTTTCCCATATCCTTTGTTTCTGTATTTTTCTTTTAAGTATATATCTTCAAGATGAATTCCATTGCTTCCTAAAAATGAAGAAAAAGTATAAAAGTAGATCATATAACCTATATTTTTATCATTTTCTTTTAACAAAAAAGCTTTAGCTATTTTTGTTTCGAAAATAGAATGATATAATTTTTTTTTATCGCATTTTATTTCATTTTGCATATTCTCATGCAGGGCAAATTCTTTAATTAAATCAATCAAAGTATCTAAATTTTCTTCTTTTAAACTTTGTATTGCAAGCTTTTGCATTTTTATGTCCTATTTATTTTGGAAAATTTCATACAAAATTTATCAAAATAAATTAAAACTAGCTTTAATTAAAAGCAATTTCTAAGTAAGATTAAAATACAATGCTAAATTTATATTATATTATTAAAAATTTAAGGAAAATAGACTATGAAAAGAACTTATCAACCACACAATACTCCAAGAAAAAGAACTCACGGTTTTCGTATGCGTATGAAAACTAAAAATGGTCGTAAAGTTATCAATGCAAGACGTGCTAAAGGGAGAAAAAGATTAGCAGTATAAAAGAATTTTTAAGACTTAATCAGTCTGAAGAATTCTCGCTTATTTATAAAAAAGGTAAAAAATGGCACTGTAAAGGTATTATTATTTTTTATCTTAAAAACCCAGAAAAAAAGGTTGCTTTCGTTGCAAGTAAAAAAGTTGGAAAAGCTGTAATAAGAAATAGATCTAAACGTATATTACGTGCTTTATTTTTTGGTGTAAAAGATAAGCTTGAAGATGGAAAATATATAATGGTTGCTAAAGCAGAAATAAAAGAATTTTCTTTTTTTGAGCTAGAAAAAAATTTAAAATGGGGTTTAAAAAAATTGCAATGTTTAAAAGAATTTGCTTAGTAACAATAAAATTCTATCAAAAAAATATAAGCCCGTTAAAACCAAAGGTTTGTAGATATTATCCAAGTTGTTCAGAATATGCATCTTGGCAATTTCAAAAAAATTATTTTTTATTTGCTTGTTATTTTTCATTTTTGAGAATTCTAAAATGTAATCCTTTTTTTAAGGGTGGTATAGATTATCCTAAGATTTATAAAATAATTAAACATTCAACTTTCTGCTTTAAACCTATTTTTTTAGCCAAAAAAAGACTTAATTTTTTATATATTCCTTGTAAAGACAAGGGTTTTTTTATTATTAAAATAATATAAAGGAATAAATAGTGAATAATTCAAATAATATTTTCGAGCAAAAGCGTATACTTTTAGCGGTAATTATATCTTTTTTATTTTTTGTTATATATGATTATTTTTTTATCCCAAAAAATAATAATATCATTGAAAAAAATATAACTCAAAATCAAACCGTAAATCAAATTCAAGAAAATCTTGCTCCAAATGTAGAAAGTAAAAATATAAATTTAGATTTAAAATCTGACAATCAAAATTCAATTATTTCTATAGTTAAAAGTAGTCATTTTGAAGCACAAATTGATTCTTTGGGAAGGATAGCTGCTTTTTATTTGAAAGATAAAAAATTTCAAGATAAAAATAACGAATTTATTAATCTTGTGTCAAAAGAATTAGCACCTTATCCATTAGAAATAAGATTTAGTGATAGCACTCTTAATCAAGAAGCTTTTAAAGTGGCTTATGTTGCCGATAAGAAAGAACTTTTTATAGATGAAAATGAGAGTAAAACTTTATATTTGACTCAAAAACTATCTGATATTGAAGTAACAAAAAAAATTACTTTTTATTCTAAAGGAAATTATGAAATAGAAGTAAAATTAAATAAAAATGCTAGTTATTTTATTTCTCCTGGATATCGTCCTAATATAGCAGTAGACAGCTATACTGTGCATGGAGCTTTAGTGCTTGATGATAAAGAGACTTTGCATACCCTTGAAGATGGAGATGTAAAACAAGATGAGAATTTTAAAAATGTTTTAATGACTTCTGCTTTTGATAGATATTATGCAACATTTTTTTATAATTTTGACAAACCTTTAAATATCACCATAACTAAAGATTCAAAGAATAATCCTCTTATCTTTGCATATAGCGAAAATGAATTTCAGGCAGGAGCTTATATAGGTTCTAAAGAACATAAAATTTTAAGATCTATTAATCCAAAACTTGAGGCGGTTGTTGAGTATGGTTGGTTTACTTTTATTGCTAAACCAATGTTTGAATTCTTAGATTTTTTACATAATTATATAGGTAATTGGGGTTGGGCTATTGTTGTTATGACTTTAATTGTGCGTATTGTACTCTTTCCTTTAACTTATAAATCAATGATTTCTATGAATAAATTAAAAGACTTAGCTCCAAAAATGAAAGAAATTAGAGATCGTTATAAAGGTGATCCGCAAAAAATGAATATTCATATGATGGAACTTTATAAAAAACATGGGGCCAATCCTATGAGCGGGTGTTTACCGATACTTTTACAAATTCCTATCTTTTTTGCTATTTATCGCGTTCTTTTAAATGCTATAGAGTTAAAGGCAGCTCCTTGGGCATTTTGGATTCATGATTTATCGGTAATGGATCCTTATTTTATTTTACCTATTTTAATGGGCTTAACTATGTTTTTACAGCAACTAATTACGCCTATGAGCATTCAAGATCCTATGCAAGCTAAAATTATGAAATTTTTGCCTTTAATTTTTACTTTTTTCTTTATAACTTTTCCAGCGGGACTTACTCTTTATTGGTTTATTAACAATATTTGCTCTTTGATTCAACAATGGATTATTAATAAAATTTTTCAAAAAGAGCACTCTAAAAAAGAGAGTGTTAAATGATAATTGAAGCAAAAGATTTGCAAAGTGCTTTAACAAAAGCATCTCAAACTTTAAACTGCTCTGTAATAAATCTTGAGTATCAAATTCTACAATACCCTAAAAATGGTTTTTTAGGTATTGGAAGAAAGAATGCTATTATAGAAGCTAATATCAAAAAAAAAATAAAAGATCATAAGCATAAAAAATCTCATAATGATAATGGTTTTGAGAAATCATTTAAAAAAATTGATGAGTTTATGAAAATAGAGTACACTCAAGAGAAAATACAACAAATAGCTCAAGAAAAGCCATCTTATGCAATAAGAAATGAAAAAATTTTTGATGCTTTTTATAAAGAAGAAATAGATTTGCAAAATACAGATAGCATTTTAGAAGAAATTAGAATTCAGCTTATAAACCTTCTTAAAACCTTTGATTTTAAAATTGAACTCACAGAACTTTACATGTATGAAAAAGATTGTATCTTGATTAAATTAGATGGAGAAGATTCTGCGTTAATGATAGGAAAAGAAGCACACCGCTATAAAGCAATTTCTTATCTTTTGTATAGCTGGATTAATGATAAGTATAAACTTAATATTCGTCTTGAAATAGCACAGTTTTTAGAAAATCAAAGTAGGATTATAGAGCATTATTTATGTGGAGTTATAGAAAAGGTGCAACTTCACGGAAGAGCGCAAACTAAACCATTAGATGGAATTTTGATTAAAATTGCCTTAGATAGACTTAGAAAACAATTTCCAGATAAGTATGTGGCTATCAAACAAAACAATGATCAAAAATTTATAATTATTAGTGATTTTTTAAAAAAACATGAATGAAACAATAGTAGCTATTGCTACAGCACACGGCATAGGATCAATTAGTATAGTTAGAATGAGCGGAGAAAAAGCTTTAGAATTTGCTTTGATTTTAACAAATAAAAAAGATCTTAAAGCACGTTATGCCCATTTTTGTAAACTTTATACAAAAAATAATGAATTTATAGATGAGGCTATTGTTATTTATTTTAAAGCCCCATTTAGCTTTAGTGGAGAAGATATAGTTGAATTTCAGCTTCATGGTGGTTTTAGTGTAAGTGAGATTGTGCTTGAAGAGCTTTTAAATTTAGGAGCACGATTAGCTGAACCAGGAGAATTTAGCAAAAGAGCCTGCTTAAATAATAAAATGAGTATTGTAAAGGCTTTGAGTATACAAGATTTGATTTTTTCAAAATCTGCTTTAGCTGCAAAAATTATAGCTAGAAATTTAAATGGAAATTTGGGAGATCTTTTAGAGAAAATAAGAACAGATCTAGTAAAAACTTTAGCTTATGTTGAAACATCTATTGATTATGCAGATGAGGATTTACCTCAAGATTTACTTTTGCAAATTGAAAAGATGTGCGAAGAAAACGCAAGGATTTTGTCTGAAATCTATGAACTTTCTCAAAGTAAAAAAGGTTTAATTGAAGGTTTTAAAATCGCTATTATAGGCAAGCCAAATGTAGGTAAAAGTTCACTTTTAAATGCATTTTTAGGCTATAAAAGAGCTATTGTTTCAAATATCAAAGGAACAACAAGAGATACCATAGAAGAAAGCTTTAAATTAGGAACTCATTTGCTTCGCATCATTGATACTGCAGGTATAAGACAAGGTAAAGATGAAATAGAGTGCATTGGTATAGAATTAAGTAAAAAGAGTATACAAGAAGCAGATATTATTTTAGCGCTTTTTGATGCTTCTAAAGAAATGGAAAAAGAAGATTTAGAGATTTTAAATTTAGCAAAACAAAGTGGTAAAAAAGTTTTTTATATTTTAAATAAAATTGATTTAGAGCTTAAATTTCAAAATAATGAGATAAAAGATTTTATAAAATTAAGCACACAAGATAATATCGATATTTTAAAACAGGAATTAAAAAAATATTTAGATAGTTTTGACACAGATGGAATAATGATCAGTTCTTTAAGTTTAATCGAGGCTTGTAAAAAAGCAAGTCAAGCTATTAGTAGGGCTAAATTTCTTTTAAAGGAAGCAAGTTTAGAACTTTTTGCTTTTGAATTAAATGAAGCCATAAACCAGCTTTCTAAATTTAGCAAGGAATTTGATAGGAGTGAAATTTTAGATGAAATGTTTAGTAATTTTTGCTTAGGAAAATGATGATTGAAGGAATGAAATGGATTTAAAAACTATAAAAGCCCATAAGATTAGTCAAGATGAGTATAAGGAAATTTTAAAAATTCTAAATAGAGAACCAAATCTTTTAGAGCTTGGTATTATTAGTGCTATGTGGAGTGAGCATTGTTCTTATAAGTCGAGTAAAAAATATTTGCAAGGTTTTCCAACTAAAGCCCCTTATGTGATACAAGGGCCTGGAGAAAATGCAGGGGTTATTGATATAGGTGATAACTTAGCGGCTGTATTTAAAATAGAAAGCCATAATCATCCAAGTTTTATTGAACCCTTTGCAGGTGCTGCTACTGGAGTTGGTGGTATAGTAAGAGATGTTTTTACAATGGGCGCAAGAGTTGTAGCTTTAATGAATTCTTTAAAATTTGGCAACATACATGATAAAGAAGCAGGCAAATATCAAAAATATCTTGTTAAGGGTGTTGTAAACGGTATTGCTCATTATGGAAACTGCATGGGAATTCCAACTATAGGAGGTGAGTGTAGTTTTGATGAATGCTTTAATGGAAATATCTTGGTTAATGCTTTTGCTTTAGGAATTTGTAAAAAAGAAGATATTTTTTATGCTAAAGCTGAAGGTAAGGGCAATCTTATCATTTATGCTGGCTCAAAAACAGGTAGAGACGGTCTTGGTGGCGCTGTAATGGCTAGTGATAGCTTTAATGAAGAAAATAAAAGTTTAAGACCTACTGTTCAAATTGGAGATCCTTTTTCTCAAAAACTTCTAATGGAGGCTTGTTTAGAACTTTTTAAGAGTGATTGTATTATAGGAATTCAAGATATGGGAGCAGCCGGACTTACTTCTAGTTCCTTTGAAATGGCTGGAAGAAGCGGTAGTGGTATGAAGCTTTATCTTGATAAGGTTCCAACAAGAGAAAAGGGTATGAATCCTTATGAATTAATGCTTAGCGAATCTCAAGAAAGGATGCTTATTTGTGCTAAGCGTGGTTATGAGAAAAAAGTTTTAGAGATTTTTAAAAAATGGAATTTAGACGCTGTTGTTATTGGAGAGGTGAATGATAGCGGTAAAATGGAACTTTTTTGGCATGATGAGCTAGTAGGAGATATTCCCATTGCTCCTTTGAGTGAGAAAGCACCTATTTTGGATCGTCCTATAAATAAACCTAAGTATTTAGATCAAATTAAAGATTATGAGTTTAAGCTTAAAGAAAATGTGCAAGATATTTTTATAAAAATGTTACAAAATGAAAATATTAATGATAAATCTTATATTTATGAACAATTTGATTCAAGTGTGCAGACTAATACTTTAAAAGCAGATGGAGCTTTAGGGGCAAGTGCTATTTGGATAAAAGAAAATAATAGTGCTCTTAGTATAGGTATAGAATGCAACTCAAGATTAAATTATATTGATCCTAAAAAAGGTGCTGTTTTAGCTGTAGCAAATGCTGGAAGAAAAGTAGCTTGTACAGGAGCTAAACCTTTGGCTATCACAGATTGTTTAAATTATGGAAATCCAGAAAATGAAGAGGTGATGTGGCAATTTGCCAAAGGTTGCGAGGGTATTAAAGAAGCATGCAGAACTTTAAATACTCCTGTTGTAAGTGGTAATGTTTCTTTATATAATCAAAGCAAGGATTTAAATATTTATCCAAGTCCTACTATAGTAAATGTAGGTTTGTTAAAAGATGCAAATAAGCTGTTAAAAAGTGCTTTTATAAATTCTAATACAAGCATTTATTTATTAGGTAAAACCTATAAAGAATTTAGCGGATCTTTGGTTTCTAAGATACAAGATAATGTAGTTAAGGGGAATTTAAAAGATTTTGATTTTGAGGCTGAATTAAAACTTTGGAAATTTTTAGAACAAGCTTGTGATCAAGAAATATTAGAATGTGCAAATAGTGTCGGTGTGGGTGGGATAGCAATGACTTTAGCAAAAATGTGCGCTATCTCTTGTGTAGGTTTAAATTTAAAAACTTCTTTTAACGACAAAGCTTTGCTTTTTGAAGAAAGTCCAACTAGGGCAATAGTAGGTGTTAAAAATGAAGCAAATTTTTTAAAGCTTATAGATTCAATGGGAATTCCATTTTTTAAATTAGGTCAAACCACTAAAGAGGAAAAATTTATTTTAGATGATATTTCTTTAGATCTTAAAGAACTTAAAAAGATTTATTTTTCAAATTTTAGGGAAATGTTATTATGACTTTAATTCTTATAATATGTGTTATTTTGGTATTTTATTGGTATTATAAAACTTGGAATAAACAGGATTTTTTAAATTCTACTGCTCGTGGTGCCAAAGGTTTTATGCGAGGTTTTGCTAAAGGGATTATGGAAGAAAGAATTGATGAATTTAGAAAAAAAATGAATTATTATGTTATAGCTTTATTGGCAAAAATTGCAAAAAGCGATGGTAGAGTGAGTCAGAGTGAAGCTGATATGATTTCTCAAATTTTAGATGCCAATGCCAAAGATGAAAGAGAAAGAGAATTTTTAAAAAGTTGTTTTAATGAACATAAAAATAATCTTAATGACGCTTATGAAGTGGCAAGGGATTTTTTAAAAGAACTCCCTTTGCCAAAAAATGAGCGTTTAAATGTGCTTAGAGTTCTTGTTTTTATGGCTTTAATTGATGGAGAATTTAATAATAAAAAGCAAGAAATTTTAAATCAAATTGCTAGAGCTTTTGGAATTTCTGATAGAGAGCTTAAAGAGTTTATTCAAGGCATTAATAATCTTAAAAGTCAGAATAAAACTATAAGCATAGAAGAAGCTTATAGTATTTTAGAGCTTAATACTAATGCAACGCTTAATGAAGTAAAAAAACAATATCGAGTTTTGGCTAAAAAATATCATCCTGATATTTTAAATGCTAATAATGTTTCTAAAGAAGAATTAGAAAAAGGGGTGCAAAAATTTCAAAAAATTAACGAAGCTTATGAAAAAATTAAAAAACATTTAGAACAATAAACAAGGAAACAGTATGAAAAGGGCATTATTAAGCGTAAGCAACAAAGAGGGTATAGTAGAATTTGCAAAAGAACTTAAAAATTTAGAATTTGAAATTCTTTCAACAGGTGGAACTTTTAAACTTTTAAAAGAACAAGGTATCAAGACTACAGAAGTAAGTGAGTTTACCAAAAGTCCAGAGCTTTTTGAAGGACGTATAAAAACTTTACATCCAAAAATACATGGTGGGATTTTATATAAAAGAGCTGATTTAAGGCACCAAGAAGAAGTAAAAAAATATGATATTAATAATATAGACTTAGTTTGTGTAAATTTATACCCTTTTAAAGAAACAACGCTTAAAACAGATGATTTTGATGAGATTATTGAAAATATTGATATTGGCGGTCCTACTATGATAAGGAGTGCTGCTAAAAATTATAAAGATGTTTTGATTGTTTGTGATGTTAAAGATTATAAAAATGTGATTGAAAGTATAAAAGAAAAAAGAGATAATGAAATAATGAGACGCAATTTGATGATTAAAGCTTATGAGCATACTGCAGATTATGATTCTTATATTGCTAATTATATGAATGAACGCTTTAATGGTGGTTTTGGGGAAAGTAAATTTATTGTAGGACAAAAAGTATTTGATACAAAATATGGAGAAAATCCACATCAAAAAGGCGCTCTATATGAATTTGATCATTTTTTTAGCAGCAATTTTAAAGCCTTAAAAGGAGAGGCAAGTTTTAATAATTTAACAGATATTAATGCGGCTTTAAATTTAGCAAGTAGCTTTGGAAAATCTCCTGCGGTTGCTATTGTTAAACATGCTAATCCTTGTGGTTTTGCTATAAAAGAAAATCTTCTTCAAAGTTATATCTATGCTTTAAAATGTGATAGCGTAAGTGCATATGGAGGAGTAGTGGCCATAAATGGAACCTTAGATCTTGCTTTGGCCCAAAAAATTAGTGAAATTTATATAGAAGTGATTATAGCAGCCAATGTTGATGATGAGGCTTTAAGTGTTTTTGATAATAAAAAGCGTATTAAAATTTTTACTCAAGAAAATCCTTTTTTAATTTGTAGTTTTGATAAATATGATTTTAAACATATTAATGGTGGTTTTGTTTATCAAAATAGTGATGCAGTAGATATAAATGAATTTAAAAATGCTAAATGTGTGAGTTCAAGAAAAGCTAACGAAAACGAGTTAAAAGATTTAGAAATTGCTATGAAAATTGCTGCTTTAACAAAATCAAATAATGTAGTTTATGTAAAAAATGGTGCTATGGTGGCTATTGGTATGGGAATGACAAGTAGAATTGATGCGAGTAAGGCCGCTATTGCTAAAGCTAAAGAAATGGAGCTTGATTTAAAAGGTTGTGTTTTGGCTAGCGAGGCATTTTTTCCATTTAGAGATAGTATAGATGAGGCTAGTAAAATAGGAGTAAAAGCTATAATTGAACCAGGTGGAAGTATTAGAGATGATGAGGTCATAAAAGCAGCTAATGAGTATGAAATGGCGCTTTATTTTACAGGAGTAAGACATTTTTTACATTAATATTTTATTAATTAAAAATTTATAAAATATTAAAATTAAAAGACTATATTAATATTTTGGAGAAATAATTAATGTTTAAAAGTATGGGTTTTAAAGTTTCAATTTCTATGTTTTTTGTTTTATTAATTAGTTTTATTATTGTACAAGTAGTTTTAAATTTAGATTTTAAAAATACTGCAAATAAAATGAGTCAAGCTAATTTAAAAAGTATTAGTGTTTCTGTCTTTCAGACAATGAGAATGGCAATGAATTTAGGAGATCCTGAGCAAATTCAAGATGCTATTAAAGAAGCAAAAAAAATAGAAGGAATTAGTGATATTAAAATTTATCCATCTAAAGACACTATAGATCTTTTTAATATTAAGAATCCTCTTACTTCAAATGAAAAAGTTATTTTAGATCAATTTAAAAACCCTCAAGTAAAATCTTTAAAAGAGGAGATTAATAATATTAATCATTTAAGATTAATCCGCCCTTTAATAGCTGATCAAACTTGTGTTACATGTCATGCTAATGTTAAAGAGGGTAGTGTTATAGGTGTTATGGATGTGTACCATTCTTTAGAAGGTATTGAAAAGGATATTGCTAAAACTAGTCGTTCTTATATTGTTATATTTGGTTTAGCTTTAGTTTTGACGCTTATTATTGCACTTGTAACTTTTAAAGTGGTTGTTGGAAATCCTATATTAGAACTTTTAAAACATGCTAAAGAACTTGCGCAAGGGAGTGGAAATTTAAAAACTAGGATTAAAGTTAAAGGGCAAGATGAAATAGCAAAGGCTTGTGATTATATTAATCAATTTATAGAAAAAACACATAAAACAGTAAGTGGTGTAAATTTAAGTTCTAAAAGTGTAGAACAACAAAGTGAACTTTTAAATTCAAACGCCATTTCTCTCAATGACAATTCTATTTTAAGTCATCAAAAAATTGATTCTAGTTTTCAATTGGGAGCGAGTATTGGATCTGATTTAACCGAGTTGGCTAACTTATCAGGTGATGCAAATGCTGCAAATGATAAATCTTATAAACTTTTAGAACAGATGCTACAATCTTTATTTGAAGTAGCACGTAAAGTTACCGATGTAGCAGAAAATGAAAATAATTTAGCCAAAAAAGTTGAAAATATGGTTTTACAGGCAAAAAATATTCAAAAAACTACACAAATGATGGATGAAATTGCAGACAAAACCAATCTTTTATCTTTAAATGCTGGAATTGAGTCTGCAAGAGCAGGAGTTTTTGGTAGAGGATTTTCTGTTATTGCTGAAGATATTAGAACACTTGCTAGTAGTAGCGAAGAGTTTTTATCTAATGTTGCAACTATTACAAAAGAACTTTTAGATAGTATAGAGGAAATAGCTAGCGAATTAAGAAATAATTCTCAAAGTATACATTCTTTACACGAAAATACAAATTTACTTGTAAATGATGCCAATGAAGTAAAAATTTGTAATCAAGATTCTAAAAATCTTGCAATCTTATGTGCAAATAAAATAAAAACTTGTCAAGAAAACATACAAGATTTATTAATGAGAATGCAAGAAAATGTTGAAGCAAGTGAAAAAAATGAAGAAATTTCTAAAATTTTACTTCAAGTTGTAGACGAATTAAAACTAGTATGTCATAATCTCGAAAATGAATTAAAACAATTTCAAATTTAAAAGGATAATTAATGAAAAAAACTTTCCAATTGGCTTTAGCTGCGGTTTTATTTGCTGGATGCGCATCAAGCAAGATATCAACAAAGGAAAATAATATGTCTGTTGAAAATTTGCCTCAAAATACAATTTTAAAAATTGAAAAAATAGTTGTAAATGGTAAAACCTTTAGTCCTAAAAATACAGAAGAAGATCCAAATATAAGCTTTGATAATAATAAATTTTATGGTTATTCAGGTTGTAATCGTTTTTTTGGAGCTTATCAAAGTGATGGAAAAGTTCTTACAGTTGAAGGAGATCGTGTAGCTTCTACTCAAATGTATTGTCATCCTCAAGATGTAATGGATTTTGAAAATACCTTTTTGTCTAATTTTAAGGGAAAATTCAAAATTTCTAATGAAAATGGAAAATTTATTTTAATTAACGATAATGGAGCAATGAAAATCTTTTTTAAATAAATATTTTATTCATTAATGATAAAATAAACCTTTGATTATTAAAAAAGGTTAAAAATGATAAAAACAATTGCTGAATGGAGTGAGCAAGAGTATCTAATTCTTGCACTTCCTCATAAAAATACAGACTGGAAACCTTATTTAGACGATATCCTTAAAGCTTATGAAGAATTTATAAAAGCAGTTATTCCTTTTCAAAAGGTATTATTAATTGCTCCTTCTAAGGAAGATTTTACCCCATTTTTATCTCTTGATAATGTTGAATTTTTTATTTGTGATACTAATGATACATGGATAAGAGATTATGGGCCTATTGGAGTTGTTGAAAATAATCAATTAAAGGCTTTTGATTTTACTTTTAATGCATGGGGCAATAAATTTCAAAGTTATTTAGACAATCAAGTAAATACTAAACTTTTTTTAGAAAAATTTAAAGAAAAATTAGAAAAAATTGATTTGATTTTAGAAGGTGGTAGTATAGATTTTAATGGTAAAGGTGTAATGCTTACTACTTCAAATTGTCTTTTAAATTCAAATAGAAATTCTCATCTTGATAAACAAAAATTGGATGAAAAATTAAAAAATATTTTTGGCCTTGAAAAAATTATATGGCTTGAAAATGGATTTATACAAGGTGATGATACGGATCACCATATTGATACTTTAGCACGTTTTATTGATGAGAAAACTATAGCTTTTTGCACTTGTGAAGATGAAAAAGATATCCATTACCAACCATTAAAAAAAATGAAAGAAGAACTTTTAAGAACGGAATTTAACCTTTTGGAACTTCCTTTGCCTAAGCCTTTGTTTTATGATGGAAGAAGACTTGGTGCTACTTATGCAAATTTTGTTTTTATTAATAATGCCTTGATTGTGCCTTTTTATAAAGATAAAAATGATGAAATTGTTGCCAAAAGATTAAGCAAGGCATTGCCTAATAGAGAGATTATAGGAGTTGATGCAAGGGTATTTTTAAGACAAAATGGCTCTTTGCATTGTTCTTGTCAAAATTATTTTAAGAATTTAAAATGAGTTTACAAAAAAAAGCAACTATTATTGCAAGTTTTTGTGCTTTTTTTCTTGCCCTATGTAAATTGATTATTGGTTTAATGAGTGGTTCTATAGCCATTCTTTCTAGTGCTATTGACTCTATGGTAGATTTTATTATCTCAGCTTTTAATTTTCTGGCTATACGTAAAGTGGCTCAAAAACCAAATGAAAATTATAATTTTGGTTACGGAAAACTCGAAGCTATTATGGGTTTTATTGAAGGCTGTTTTGTAGCTGGAATTGGTATTTTTATTTTTTATCAAAGCGTTTTAAAAATTTATTATCAAGAAGAGATACAAAATATTAATATCGGTATTTTTGTTATGCTCTTTTCTTTGGTTTTAACTTTTTGTTTAGTTGTTTTTTTAAGTTATGTAGCTAAAAAAACGAAAAGTTTGATTGTAGAGAGTGATTGTTTGCATTATAAAAGTGATTTGTTAACTAATTTTGCAACACTTTTGGCGCTTATTTTAATTTATTTAACGGGTTATTTTATTATAGATGCTTTGTTTGGTATAATTGCAAGTTTTTATATAGCTTTTAGCGCCTTTAAAATTATAAAAAAGAGCACAAGTTTATTAATGGATGTAGCACTTGAAGAAAATAAAGTTGAAAAGATCCGAGAATTAATTAAAAAGAATAAAGAAATTATAAGTTTTCATCATTTAAAAACCCGTAAAAGTCCAAATATGAATTATCTTAGTGTTCATCTAGTTTTTTGTCCTATAATTTCTTTATATAATGCGCATAAAATTTCAGATGAACTTGAAATGAGTATTAGAAAAACTTTTAATGATGAAAAATGGGATATTCAAATTCATCTTGATCCTTATGATGATCAAGAACAGGAGGAAACAAATGAAAATAGCTTTAATACAACAAAAATTTCATCAAAATAAACAAGCTACCATAGAAAAAACTTGTGATCTTATAAAAAAAAGCGCTAAAGAAGGAGCTCAGCTTGTTTGTCTTTGTGAGCTTCATCAAGGTGAATATTTTTGCCAAAGTGAAAATGTTGATTTTTTTGATTTAGCCAATGATTATGAAAAAGATCTTGAATTTTGGTCCAAGGTAGCTAAAGAAAATAATATAGTTTTAATAACTTCTTTATTTGAAAAACGCAGTGCTGGACTTTATCATAATACAGCTGTGGTTTTTGAAAAAAATGGAAGTATAGCTGGAAAGTATAGAAAAATGCATATTCCAGATGATCCTTGTTTTTATGAAAAGTTTTATTTTACTCCAGGAGATCTAGGATTTGAACCTATAAATACAAGTATTGGAAAATTAGGAGTATTGATTTGTTGGGATCAATGGTATCCAGAAGCAGCAAGATTAATGGCTTTAAAAGGAGCTCAAATTCTTATATATCCAACGGCAATAGGTTGGTTTAACAAAGATGATGCAGAAGAAAAACAAAGACAACTTGATGCTTGGATAGGTATTCAAAAAGGGCATGCTATTGCAAATGGTTTGTATGTAGTAGCAATTAATCGCGTAGGTTTTGAAAAAGATAAAAGTGGAGTAGAAGAGGGTATAAATTTTTGGGGAAATTCTTTTGTGATAGGGCCTCAAGGAGAAGAGCTCTTTAGAGCTGATGAAATAAGCGAATTGTATAAAGTTGTAGACATTGATCAAAAAAGAAGTGAAAATGTGCGTCGATGGTGGCCTTTTTTAAGAGATAGACGTATAGAATATTTTAGTGAGCTTAGTAAAAGATTTATTGACTAAGCAAAACCCTAAAGGTTTTACTTAGTTATAAGTTTTTGAGTAATTTTTGTTATTTCTAGTTCTTCATCTGTAGGGATAACAAGAATTTTAATTTTAGAAGAATTTTTGCTAATGTCTCTTTCTTTTTTTGATCTTTCATCATTTAGTTTTTCATCAAGTTCAAATCCTAAATGCGAAAGCTTTTCACATACAAGTTTTCTTACTAAATTTCCATTTTCTCCAATACCACCTGTGAAAATTAAAGCATCTGTTCTTGGTAATATTGCCAAATAAGAGCCTATGTATTTAATAAGACGGTAGCAAAACATATTAAGAGCGAGTTCGGCTCTTTTGTCACCTTTTTCGATTTGGTTTTCTATATCTCTAAAGTCGTTAAAACCACAAATTCCATAAACTCCGCTTTTTTTATTAACTAAAGTATCGATTTCTTGCATGCTAAGATTTTGTGTTTGTGCTATAAAAGGTAAAATAGCTGCATCAATATCCCCGCATCTTGTTCCCATGATAAGACCTTCTAAAGGAGTAAAACCCATTGAAGTATCTACACTTTTTCCATTTTCTATAGCACAAACACTTGCACCATTTCCAAGATGAGCACTTATAGCATTGAAACTATTGTAATCTTTATTTAAAAACGAAGCAGCTTTTTTGCTTACATAAGCATGAGAAGTTCCGTGAAAGCCATATTTTTTAATATTATATTTTTCATAATACTCATAAGGCAAAGCATACATTGAAGCAAATTCTGGCATTTGTGAGTGAAAAGCTGTATCAAAAACAGCTACATTTTTAACATTTGGAGCAGCTTTTATCATTGTTTTGATTCCTGCTAAATTTGCAGGATTATGCAAAGGTGCAAAAATGCTAACTTTATCAATTTGTTCTAAAACTTTATCATCAATCAAACAATGTTCGCTAAGTTCTTTTCCTCCATGAACGATTCTATGACCACAACCATCAAGCTCACTAAGATCGGTTAAAATTCCTGATTCTTTGAAAAGTTCATTTGTAATTTTTAAACCTTCTTCATGATTTTTAATATCAACCTTTTTTTCGAACTCTTCGCCTGTTAAAGTATTTTTTAATTCAACCCTTGAGCCATTTTCTCCTATTTTTTCTATTAATCCACTCGCTTTTACAACTTCATTATCAAAAAGTTTAAATTTGATAGAAGATGAACCTGAATTTAAAACTAGAATTTTCATTTTTTCTCCTTTATTTATTATTGTGCTTGAACTGCACTTAAAATTACTGTGTCTACAATATCATCAACTAAGCAACCTCTGCTTAAATCATTAACTGGTTTTTTAAGACCTTGCAAAAGCGGACCTATAGCTAAAGCATTGGCAGTTCTTTGAACAGCTTTGTAGCATATATTAGCAGCATTTAAATCAGGAAAGATGAAAACATTAGCATATCCTGCTATTTTTGAATGAGGCATCTTACTTTTTGCTGTGCTAAGATCATATGCTGCATCAAATTGTATAGGACCTTCGATAGCTAAATCAGGATATTGTTCTTTAGCGATTTTTACCGCTTCTTTAACTAAATCAACACTCACACCTTTTCCGCTATCTCCACTAGAATAAGAAAGAAAAGCGATCTTTGGATCTAGTCCAAATGCTTTAGCGCTTAAAGCACTGACGTAAGCACTTTGTGCTAATTCTTGAGGGGTAGGATTTGGATTTACGGCGCAATCAGCAAAAGCTAAAACTTCATCTTTTAGCCCCATAAAAAATATCCCAGAAACCGAACTAATTCCTTCTTTTGTTTTAATGATTTGCAAAGCAGGGCGTATGGTTTCAGCTGTAGTTGTAGAAGCCCCGCTTACCATTGCATCAGCTTTTTGACTATGAACAAGTAAGGTGCCAAAATAAGTTCTATCTTTTATTAGTTCTTTAGCTTGTTCTAGACTCATACCTTTAGCTTTTCTTGCTTCATAAAGCATAGTAGCAAACTCTTCATTAAATATAGAATTTTTAGGATTTAGGATTTGAATTTTACTAACATCAAAATTAGCATTTTTTTTGATTTGTTCTTCATCGCCTAATAAAATAATATTAGCTAAGTCATTTTTAATTAAAATTTCACATGCTTGTAAAATTCTTTGATCATCACTTTCTGGTAACACTACAGTTTTTTTATTTTTGATATTTTTTTTGATAAGTTCATATTTGAAACGATAAGGAGTTAAGAAATCATAAGCCTTTAAAGAATCAAGTTCATTTAAAGTAGAATTTTCATCTATGAGCGCATAATTTTTATTTTTCAATACTTGATCTAAATATTTTTTTGCAAGTATATTATTTTGCGTAATCATTGCAATAGGAGTATTAAGATTTTTAGCTAAATTTACATTTAAGTCTAAAGTATCCAAAATATCAAATTCATTAAAAGATATTATGAAAACTATATCATATTTATTTTTTAATGTTTCATATTTGTCTAAAATAGTATTAAAAAAGATAAATTCATCATTTTTAAATTGTTCTATAGCTTTTGTTAATTCAAAAGCATAAGCTTGATCAAGATCTTGTTGTATGTTAAATTTTTGCATTAAGGCTTGTGTATCTTTAATTTCGTTTTCATTGATAATAGGATAAAAAATTCCTATTTTTTTATTAGAGTATTTTTCTAAAATTTGTGAAAAAATTTTAGAATTTAATTCTTTATTTTTTGATCCAATGATGTAAATTCCAATCATCTTTCTTCTCCTATATTTTTAAAATCAATAGTCTTAATTTAACAAATGTTAACTTAATAGTTAATTTAAACGATAAAAATATTTTTATTTTTGGAACTTTATTTGCTTTTATTTTGCAGAAAGAAATGTTTTATCAAAATTGATTTGGAAAATTTCATATTCAAAGGACAGATAATGAAAAAGAAAATAATTTATATGTTGCCAATTGTATTTTTTGGCTGTAGTGCTACTGTAGACCCACAAATTTCTATGAAACCGCCAGCATATGTTGAAGAATTAGCCCCAAAACAAAGTAACAATATAGAAAGTGCTCCAGGTTCTTTATTTGGCAAGGGTGATAATCCTTTGTTTTCTGATAAAAAAGCTATGAATGTTAATGATCTTGTAACTGTTGTGATACAAGAAAGCACAACGCAAAGTACACAAGCTAATAAATCAACTAGTAGAACCAATACGGCAAATTTAGGTGGAGGGACTTTAACAGGTGGAACTGGTATTGTTGGTAATGCGATTAATAAAGTTAATGCTTACTCTAATATAGGTTTTCAAACCAATAGCACGGCTAATTACCAAGGAACAGGATCGCAAAGTCGTAATGAGAGCTTTAATACAACTATTTCGACAAGGGTGATTAAAATTTTATCTAATGGTAATTATTTTATAGAAGGTTCAAGAGAATTATTGATAAATGGAGAAAAGCAAATTATACAACTTAGCGGAGTTATACGTCCTTATGATATAGGTCAAGATAATACCATAGACAGTCGCTATATAGCTGATGCTAAAATTCTTTATAAAACCGAAGGCGAAGTAGATAGAAGTACAAGAAAACCTTGGGGAAGTAAAGTTATAGAAGCTATTTGGCCATTTTAATTAAAAAGATTAAACCAAAAAAGGTTTAATCTTTAATTAAATTTTTAAGATTCTTTTTTCTAGATTTCTTATTGTAAACTCATTTTTTAAGTCATTGATGCTTTGTTCTAATAAATTTTTCAAAATTTCCATTTGAGAATGTATAAGAGTAAATAAATACAAATGATCTTCTATCCATAGATTTTTTTTAGCTAAAACTTCTTCTTTGTTGATTGGATTAAATACAAAGATTTTTGCTAGATTAAATTCAAATTGATTGATAGTGGAGTAAAAAGCCATGTATATGCTAGAGTGATTATTTCTAATCTCATCTATTTTTAGCTTAACTTCATCGATATTTTGAATAAGTTTTTGATATAAGTTTTCATCATGTTCTAATTTAAGATTTAAAAAATCATTATTAAGCAATTTTAGTTCTTTGTTTAGATAGTCTGTGAAAGTATTACATTGTTTTAAAAGTTCTTTTATCTTAACGTAAGCTTTTAGCAAGTATTCATTTTGTTTTGCTGTACTAGGTGTTGGTATTTCTTTAAAATTTTTTGTATCCTTTAATAAATTCTCGCAAGTGGTTTTAAAACTTTGTTCTATACTTCCTTCTATCCTAGCACCTCCTTCGGTGCAGTTATATACTTTAATATGAAAATTTTTAGCTATATTTTTCTCAAAAGTTATCCTAAAGACATTCCAAATTTCTTGTGTATAGACTAAACCTTTTCCACCATAAGCTGTGGTTTGAAGTTCAAATTTTATATCGTTAGGATCTTGTTCATCATAAGCTCCATATAAATACTCTTTAGGATGAGAATTTCCTTCTTTACTATAAGCTAAATCCTGTCCTATTAAAATAATATTTTTATGATTTAACATCAAAGCTAAATCATAACACATATGTGCAACACTATGTCCTTGCCCAAGACTTAAAATTTGTTTAAATTGAAAATTGTTAAAAAACATATCTTTTGGAGTTAAAATATATTTTCTATAAGGATTGCTTTGGATAAAATTTAGAGTTTGTGGATGAGTAAGTGTGCTTAATATAAATAAAATTCCTTGATCAAATTCTTTAAAATCATTATCAAAAAATTTAGAAGTTGCAAGAACTCTTTCTGTGGATAGAACATAATCTGGTTTAATACCATGCTTTGCTAAAATTGTATAAGAACTATCAGCACAAAAAATAGAAGCTTTAGAAGCATATTTTTTAAGCAAAGGTAGTTGTTTTATGAGAGAAGGGCCTGTTGAAACTATAATGGCGTTTTGCATTTTATCTTTTCTTGCTTTTATAAGATCTAATAAAGAGGAATTACTAAGCATAGAAGAAAGATGTTTGAGATTGTGTTTGATTCCAATTAAGCCATCTTCTGGATCATTTCCTTGTTTCATAAATATATCTTTAATTAATCCTGTAAATTTTTTGTTTATTTTTAAAATATTTTCTTGATAATTTTGTTCATAAAATTCAGAATGAATGTCTAAAAAATATACTCTTAGAAATTTAAAATAAGGCTCTGTTTGACTAAGGAGTGAAAGATCATAAAAAAAATTTTTTTCGCAAGGATCGAGTATGGTTAAACCAGAAAGCTCTTTAGAAAAATCGATAGCATTAAATAAAGCAAAGAGTAGGGAGATATTAGGTTCAAAAATAACAATTTTTTGATGATTTTTATTTTGTAAAAGAATTTTGTATAAAATTCCATTTCCAAAGCCATAAAAATAAAGCACAGGGTATAGATAATATTTATGATTATAAAGTTCTAATTTTTCTTTTAATTCTTCTAAAGGATTTTTATATATACCCCCCCCCGTTGTATTATAAAGATTAATATCTAAATTATCCTTTCCTTGTGAAATATAAAATTCATTTTTAAAATGAGCATCTTCTTTAAGCTTAAGGAGTTTCTCTTTTAAAGTGGGGTTATTAAGAGTATTGATATTTTTATAAAAAATTTCCATATTTATCCTTATAAATAACTTGGCGCATCATTGGAAAAAAGTATTAAGTCTTTATCTTTTGTTTCTTTAGCTAAAATTCCAATAAGTTCTGATTTTTCTTTTAAAAAAATACTTGGAATTGTAAGCGTATCTTTGAAAATTTCTTGATTTATTTTAGCACTAATTATAACTAAATCAAAACATTCATTAATTATTTTTGCAAGTTTTATATTTTCTTCTTTATCTACTTCAATAATACCAGGTGTTATTAAAATTTTACGACCTTTATATGTCTTGCAAAGTCTATAACTTTCGCTCATTCCTTTAAAATTTCCATTAAATCCATCATCTATAATAAATTTAGGCTTTTTTGAGAGTACTTCCAAGCGATGTTTAACTGGTTTTATTTTAAGAATTTGTGTCTTAATTTTTTCTAGGCTAAGTCCTAAAAAATTAGCACAAAGTATGCAAGCGCAAAGATTTTGAGCATTAAAAGAGCCTAGTATAATACTTTTAAAAGAGTGTTTTTCATTATTTAATAAAAGATCAAAATTTATTCCTTCTAAAGAGGCATCGACTTTTAAAATTTTTTGATCATAAAGGCTTATAAGTTCATTTTCGCTTTTTTGAGTGCTTGTGTGTAAAAATGCTTTTTTAAGTTTTTTAGAATTTAAAGCTTCTAGTTTTGTTTTTCTTGTGTTTTCTATATTTTTAAAATATTCTAAATGAGCATTTCCAATTTCTCCTATAATGCAAATTTGTGGCTCTAAAAGTTTGGTAATTTCTTGTATATCTCCTTGATTTCTAGCGCCTGCTTCTGCTATATAAATATCAAATGTTTCATTAAGATTTTCATTAATATCGCGTATTATACCCATAAAAGTATTGACACTTTTTGGGGTTTTGTATACTTTAAAATCATCTTTTAATAAAGTATAAAGAAAATTTTTAATACTTGTTTTTCCAAAACTTGCTGTAATAAGTATTATGGTAAGTTTTTTATTGTTTTCAATTTTTTTCTTTGCTTGAGAATAAAAATATTTTACCCCGAAAAAATCATAAATTTTTAAGCCAATTAGGGCACAAGGCAAGCTTAAAAGATTGAATAAAAATGATAGATGAAAAGATAGTAAAGCAAATAAAGCATTAAAAATAAATACAAGGATAAAAAATATTTTAACTTTTTGAGTAAAAACAAGTTTTTTGTCTATTTTTTTATTCCAAAAATATAGGATAATAATATGAACTATGAAATAAAATAAAGAATAAAGCGGAAAAGCTAAAAATAAAAAATAAGGCAAAAACAAAAAATATAAATGCCATAAAGGCTTATGATAATGAAATACAATGCGTTTTAATTTATAAGAATACCATTGTAAAGCACTAATAAGATAAAAAGCAATGCAAAAATTAAAAATTAAAGTATTAAGATAGTAAATTATATTAAGCATTGTTAATCCCTTTTATTTTTTTAGCAATAAAATCAGAGTGTTGTAAAAAGAAAAAATGATCTCCATCTAAAGGGTAAAATTTGCTATTTTTTATGAGAGAGTGGATAAGTTCTCCACTTTTTAAAGGAGTGTCTTTATCATCATTGCCCCAAAAAATCAATGTTTTAGCTTTTTGATTTTTAAAAATGGCTTCATAATTTTCATCTACAACTTTTTTAAAAGTTTCATACATCAAACTATCCATATGAGCTACATCTTTACTAGCAAAAAATTTATAAAAAGAATTTAAACCTAAAGATTTAAAAAATTTAAAAATATAGATTTTTGTTTTTATTTTTAGGGATTTTTTAGGAACTATTCCAGCGCTTGAGAGTAGTATTAATATTTGATTTTCTTGACAAAGCAGGGTGCTTAATTTTCCTCCAAAAGAGTGCCCTAAAAAAATATCAATATCTAGTTTTTTTTGGATTAGAAATTCTTTGATAATTAAAGCATAATCGTAAGAATTTAGAGCCTCTTCTATGCTAGATTTTCCAAAACCAGGTAAATCTAAATAAATTTGACAAAAAGAATCTAGTTTTTTTTCAAAAGCTTGTTTCATAAGTTCTTTATTGGCCCCCCAACCATGAAGAATTAAAATCTTAAGTTTTTTATCTTGATTAATAAGTTCGTAAGAGAGCTCGTATTTTTTCTCTTTAAATGTTATGCTAGTTAATGCCATTTTTAAGCCTTTTGGTCTGTATAGATTTTTTCTAAAAGTTCTAAAGCATTTTGCAAACGTTCATATTCTTCGATATTAAGCATAACTGCTTCAAATTTATTATTTTTTAAAATGACTATTTTTCCTGATTTGCTTTTTTTTAGTTTGTCTATAATGGGGCTGAAATTTCTTACAACTTCTGTAGCAGTATAAATTTCATCTTTTTTAAAAGAAAGCATATGTATTCCTAAAATATGTTAAATTTTACGTAAAATTTAACATATTTTGTCTTAAAAATTATAATTTACCTTTTTGTCCGTTGATGGAATTTAAAAATTTATATTCAATTTGAAGTGATTTTTCATTTTTGCAATTTTGTGCTAATTTTTGCAAAACTTCTGTAAAATTGCTAAAAAGATAATTAGCTAAAGATCCTGGATTTGGATTTATTTCGTTGAGGTAAACTTCATCATTAATAATAAAAAAATCACAACGAATTAACGCTCCTTTGAAAAGAGGATTATAAATTTTCTTAAAATTTTCTTTAAGCTTTTCTTTAAGCTTTTCTTCTAATGGTGCTTCTTTAATTGTTGTATGAGAAGAGAAGCTAAGGTATTTTTGTTTAAAATCTAAGTATTCTTGCTTGTTTGGTTCTTCTATGATAGAAAAAATAAACTCATCATCTATCATGCAACCTGCTAGGTTGTATTCTTTGATATTGTTTTTAAAACTTTCTACTAAAATTTCATCATCAAATTCAAAAGCTACATCTTTAGCATACTCAAATTCTTTTTCATTTTTTGCAACACTTATTCCTATGCTACTTCCAAGTCTTGCTGGTTTTAAAATGACAGGAAATTCAATATCTTGTTTTTGATTATCATATTTTTTAATCATAAAATAAGGCAGAGTTTTAACTCCAACTTTTTGTGCATAAAGTTTAGTTAATTCTTTGTTGTATGATAAAACACTAGCTTCTAATCTTGCACCTATATAATTAATTTTATAAAAATCAAATAGAGCTGCTATTTTTCCATCTTCTCCATCTTTTCCATGTATAAGATTGATAGCACAGTCAAATTCTATTTTTTTTTCATTAAATAGATTTTTTTGATAAAAACCTGCATTTTTGAGAAAAATTTGTTTTTCTTTTTTATATAAAGCCTTGCAAAAGGTTTTAGAATTCATTTTTTCACTTGGAATAAGATAGAAATTTCTTTCTGAATCGCAAAATATAAAAATGACTTCTTTTAAGATTTTTTTTAAAACCACCGCACTGACAATACTAATTTCATGTTCATAAGAATTTCCACCAAAAATGATAGCGTAATTCATTATTTTCTCCTTCAGCTTAATTTTTTAAGCGCTTCTTTAATTAAGTCACTTGTATTATTTGATGTGCAATTTGATAAAACTTTAATGATTTTTTCTTGTTTAAAACCAAGAGAAATTAAAGCAGCTAAAGCTTGCGACTTATCATCACTAATTTGTTCTAGATGAGTTTTAGCATCACTAAGTTCTATAAGTATACGTTTGGCGCTTTTTGGTCCTATTCCTGGTACTTTTTTAAAAACATTTTCATCATTAAGGCTTAAAGCTTTATAAAATGAATTTACATCAAGGCTTGAACATATGGTCATTGCTGTATTAGCACCAATGCCATTTACTTTTAAAAGCATTTCAAAAATTTTTTGTTCTTCTTTGTCTAAAAAACCATAGAATTTATTAGAATCTTCTTTGATAATCTGAGTGATTAAAAATTCGTATTTTTGTCCAAGTTCAACTTTTGCCGAACAAAATAATGAAATAAATACGCCATAGCTTAAACCATTGATACATTTTACTATGATAAAAGTAGGTTCTTTTTTTGTAATTATCCCTTCGATGCCAACAACCATTGTATATCCTTTTCATCATAATCTAGTTTTCTATCAATTTCTATAATTGTTTCTTTATCATCTATAGAATTTTTTATAATCCCTATACTTCGTGTTTCTTCTTGTTCTTCAATTGCATAAAAAAATGTTTCTCTTGGATTTAAAAATTCGAATTTAATTTCATTCATATTGCTCCATTTTCCACTTTTATTAATAAGTTTTGCTTTTAAAAGTTCATTTTGTAAATTATCTAAATCTTGCAAAATTTGATTTTTGTCGTATTCTAATTTATTTTTTTGATTTTGCCATTTTATAAATTCTTGATTATAAAGATCAAAATCTTTGATAATCTTTTCATATTGCAAAGGGATAGTTTGATTTGAGTTTTTAAGCTCAAGCACCTTTTTTTTCAAAGCATATACTTCTTGTTGACTTGAATTAATACTTCGTTTTAGAAGATCGATTTTTTGATCAGCTTGTAAAATTTGATTTTTGGTTATAAAAAGTTCTTCAGTATAGTTTCTATCCAAACTTTTTATTTTTGCATTAAATTTATTGTTGTCTCCTTGACATTTTTCTAGAACTATATTTTGATAAAAAGTGAAAACATTATTTGTTAGAACTTCTTCTATGTAAATTTTATCAGCTTCTATAATTCCGCCTAAGCTTTTTTTGATTTTTACAATTTCTGCTTTAACTTTTCCGCCTTCTAAAAGATCAATGTTTACTTCTTTGGCATCAATATGACCTCTATGTGTTTTAACATAAACTTCTTCAGCATTGATTTTGCTTTTGCTGTGTGTAATTCCTTTAATGTTAATTTTTATTGCATTTAAGTAGGTATTAGCAGCAATATTTCCTTCGACATTTAATTCTTGGCATTCTATTTTAATCCCTGAATTAATAGCATCATGAATATCTGATGGGAATTTAACATTAATAACCACTCCTTTATCAAGTCCGGCTTTAATAGTCCCTATTTTTTTAAAATCTAATTCTCTAAAATCTAAAGTATTTTGGATGTCATATTTATTCTCATCTTCTATAACAAATCCTTTTTTTTGCGCTATATATTCTATGCGATCTTCTTTTTCTTTTGCTTCTATGGCATTTGTATGAGAAATATTAAATTTATTTTGCACAGGATCAAGCACTTTTAAAAAATGCAAATTTAAATCTCTTCCTTCTTTTCCATTTCGTGCTTTGATATGAGTAAGAATCACTTCATTTTCATCAACCGTAATAATGCCTGATCTTTTTTCATCTTGAGTGTAATTTTTAGTCTTTTCTTTGTAGTTAAAAATCAATACTTCATCTTGAGCTTGCATAGGCGAAATTCCTTTTGCAATGGTGACTTGGGTAAAATTAGATGAAGAAGATTTGATTTTGGAAGCAGTTTCAATAAGTTGTTTCTTAAAATCGAAAATGCGAATACCAATTAAAAATTTAAGTTTAATCATTTTTTTATAAATATTTTGAAGTAGTTCTAGTGCTATTTTTTCATGATAGGTTATTTTTTGAAGTTCAATTTCTGCTATGAGTTTGGTCAAATTTTTATTTGCAATCAATTTAATAGCATTGGCGACATTATTGTTGGCGTTATGAATGATTTCTATTTTATACTCTTGTTTAACTTGTAAATTATTTTTTAAAAAAAACTCATCTTGCTCAAAAATATTCAATTCTTTTTCGCTAATTTTTTTCCATTCCTCATCTCCAAAGCGATACCAAGTTGAAAATGCGAGAAGGTGGTAATCAAGTTCATTAACATCTATATTTGTTCGTGAAGCGACTGCTAGTAATTCTTGGTAGGGGTTTGAGGTATAAGAAATAATTTTTTCATTCTCTAACAAGTTACTCTCCACTAATTTTCATTGAAAAGATATATTATAGTAAATTTTTAATCAATTTTGGTTAAAATATTTATTTTGAAAAATTATTAAAAGTCTTGGTTTTGCAATATTATGAAAAATTTAGTATTTAAAAATTTTATTATTAATGCTTTAGGAATTTTATTTTCTAGAGTTTTAGGTTTAATAAGAGATATTTTAATTGCTTTATTTTTGGGAGCAGGACTTTATAGTGATATTTTTTTTGTAGCACTCAAAATGCCTGCTTTTTTTAGGAGAATTTTTGCTGAGGGTGCATTTAACCAATCTTTTTTGCCCAATTTTACCAAAGTGAAAAAAAAGGGAGCCTTTTGTGTAGGCGTGCTTTATCAATTTAGTATTATTGTATTTTTATTTTGTCTTTTAGTAAGTTTTTTTTCTTCATTTTTTACAAAAATTTTTGCTTTTGGCTTTGATGAAGAAACCATAAAGCTTGCTTCTCCTTTAGTGGCTATTAATTTTTGGTATTTATTTTTTATCTTTATTGTTACTTTTATAGCAGCTTTATTAAATTATAGGCAAAAATTTTTTATTACTTCATTTTCATCTTCTTTGTTTAATCTTAGTATTGTTATAGCGGCTTTTTTTGTGGATAAAAATAATCCCCATGAAACGCTTTATTATTTTTCTTATTTTATAGTTTTAAGCGGAATAGCACAATTAATTTTACATATAATTGTTTTTTATAACAATAGAATTTTGAAAGCTATGAAACTTTCTTTAAAATTTAGAAAAACAAAAACGAATTTAAAATCTTTTTATGGAAATTTCTTTCATGGAATTTTAGGTTCTTCTGCTACACAATTTAGTTCTTTGCTGGATACAACTATAGCTAGTTTTTTGATTACTGGAAGCATTTCTTATCTTTACTATGCAAATCGTATTTTTCAACTTCCCTTAGCTCTTTTTGCCATAGCTTTAACGCAAGTTGCTTTTCCTAAAATTTTAAAATATTTAAAAAGCAATCAAGAAGAATTAGCTTTAGAATTTATGAAAAAGGCTTTAGCTTTTTTAAGTATTTTACTTATTTTTTCTTCTATGATTGGTATAATTTTTGCCAAAGAAATTACTAAAATACTTTTTGAACGAGGAAATTTTTCCAATGAAGATGCTCTAATAACAGCTTATGTTTTAATAGCATATCTTTTAGGACTTTTGCCTTTTGGTTTGCAAAAAATATTATCTTTATGGCTTTATGCTAAATTTAAACAAAAAACAGCTGCTTTTATAGCTTTTAAGGCTTTGATTTTAAGTGCTTTATGTTCTATAGTTTTTATTTTATTTATTCAAGATGAGAAAAATAAAATATTAGCCGTTGCGCTTTCTTCTTCTATTAGTGCATTTTATTTGCTTTTGGCTAATATCAAAGAGTTTGGATTTAAGAAATTTTTCTCTTTAATTTCTTGGAAGTTTTGTATTTTATTTTTTGCAATATTTGCATTGGTTGTTATTTTATTATTAGAATTTAAAACTAATATAATTTTTGTTTTTGTATATATATTTGAGTTTATAAAAGGAATAATACAATGAAATTAGTAGATAGTATTTCAAAAGAAAAAAAAGAATTTATTCCAAAAGAGAAAGGAAAAGTAAATATTTATCTTTGTGGTCCTACAACTTATGATGATGCTCATTTAGGACACGCTAGAAGTAGTGTATGTTTTGATCTTTTAATAAGGGTTTTTAAAGCTAAAGGTTATAATCTTTGCTTTGTGAGAAATTATACTGATATTGATGATAAGATTTTAAAAAAAATGCAAGAGAAAAATCAAAGTTTGGAACAATTGAGTGAATTTTATATCAAAAGTTATGAAGAAGATATGAGAGCATTGAATGTATTAGAACCAGATCATAAGCCAAGAGCTACTCATTTTATAAAAGATATGATAAAACTTATTCAAAAACTTTATAATGAAAATTATGCTTATATTTTAGAAGATGGGGTATATTTTGATACAAGTAAGGACGAGAAATATTTTAGTCTTTCAAAAAGAGATATTTTTCAAAATCAAAGTCGTTTAGAAAATGAAGTTTGTAAAAAAAATGAAAGTGATTTTGTTTTATGGAAGTTTGATGAAAAATTCTACGATAGTCCTTTTGGTAAAGGAAGGCCAGGTTGGCATAGCGAATGTATAGCTATGATACAAAGCATTTTTGAAGATAAACTTGATATACATGCTGGAGGAATTGATTTATTGTTTCCACATCATGAAAATGAGGCAACCCAATGTCGTTGTGCTTATAATTATGAAATTTGCAATTATTGGCTTCATAATGGTTTTGTAAAAATAAATAATGAAAAAATGAGCAAAAGCCTTAATAATAGTTTTTTTATCAAAGATGCTTTAAAATTATTCCCTGCGGAAGTTCTTAGAATTTATCTTTTAAGCACCCATTATAGAGCTCATTTTAATTATTCTTTAGAAGATTTGCAAATGAGTAAAAAAAGACTTGATAAATTTTATAGACTTAAAAAAAGAATAGCACTTCAAAAATGTGATAATAAATTTGAAAATGAAAAATTTCAAAGCAAAATAAGTCAAGAAATTTTATTTGTTTTAGAAGATGATTTAAATATTTCAAAAGCTTTATCTTTGCTTGATGAATTTATTGTCAATGTAAATTTAAAGCTTGATAAAGATGGCAAGAATAAAGTTTTTAAACAAGAACTTTCTAGGAGTCTTAAAGAGCTTTGCTTGATTTTTGGTTTTGGTTTTTTAGATCCTAGTGAATATTTTCAATTTGGGGTAAGCTTAGAAGAAAGAAAATTTATAGAAGAGCAAATTTTTTTAAGAAATGAAGCTAAAAAAAATAAGGATTTTGTCAAGGCAGATGAAATTCGTGCCAATTTACTTAAACATAATATTATTTTAATGGATACTCAAAATGGAACCTTATGGGAAAAAAATAATGCAGAAAAAAATGACCTTAATTGATGTCTTAATACGCTTTAAGCCTTTTTATAAACAGTATTGGAAATATTTTTTATTTGCTATTATAGGTATGCTTTTTGCCTCTTTGGGTACTGCTGCAAGTGCTTATGTTATTAAACCTATTTTAGATGATATTTTTATAAATAAAAGTCTTAATTTATTATATATAACTCCTTTTTTTATTTTTATAGTTTATTTTCTTAAAAATTTAGGAGCTTATTTGCAAAGCTATTATACAAGCTTTATTGGGATTGATATATTAAGGATATTAAGATCTAGGGTGCTTGAAAATCTTTTAAGACTTGATATGATGTTTTTTAAACGTTATAGAAAAGGGGAATTAATTAGTCGTTGCACTAACGATATCAATGCTTTGCAAAGTATAGTAGCTAATATTATTCCTGATTTTTTAAGAGAATTAATTACTACTATTGGACTTTTAAGCGTTGTGATTTATCAAAGCCCAACCTTAGCTTTTTTTGCTTTAATTGTCTTACCAGTAGCCATTTTTCCGCTTGTTTGGTTTGCTAGGAAGCTTAAAAAATATGCAAAAATAACTCAAGAAAAAAATTCAGATCTTTTATCTCGTTTGAGTGAAATTTTCTCTAATATAGAAATTATTAAAGTTAATAATGCCGAAAATAAAGAAAAACTAAGATTTTCTAAAGAAAATGATGAATTAAGTAAGGTTATTTTAAAAAGTGTTCGTGTAACTTCTTTGACAAGTCCTATTATGGAGATTATAGGCTCTTTTGGAGTATCTATAGTTATCATAGTTGGAGGAAGAGAGGTTATACATGGAAATATGAGTGTGGGAACATTTTTCAGCTTTATTACAGCACTTTTTATGATTTATGCTCCAATAAAAAGATTATCTTATTTATATGGTATGTTGCAAACTACCATTGTTGCAAGTGAGAGAACTTTTTATCTTTTAGATTTAAAACCTGAGATTAAAGGTGGAGATAAAAGACTTGAAAATATTTCAGATCTTTTATTTAAAAATGTTCATTTCTCATATGAAAGCGGAAAGGAAATTTTAAAAGGACTTGATTTTTATTTAAAAAAAGGGGAGATTTTGGCTTTTGTCGGTCCTAGTGGCGGTGGGAAATCTTCCATTGTGGGTTTAATTCTCCATTTTTTTAGAAGAAATTCGGGTGATATTTTTATCAATAATCATTCTATAGACGATTTTTCCTTGCAATCTTTAAGATCTAAAATATCTTTAGTGACTCAAGATATTTATATTTTTAACGATACCATCGCTCAAAATGTTGCATATAATGAAGAATTTAATGAAAATAAAGTGATTGAGGTTTTAAAACTAGCTAATGCTTATGAATTTAGTATGCAAATGGGAGGAATTCATTCAAAGCTTTATGAAAACGGAAAGAATCTAAGTGGCGGACAAAAGCAAAGAATTGCTATTGCTAGAGCTTTATATAAGAATCCTGATATGCTAATTTTTGATGAGGCTACTTCAGCTTTAGATAATGAAAGTGAAAAAGTTATTATTAATACTATAGAAAGTTTAAAAAAAGATAGGCTTATTGTTATGATTGCTCATAGGCTTAGCACTATAGAAAATGCTGATAAAATCGCAGTGATAGATAAAGGAAAGGTTTTGGCAATTGGAACCGATCAAGAATTAATGCAAAATTGTCACCTTTATCAGAAATTTAAAAATAAAGAGCACAAAATCAAAGCTTAACTTTATTTTAATTTAGTTAAAATTTAAGTTAAAATTTTTAAGGATAAAAATGATTTATGAACGTATAAAGCCTTTAATTTTTAAAATGGATCCAGAATCAGCTCATAGTTTAGTTGAGTATTCTTTGAGAAGTCTGAATGTTGTTTTTCCGGGTGCACTTAGTTTTTTGGCCCATCGTTTTATAGTACAAGATGAGAGCTTAAGGCAAAATCTTTTAGGGCTTTGTTTTGATAATCCTGTTGGCTTGGCAGGAGGTTTTGATAAAAATGCTACCATGATAAGACCTTTGAGTGCTTTAGGGTTTGGTTTTTTGGAATTTGGAACTTTTACTCCAAAAGCACAAGAAGGTAATGAAAAACCAAGAGTATTTCGATTGGTAAAACAAGAAAGCATACAAAATGCTATGGGATTTAACAATAAGGGCGCTAAAGAGATTCGTTCAAATTTAGTTAAAATTTATCCTTTTGTATTACCTCTAGGTGCTAATATAGGAAAAAATAAAAATAGCGAAAATGCACTAGAAGATTATTTTATCCTTTTAAGGGAATTTAAAGATTTGTGTGATTATTTTATTATCAATATTTCTTCACCTAATACTAAAAATTTAAGATCTTTACAAAATCATACTTTTTTAAATGATTTATTAAGTGAGGCAAAAAAGATTACCCAAAAACCAATTTTAATTAAAATAGCTCCAGATCTGGATATATCTTTAGCTATTGATTTATGTCAAAAAGCCATAGAAAATGGTGCTAGTGGTTTTGTGATTGCTAATACGAGCACTGATTATTCTTTGCTAGATAATGGAAGAACTTTTGGAGGAATTAGCGGTAAGCTCATACAAGAAAAGAATGGTAAATTTTTTAAAGAATTAGCTAAAGAACTTTTTTCTCATACTATTTTAATTTCTTGTGGAGGAATTGATAGTGGTAAAGAAGCTTATGAGCGTATTAAAAATGGCGCCAATTTAATCCAAATTTTTACAGCACTTATTTATAAGGGGCCAGCTCTTGTTAGAAATATCAATCAAGAGTTACTTACTTTATTAAGAGAAGATGGATTTATGCATATTAGTGAAGCGGTTGGAGTAAATATTAAATGATTGAATTTAAAAAGATAAGTTTAAAAAATAAACTTGAAGTTTATGCACTACCTGTTAATAAAAATAGCGAAGTTATTAGCGTTGATATCTTTTATAAGGTAGGTTCTAGAAATGAAGTTATGGGTAAAAGTGGCATTGCTCATATGCTTGAGCATTTAAATTTTAAAAGTACTAAAAATTTAAAAGCTGGAGAATTTGATGAAATTATTAAAGGTTTTGGTGGCGTAGATAATGCTAGTACAGGTTTTGACTATACACATTATTATATCAAATGTGCTAAGAAAAATTTAAATAAAGCCTTGGAACTTTTTGCAGAATTAATGCAAAATTTAACCTTAAAAGATGAAGAATTTCAACCCGAAAGAAAAGTTGTTTTAGAAGAACGCAGATGGAGAACAGATAATAATCCTTTAGGATACTTGTATTTTCGACTTTTTAATCACGCTTTTATTTATCATCCTTATCATTGGACTCCTATTGGTTTTTTAAGAGATATTGAAAATTGGACAATAGAAGATATTAAGGAATTTCATAAGACTTATTATCAGCCTAAAAACGCTATTTTACTTGTAAGTGGTGATATTGAGAGCGAAGAGGTTTTTAATGGCGCTAAAAAATATTTTGAAAATATAAAAAATACAAAAATTATTCCAAAAGTTTATATGAAAGAACCAAAACAAGATGGTTCTAAAAGAGTAATACTCAGAAGAAATTCTCAAACACAAATTCTTGCTTTAGGTTTTAAAATTCCTAATTTTAAACACAAAGACATTCCAGCTCTTAATGCTTTAGCTGAACTTTTAGGAAATGGAAAAAGCTCTTTAATGAATGAAATTCTTGTTGATAAGTTAAATTTAATTAATGATTACTACGCTTTTGTTAATGATACTATTGATGAAAATTTATTTATTTTTATTTGTAATTGTAATTTAAATGTTAAAGCTGAACAGGTTGAAAAAGAATTATGGAAAATTATTAACAGTATTAAGAATGAGCAGATTTCAATCAAAGATTTAGAAAAAATAAAAAACAATACTAAGAGTGATTTTATATTTTCACTTAGTAGTGCAAGTGATGTTTCAAATCTTTTTGGTTCTTATTTGGTAAAAGGAGATTTAAAACCATTGTTAAGCTATGAAAAAGATATTGAAAATTTAACTATTAAAGATTTGGTAAAATGTGCTAAAAAATATTTTAATGATAATAATTCCACTACGGTAATTTTAAGGAAAAAATAATGAATTTAATTGGAGCCATGACTGCTTTAATCACCCCTTTTAAAAATGGTAAAATTGATGAGCAAAATTATATTAAGCTTATTGAAAGGCAAATTAATAACGGCATAGATGTTTTAGTTCCAGTAGGAACAACAGGAGAAAGTGCAACTTTAACCCACAATGAGCATAAGACTTGTATAGAACTTGCTGTTGCAACTTGTAAGAATACTTCTGTTAAAGTTTTAGCAGGTGCAGGAAGCAATGCCACTCATGAAGCCATAGATTTAGCTAAATTTGCACAAGAGTGCGGGGCTGATGGTATTTTAAGCGTTACACCTTATTATAATAAACCAACCCAAAAGGGACTTTATGAACATTATAAAAGTATAGCAGATAGTATAGAAATTCCTATATTATTGTATAATGTTCCAAGTAGAACAGGTTGTGAAATCGCAACAGATACTATAATAGATCTTTTTAGAGATTGTAAAAATATTTTCGGCATTAAAGAAGCAAGTGGAAATATCGAAAAATGCGTTGATTTGCTAGCTAAGGAACCAGATATTATTTTAATAAGCGGCGATGATGTTATTAATTATCCTATTCTTGCTAATGGAGGTAAAGGGGTTATCTCTGTAAGTTCTAATTTGCTACCAGATAAGATTTCTTTATTAACTCATGAAGCATTAAAAGGAAATTATAGCTTAGCTAAAGAAATCAATGATGAGCTTTATTGTATAAATAAAGTGCTATTTTGTGAGAGTAATCCTATTCCAATTAAAACAGCAATGTTTATTATGGGTCTTATAGATTCTTTGGAATTCCGTTTGCCTCTTTGCTCTCCAAGTGATGAAAATTTTAAAAAGATTGAAAATATATTAAAAAAATACAGTATTAAAGGATTTTAATGAATAATGAATTTTTAGGAAAAACTTTAGTGATTAGTGGTGGAACGAGAGGTATAGGAAAAGCTATAGTATATGAATTTGCAAAAATGGGTGTAAATATAGCTTTTACTTATAATTCCAATGCAGAGTTAGCTAAAGACATTGTAAAAGATTTAGAGAATAATTTTAATATCAAAGCAAGAGCTTATGAATTTAATATTTTGGAGCCAGAAACTTATAAAGAGCTTTTTGAGAAAATTGATCAAGATTTTGATAGAGTAGATTTTTTCATTTCTAATGCTATTATTTCTGGTCGTGCAGTAGTTGGTGGATATACTAAATTTATGAAACTTAAGCCAAGAGGAATTAATAATATTTTTACAGCAACTGTAAATGCTTTTGTCGTTGGCTCACAAGAAGCTGCTAAAAGAATGGAAAAAGTAGGGGGAGGAAGCATTATTTCCATTTCATCAACTGGAAATTTAGTTTATATAGAAAATTATGCAGGACATGGTACTGCAAAAGCTGCTGTAGAAGCTATGGCAAGATATGCTGCTACTGAATTAGGAGAAAAGAATATACGTGTAAATATAGTAAGCGGTGGTCCAATAGAAACCGATGCTTTAAGAGCTTTTACAAACTATGAGGAAGTAAAACAAGCTACAATTAATCTAAGCCCTTTAAATCGTATGGGTCAACCAGAAGATTTAGCTGGTGCTTGTTTATTTCTTTGTTCATCTAAGGCAAGTTGGGTAAGTGGACATACTTTTATTGTAGATGGAGGAACTACTTTTAAATAAAAATTAATTGAATTTATTTTTATTTATATTTTTTTTATATAGTAAGTTTCTATTTTTATTAATAAAGAGAGAAAGGTTTATTTATGAAAAAAGTATTTTTGTATTTTTTAATGATATTTTCATCATTAGCTTTATCGGCCTGTTTTGATTCTAATAATGCAAATTCTTTAGAGCAAATTAAGAAGAATGGTTTTGTAAGAATAGGGGTTTTTGGCGATAAACCGCCTTTTGGCTATATAGATGAAAAAGGTGAGAATCAAGGTTATGATATTTATTTTGCTAAACGTATTGCCAAAGAACTTTTTGGAGATGAAAATAAAGTTCATTTTGTCCTTGTTGAAGCAGCTAATCGTGTTGAATTTTTAAAATCCAACAAAGTTGATATTATATTAGCAAATTTTACTAAAACACCACAAAGAGAAGAGCAAGTTGATTTTGCTTTACCTTATATGAAAGTTTCTCTTGGAGTTGTTGTTCCTAAAGATTCTACTATATCTAAAATTGAGGATTTAAAAGATAAAACTTTATTACTTAATAAAGGAACAACAGCTGATGCATATTTTACAGAGAATTATCCTGATATTAAAACTTTAAAATATGATCAAAATACAGAAACTTTTGCTGCTTTGCTTGATAAGAGGGGAGATGCTTTAAGTCACGATAATACTTTGCTTTTTGCATGGGTTAAAAATCATCCTGATTTTAAAATGGCTATTAAAGATTTAGGAAATCACGATGTAATAGCACCAGCAATTAAGAAAGGTGATACACAATTAAAAGAATTTCTTGATAACTTAATTATAAAACTCTCTAATGAGCAATTTTTTCATAAAGATTATGAAGCAACATTAAAAGATCATTTCTCAAGTGATATAAATGCTGAAGATGTTGTTATAGAAGGTGGAAAAATTTAATTTTTAATGAAAAATAAAAAAATAAAAAATATTATTTATGCCTCTTTAGGAGGCATTTTAGAATTCTATGATTTTATTTTATTTGTCTTTTTTCTTGATATTTTTATTAAAATATTTTTTCCTCCTCAAGATGAAAATTTTTTAAAATTTAGCTCTTATTTATTATTTGGTATTGCTTATTTAATACGTCCTTTAGGTGCTATTTTTATTGGACATTTTGGCGATAAAATAGGACGAAAAAAAATTTTTTATATTAGCATGCTTTTGATGATTTTACCTAATTTTGTTATTGCTTTTTTACCTAGTTATGAAAATATAGGAATTATAGCGCCTATTATTTTATTTTCTATGAGAATTTTACAAGGTCTAGCTGTAGGTGCTGAAGTAAGCGGTTCTTGGATTTTTGTAAGTGAATTTGTTAAAGGCAGGCAAATTCCTTTGGCCTTAGGTTTTATTTCTATGACTTTAACGTTTGGTTTATTATTGGGTGGTTTAACAGTTATTGTCTTGAAAAATACTTTTAATGAAGAGGAATTAGAGCTTTATGCTTGGAGAATACCTTTTGTAATAAGTGCTATTTTTGGATTTTTAGCACTTTTTTTAAGAAAACATCTTGATGAAACTCCTATTTTTGAGAAGATAAAGAAAAATAATCAAATTTTAAAATTCCCATTAAAACAAGCTTTAAAAACTCATAAAACTAGTATGCTTATTTGTTTTTTAATGAGTGTTGTATTAACTAGTGGTATTGCTACTTTAATGATATTGCCAAAATATTTTTATAAAATTTTACCTTTAAATGAAATAGAAATTCTTTATATTCAAAATTGGGCAATTTTTATTTTAATGATAGGCTCTTTAGTGCAAGGAATTTTGGCTAAATTTTATGGATCTTATAAAATTTGCATAATATTTAGTTTGATATTTATGCTATCTTCTTTATTACTTTCTTTGCATAATGATTATTTTGTTTTATTTTATTTTATAACTTGTTTTTCTCAAGGAATTGTTACTTTTGCGCCTGTATTTATGACACAAATTTTTAAAAGTGAGTTAAAATTTAGTGGCCTTTCTTTTGCTTATAATATTTCTTATGCAATTTTAAGTTTTGTAACTCCTTTTATAGTGGATTTATTTTTTGATACTTATTTGAAATTTTATTTTATTTTTGTAGGATGTAGTGCTATAAGTTGCGTGTTGATATTAAAATATTTTCTTGCAAAAGATGCAAGAAATATATTTTAATTATTGATATTTTTTTAGAAGTTCAAAAACAATTTTTGAGATTTTTTCAATAGAGGCTATTTCGCATCTTTCATCTGTTGAATGTGGATTATATATATTTGGCCCTATAGAACAGCATAAAAGTTCTTGTTTTTTTTCAATAATACCACATTCTAAGCCTGCGTGTATAGCTGAAATTTTAATATTTTTATTTTCTTTTTTAAATATTTCTAATAAATCACTGCTTAATTCATTTTCCTTTCCTTCCCAAGGTGGATAAAAATTAAAAGAGTGAGTTTTAAAATTAAATGCTTTAAAAAGTGTCAGAGTTTCAAATTCAATTTGTTTTAAATCTTCTAGCAAATTCGATCTTGCAAAAAGATTTATTTTTATTTCTTTTTCACTCATTTTTAAAATACCTAAATTAATACTTGTTTGAACTATATCTAGCTTCTTGTTAAAACTATGAACTCCTTGAGAAAAAGAATTTAAAGCATCAAGTAAAATATCAGATTCTAAACATATTTTTTCTTTTTTTTCTCCTATAAATTTACAATCAATATATTTGCTAGATTTAATATTATCATCAAAAAATACTAAAGCTTTTGCATATTTTGGTATAGAATTTATTCTTTCTCCGCCTTCAAAATTTATAATTTTCCCTTTATTTTCTTTGATAAAACGTGCCATTTCTTTTATAGAGCTTTTGGGGTTATCAATGATATCAATACCAGAGTGCCCACCTTTAAAATTAATCGCATTTAATTCATAAACTTTTCCAAAATACTCTTTTGTGTTATATTCTAAAAAAGCATCTATATCTACTCCACCAGCACAGCCTATAATGATTTCATTTTCATTTTCATGATCTAAATTTAATAACATTTTAGAGCACAGTTTATGCTCTAAATCATTAACCCCCATAAGTCCAACTTCTTCATTATTAGTAAAAAGGCATTCTAAATTTTGAAATTTTTGCATAGCTTCAAGCATTATAGCAATGCCGATGCCATTATCAGCTCCCAGGGATGAATTTTTAGCTTTTAAATATCCATTTTCTTCATAAACTTCTATTTTTGGGGCGCTTCCCATACAAACCATATCATAATGACTTTGTAAACAAATTTTAGGATTACCTTTAATACAATGAATATTTCCAGCTAAATCAATATTTACTTCAAATTCTTTCTCTTTAGCATAAGCATTTAAAAAATCTTTCATTTGTTCTGTTTCATAACTGCAATGTGGTATTTCACATAATTTTTTAAAATTTTGTATGACATTTTGCATTCTAACTCCTTTTATTAGATAAAATTATACATAATTTTTAGTTTTTGGAATTAAAATGAGATTAAATATCGGAAAAATATTGAATTTTAGAAAAATTTTAAGTGATCCTAAAAAATTTTTTTCTTTTTTAATTTTGATATTTGTGTTAATTTTTATAGAGAGTTTTATAGCCCAAACAAAATCTTTTGATGCAAAGGTTATAAAAGTTATAGATGGTGATACTATAGAAGTTTTAAATTCAAGTGGAAGTAAATATAAAATAAGATTTTTTGCAATTGATGCTCCAGAGCTTAAGCAAAAATTTGGAACAGAAGCTAAAAATTATCTTAGCTCGATAATTAAGGATAAAAAAGTAAAAATAATTTATAAAGATGAAGATCTTTATGGTAGAATTTTAGCAATTGTGAAATTTGATGATTTAGATATTAATCAAATAATGGTTTCTAAGGGTTATGCTTGGGCCTATAGTTTTTATAGTGATATTTATATAAAAGATCAAAAATTTGCACAGAAAAATTCTTTGGGTCTTTGGAAAGATCAAAATCCTATAGAGCCTTATAAATGGAGAAAGCAAAATAAATTCTAATTTGGATAAAGACTTATGAAGTATATGTATTTTTTTATATTTATTTTATTTTCCGGATGTTTTGTAAACGAAAGAGGAATTTCCAATAGATATTATAGTGATTGCAAAGAGTATTATGATGCAAGTGGAATTTATCATAAAGAATGCCCTAATAATTGGGTTGATATTCCTTTAAATCCAAAATAATTATTTTCTCATTGAAGCCATTAATGTTGCAGCCATTGCTTCTGGATTTGCATTTGCTCCATTTTCATTTGTTTGAGCTTCTTGTTTTGTTGTATTTGATATAGGTCGTTTAAGCTTAAATATATGATCATCCATTGTAACGATTTGTAAATTTGCTTCAAAAATTTTAATCTCGCTTACGTGTCCTATAATTTTAACTTCTCTTTTTTTAGAAGAGTCATCAAATAAAGCATGAGCCTCAAGTTCTAAAACATCTCCTAGTTTTAATGGGGCATAGAAAAAACATTTTGATCCTATTAAAACAGAATATTCTTTATTTATGGCAGCTTGTGCAACATAATTTGCTGCAGAAAAAATAAATGCATCAAAGATAAGCCCTTGATCATCTACTATCATTTCTGGAGAAGTTATTAAAATAGATTTAGCATAATTTTTTGAAAGTTCAATAATAGTTCCAGAAAGAGAATTATTTAAATCAGGGCATGTTACAAGTTCTGATTTTATACGCGATATATCTTCTTGAGATGCGTATTCTTCTAGTTGAGCGTATTCTTCAAAATTATCTTTTTTTGCCATCATTAAACCTTTAATTTTACATAAATTCTTCTAGGTGATTCATAACCTTCATAAGTTAAGTTTTGGTTATCTGGGTCTAAAAAATCTTCCAAAGAATAAGAATCAATCCATTCTGTTTTTCTTTGTTCTCTTTTGGTTGTTTTTTTAATAGCTAAAATTTCAAATTCTTCAAATCCAGCACGTTCACACCAATTTCTTAAACCCAATATCGACGGAATAAAAAAAATATTTGATATTCTAGAATAAGTTTTTCTAGGAATTAAAGCAATTTCTCTTTTATCTTTAATAAACATAGTATCTAAAAATACAACACCATTTTTATTAAGGCTTTGTTTTAGTTGTTTTAACATTTTAATTGGATCGCTTCTATGATAAATAACCCCCAAACAAAAGATAACATCAAATTTATGCTTATAATTTGGTAAGTCTTCAACTCCTAAGAGCTCATATTTAATATTTGTTTTGGCTAAAGCGTTGATGAGTTCAAACTGTAATTTATATTTTATAGAGGGATCAAAACCTATGATCTTTTTTGGATTAAATTCTAACATTTTAAACATATAATAACCATTGTTGCATCCTACATCGGCAACAACTTTATCTTTGATCTCTTTTATAAAGGGTTTTAAAATATTAAATTTTATAAAACTTTGCCATTCAGAATCTATAAAAAGATTATCAATTTTAAAAGGACCTTTTCTCCATGGTTTTAATTCCATTGCAATTTGTTGAATTTGTTTTTCTGCTTTTAAATTTGTTTTTATATTTATGCTTCTTGTAATGGAAAATTTTGAATTTAGATTTGTTTTTTTAATTTTTTGTATTAAGCTGTATAAATGGTTTTGTTTCATTTGTTTTTCTAAGGATTTTGTTTTCATGACATTCCTTATATTTTGGAAGAGAAAAAAGTTTTAAAAGAAACCTAGGGCTTTAAGAAAACCCTAGATGAATGATTATTTATCTCTAAGTTTAAGTTCGTTGATAAGTTTTATATAGCTATTGTGATCTTTTCTTTTAAGATAAGATAAAAGTCTTTTTCTTTGTCCTACAAGTTTTAAAAGACCTAAGCGTGAAGAAAAATCTTTTTTATAGATTTTTAAATGTTCAGTTAGTTCTGAAATTCTAGCACTTAAAAGCGCAACTTGAACTTCTGTAGAGCCAGTATCACCTGACTTCTTAGCAAATTTAGCAATAATTTCTGCTTTCTTAGCCGAATCTAAAGCCATTTTGGACCTCCTGATTGGTATAAAATAAAACTAGTATTATATCCATTAAATCAAAAAATAAGCTGAATTTATCGCAATTATTAATCTTATTTGCGCCAATTATTGGTTTAATTTGAATATCGTAATATTTTTGAAAATTAATATCATTTTTATAAAAAATTTAGAAAAATAGTATATAATTTTTAATAATTATTATCATTATTTAATTAAGGAAATTTTTGTTCAGTTGCTTTATAAAACTAAAGGTTTTATTATCATTACTTTTTATTTTTTCTATAGTAAGTGTCTTTATAGGAGTAAAAGATATTTCTTTATTCTCTTTAAATAACGAAGATTTGGAACTTTTGTTTATAACAAGAATTCCAAGAATTATAGCCATAATCATCACAGGAATGAGTTTGGGAATTTGTGGTCTTATTATGCAGCAGATTACTCAAAATAAATTTGTTTCTCCAACCACTGCTGGAACTATGGATTGTGCAAGATTTGGAATTTTAATCTCTTTAGTATTTTTCAATACTTATTCTTTTTTATTTCAAACTTTAATTGCTTGTATTTTTACTATGCTTGGAAGTATTGTTTTTATACAAATTTTAAGAAAAATTAAATTCAAAGATAGTATTTTCATACCTCTGGTAGGATTAATGTTTGGCGGGATTATTAATTCTTTAACAACTTTTTTTGCTTATAGTTTAAATTATATCCAAAATATTCAAGGATGGCTACAGGGGAGTTTTGCTAATGTTATGCAAGGAAATTATGAGCTAATTTATATAAGTTTACCTATGTTAGTTGTTGCATATATTTTTGCCAATAAAATTACTATTGTAGGTATGGGAAAAGAAGTATGCATTAATCTTGGTATTTCTTATAATTTTGTCCTTGGTCTTGGCTTATTTATTGTTTCAATTATTACTTCAGTCATTGTTTTAACTGTTGGAGTTATACCTTTTTTGGGTCTTATTATTCCTAATATTATTTCTATTTATAAGGGTGATAATCTTAAAAGAAATCTTAGTTATATTGCATTAAGCGGAGCTTTATTTTTGCTTATATGTGATATTTTTGCAAGAATAATTATTTTTCCTTTTGAAATGCCAATTAGTATAGTAGCAGGAGTTTTTGGATCTTTGATATTTATTTGGATTTTATTAAAGAGAAAAAATGGATAAAAAAATATATTTTTTAATTTTTATTGCCTTGTTTAGTGTAGGTATTTATTTATTTGGTTTTATGGGAGAATTTAGCAATTATGCTTTAAAAAATCGCAGTTTGCAAATTGCTTCTATTGTTATTGTTGGTATATGTATTGCCGTTTCAAGTATTGTTTTTCAAACTATTAGCAATAATAAAATTCTTACACCAAGTATTATAGGTCTTGATTCTTTATATATGCTTTTACAATCTTGCTTGGTTTTTATTTTAGGCTCAACTAATTTAATTGTATATAAAGAAAATATTAATTTTTTACTTTCTTTATTTTGTATGGTAATTTTTTCTTTGCTTTTATATAAACTTCTTTTTAAAAATGAAAGAAATATCTATTTAATTATGCTTTTAGGAATTATTTTTGGAACATTCTTTTCTACTTTGGGAACTTTTTTTGAAGTTTTAATCGATCCTGATGAATTTATGATTATTCAAGGAAGGATGTTTGCTAGTTTTGATAATATTGCAATTGATGTTTTATTTTTAGCAAGTATTATCACTTTAATTAGTATGGTCTTTGTTGTTAAATACTTGAAATTTTTAGATCCTTTGGTTTTAGGTAAAGATTTAAGTATAAATTTAGGAATTAATTATCATAAGATTATAAAACATCTTATGATAATTGTAGCTATATTAACTTCTATAAGCACAGCTTTAGTTGGTCCTATTACATTTTTAGGACTCTTAATTTGCAATATTACTTATGAGCTTTTTAAAACTTCTAAACATAAATTTTTGCTTTTAGCTTGCTCTTTGATCGCAATAATATTTTTAATTATAGGTGTATTTTTTGTTTCAAGGGTTTTTGAGTATAACACAACTATAAGCGTGATTATAAATTTTCTCGGAGGAATTTATTTTTTATATCTCGTTTTTAAGGGGAGTAAATTATGATAGAATTAAAAAATATAAGCAAAAGTTATAATAAAAAAAGCATAGTTTCAAATTTAAATTTGACTTTTCCTAGAAACAAACTAATTTCACTAATTGGCCCTAATGGAGCTGGCAAAAGTACTGTACTTTCTCTTATAAGTCGTTTACTTAAGCCTGATAATGGTGAAATATATATTGATGGTAAAAATATTAATTCCTATAAAGAAAATATATTAGCCCAAAAAATTTCTATTCTCAAACAGCAAAATAATTTAAATTTAAGATTAAGTATTGAAGAGTTGGTATCTTTTGGTCGCTTTCCTTATTCTCAAGGAAGATTAAATTCTCAAGATAAAGAAAAAATTAATGAAGCTTTAAATTATACAGGACTTTATGAGATAAAAGATAAATATTTAGATACTTTAAGTGGTGGACAAAAACAAAGAGCCTTTATAGCAATGATTATTGCTCAAGATACTGAATTTATTTTGTTTGATGAGCCTTTAAATAATCTTGATATGAAACATTGTGTCCAGACTATGAATTTAATGAAAAATTTAATTAAAGATTTTAATAAATCTATTATAGTAGTGTTGCATGATATTAATTTTGCTTCAATTTACTCTGATGAAATTCTTGCCTTAAAAGATGGAAAAATTGTGAAATTTGATCATACGGAAAAAATCATTAATAGCGAGGTGTTAAAAGAGGTTTATGATATGGAAATTCCTTTAGTGGAATTTAAAAATAAAAAAGTATGTCTTTATTTTTAATTTATTTTAAGGAGAAAAATATGAAAAAGAAAAGTTTTTTAGTATGGTTTTGTTTATTTTTATTGTTGGGTTTTAGTGCTTGTTTTGACAATAAGATTAAAAATAATAGCGAAAATACTCTAGTTGTTACCCCTATTAGCGTGACTGATAAGGGGGATTCTTTCTTGATTAAACATTCTTTAGGTGAGAGTAGGGTGGTTAAAAACCCTTCAAGAGTTGTGATTTTAGATTTTGGTTCTTTGGATACTTTTGATTCTTTAAATTTAAGTGATAAAGTTATTGGAGTTCCTCTTAAAAATTTGCCTCCTTATTTAAAACAATATGATAATAAAAGTAACATAGGAGGTGTTCAACAAGTAAATTTAGAAGCGATTAACGCATTAAAGCCCGATTTAATCATCATTTCGGGTCGTCAAACTAGGTTTTATGATAAATTGAATCAAATTGCTCCTACTATATATTTAGGTATTAACAATTCTGATTTTTTATTTTCTTTTGAAAATAATGTTTTAAGTATTGCAAAACTTTACAATAAGGAAAGTGAAGCAAAAGAGAAAATATCGCAAATAAAAGAAGAAATTTCTGAAATAAAAAGCAAAATTAGCAAAGATAAGAAAGCTTTAATAATACTTACCAATTCCAATAAAATTTCAGCTTTTGGCTCTTCTTCAAGATTTGGTTTAATACATGATATTTTAGACATTGAGCCTGTAGATAAATCTTTAAAAGTTGGAACACATGGTAAAAGTATTAACTCAGAGTATATTTTGGAAAAAAATCCAGATTTTATTTTCGTTATAGATAGAAATGTTATAGTTGGCAATCAAGAAAAAGCTAAAGATATACTAAATAATGCTTTGATTTTAAAAACTAAAGCGGCACAAAATAATAAAATTATTTATCTTGATCCACAATATTGGTATCTTTCAGGTGGCGGGCTTGAATCATTGGAGGCTATGATTAAAGAAGTAGCTAAAGCACTAAATTAATTTTATTAATTTAGTAAGAATTATTATTTAAGACATAAACTATGATATAATTTATAATCACAGGCTAAATTGATTAAAAGAAGGTGGTAGTTATGAATTCATATCTTAGTTTAAATATTATTAATCCATCTGTTTCTTTTAAAATCACTAAGGCTTATATTAAAGAAAGTTTAGAAGATTTATTTACTTGCGAGTGTGAGGGCTATATTGAAATTTTAGAAGAAAACTTAATTAATGACGCAAATATTAATTTTCATCCTAATTCCTTGATTGACAAGGAGGCTCATTTTATTATTAAAAATCCTTATGAAAATACAACAATTGATTTTACACATAAAGAAAATAAAATTTATAAAGGTATTGTTTCTTATGTTAATTATTTGGGTTTAAGCAATGAAAGTGCAAATAATATAGTTGATTCAGAAATAAAACATCTTTCATATAAACATTTTTTTAAATTTACTCTTAGTTCTGTACTTGCCAGAATGTCTTTTAATAGAGCTAATAGGATCTATACAGACTTAAGTATTTTGGAAGTTATTAAAATAACTTTGGATTTTTATCAAGGAAAATTTATCAATAAAGAAATTGATTTTTCAAAACTTAAACATAGTTATTCTAAAAAAGAACTCATTATTCAATATAATGAGAGTGATTTGGAATTTATCACACGACTTGCTCATAATAATGGTATATATTTTTATGAAGATGATGAAAAAATTTATTTTTGTGATACTTTTGTATCATCTAAAAGTCAAAATATTCAATTTAATTCTAATATTAACAATATTTTACATGAACCTTGTATTTATTCTTTTATAAAAGAAAGATCTATTTTTTCTAATCAATTTACCTATTCAAGCACAAATGCTAGTAATCCTTTAAGCGCAACTTCTTTAAATCTTAATACAATTGATGAAAAATTTAAAAATTTACAATATTATAATGAGCATATTTATGAAAGTGCGAATTCTTTTACAGAAGATATAGATTTAAAGACTCCTATTTATTTAAAAGAAAAAAGATATAAACTTTTAAATGAAAGCTTTAAAGCAAAAAGTAATATTTATAATTTATCCTTAAGCGACAAAGTTAATATAAATTTTAATTCTTCATATGAAAGAAATTTAGATAATAAAGAAAAAAAAGACTTTATTATCATAAATTTAGAACAGTATTTAATTGATGATGCAATTTTAGCCAACTCTATCAATACAAATGATAATCAAAAAATCAAAGATTTTCACTTTACAAAATCTTATTTTAATACAGTTACGCTTTTGCCAAGTTATATACCATTTGTTCCAAGTTTTAAAACAAAACCTAAAGCACCTACTCAAACAAAGGGGATAGTTATAGGAGAAAATAATGAAATTTCAAATGAAAGCAATTTAGTTTTTACAGACAAATACGGTAGGGTAAAGGTAAGATTTGATGCTTTTGTAAATCAAGAAACAATTGATGAAAAAGAACATTTATATCACCATAGCTGTTTTTTAAGAGTAAGCTCTCCTATAGCTTCAAGCTATTCTGGTTTTTTTAGAATACCAAGAGTTGGAGATGAGGTGTTAATTTCGTTTTTAGAAAATGATATTGATAAGCCTTTTATAAGTGGGAGTTTTTATAATGAAAATAATGCTCTACCTCTTTATTCTTATCCTAAGTTTAAAAGAGAGATTGCCAATAATGCTTTAAATTATTTAAGACAAATTCCATTAATAAGATATGAGGGGCTACCAGAGCTTAAAATACAAGAAAATAAAGATTATGATTTAAATTATACAAATAATCATTTCTTAACTATATCTAACTCAACCTTAGGACAAGAAAATTTAAGATCTTATGAGAGAAATGAATTAACTTTTAAAAATGAAGCAGGTAAAGAAGAAATTTATCTTTTAGCACAAAAAGATTATAAAGAAGAAATTATTAATAATCACGAACAGGTTATAAAAAACAACAAAACTTCAGAAGTTGGAGGTTTATTTAGCGAATTTATTATTTTAGGACATATGCAAAATATTGCTGGATTTAAAAATGTTAATGTTGGCGCAGAGTATTTAGAAAATACCTTACTTTCAAAAGATACAAATGTAGGTCTTAGCAATACTTTAAATGTTGGCGTTACACATAAAATTAATATAGGTCAAGATTATGAAGAATATGTAAAAAATGATAAAAAAGTAGAAGTAAAAAATAATTTTGAAAAAGAGATTTCAAATGATTATATACAAAGAGTGGGAAATAATAAAAACGAAACAATTCAAGGATCTTATACTCTTATGACTGGAGATAGTATAAAAATAGATTCTTCAAAAGATACACTTTTGCTAAGTAAGGAACATTTGCAAATTCAAGCTGAGGAGTCTTTGGGTTTTAGAACAAATAAAAATTGCTCTTTTAATGCTGATTTTGTTAATTTTTTAGCTAATGAAGAAAATATTATAGTTGCTAAGAAAAAAGCTATAACGCAAATAGAAAATGGTTCTGCTATTATTCACACCAAAAAAGAAATTATTATAAAAGTAGATGGGGTAGAAGTAATTATAGATTCTAAAGGGCTTAGAATTAAAGGTGGAGATTTAAGGATTGATTAAATTAGGAATTGTTTATGCCTGAGTTGATAGAATTTAATGATATCGTTTTTTTAGTTAAAGAGTTTCGAAAAGTTTTTATACTATCAAATTGCAAACTTGCTTTTTATGAACCCAAGCATTTTTTGGTTAAAGAAAAAGAGATGCAAGCAAAAGAGCCTGTACAAAAAAGAAAAAAAGGAAAAAGCACAAATTCAAAAAAAATAAAAGAATTTGAATTTAGGAAAAAAGATGGAAATAGTATTGTTTTAAAAGAAATGGAACTTTATAAACAAGATTCTATAGAAGCTAAAGATAATGCAAATTTAGACATCGATATTAAAGATGTTATTAAGCACAAAGAAAAGATAGACTCTCAGATAAATGATACATCATTAAATGAAAATTTCGAAGAAAAAAAGGGAAGTGATTTAAAATCAAAATTTGATGAAGGTAATGAATTTGATATTTTTTATGATAGATATACTAAAGAAGAAAAAGAAATTAAAAGCTTTGAAGTAAAAGATGGCAAGGCTATTATCCCTGGTAGTTTTTTAGCAGAACAATTTGAAAAAGGTATTAGAAGTTTGATTGTAAGATTGATTCCTAAACAAAAAAATAAAAGAGGTTTTGTTTTTGATCCTATTCCTTTAGAAGATAGGGCTATTATTTTAACAGAGCTTAGAAAAACAAAAGAAAAAACATTAACTTTTCAAAGAAAAATAGCTCAAATTCAAAATGATGCTTTAAATCTTCAAAGTCCAAAAGAATTTTTAACAATTTTAAATCAGGAAGAAAACCTTTCTCAAGAGGAGATTAAAAAACAACAACAAAAAGGTATATTAATTTATGCTAAAAAAAGACAAGAAGAACTTTTTGATAGTATCAATAAAGACAGAATTTATAGCGTAGATGTTCTAAAAAGAGTAGTAAGCAAGAAAAAATTCAAAAGCATAAGAGAAAGCTCTCAAATGGGAAAATATGAATATGCTAAAAGTTTTGATAAAAAAATAAAAGACTATGAAGAGAAAAAGGAAAATAAAACTCAAAAAAAGATTAAGAAATCTAAAAATGAATCTTTAAAAGAGAAGAGCCCTAATTCAAAAGATATAGGAGAATTAGGAGAGTATGCAGCTTCTATGTTATTTAGTAGAGGATCAACAAGATATATATCCAATAGAAGAAAATTTGATGCAAATTTTAATCAAAATAGTTATAACTTTACTATTCCTGATTTTTTGGTTGTTGTAAATGATAAAAGGAGTATTATCGAAGTTAAAAACGTTCAAAAGCAAGATTTAACAGAACAAATAAGCTTTGAGTTAAAACTTGCACAAGAATATGAACTAGATTATATATTTTTATGCAATCATTATACAAAATTAAGCGATAGCATAGCTATTGATAAAGAAAAAAATGAAAAATTTATTAATAAACTCAAACAAGAAAATTCTAATTTTTCTTTTTTAAATCTTAGGGCTTTTGTGAAAGGGGATTTAGGAAGTAGAAAAGGTTTTATCTATCATAGACACATGCATAGGAGTATAAAAACTATTTTTAAAGAAATTTATTTGGATCATTTAAAAAATAATGTTCCCAATAAAATAGTAATTAAAAGACTAAATTTAAATAATCCATTAAGCATAGAAGATGAATTAAACAAAGATCAGCAATTGCAAATACCAAGCTAAGGAGAGTAGATGAGTATTAAGGGAGTATCTAAAAGAGAATTAGAAGCTAGAGAAAAAATCAGTGCTTTAAGTAGCGAAGAAATAGATAATTTAAGAGATGAGCTTTGTGATTTGGTTTTTGCGAATGATTTTGAAAAAACTGTAAATTTTTTAAAAGATTATCCTATAAAACAAAGTTTTTATGAATTATTGTGTGAAGAGGAGGGTATAAAAACTCCTTTATTTTCTTGTGATAATATTCTTGCTAATGCTGCTGCTGGATCTATAGAACAAGGAAAAGATACAAGATTATTAGATTATCTTATAGATATTTGTGGTATAAATCCAAATTTTAAATTTGAACATGTAAAGGATAATTATAATGCATTGACTTTTTATATGGATCAAGTAGGACTTGATGAAAGAGTAATAAAATATTTTGTAACAAAAGGAGCAACATTTAATGTTTTTGACCACTTAGGAGATAGTATTTTGCATAATTGGGCTAGAAGAGGGGAAATAGATGAAATAAAGCTTGCATTAAAATATGGCGCAAATTTAGAAATACAAAGTCAAATTTATCAAAAATTCAATGAAAAATCTAAAGAATGGGAGGAAGAATTTTATTTTGCAGGATCAACTCCTTTAATGGATGTTGTAGAAAGTGATGATGAGCAAAATTATAATACTGTTAAAGCTCTATTGGAGCTTGGAGCAAATCCAAACCACGTTCGTTGGCCAAGATTGATTTGTATTATGGAAGTTTGTCAAATTTCTAAGATTAAAAAAATTTTATTAGAATTTGGGGCTAAAAGTTTAAAAAAAATGGAAAATGAAATCTTTAAATTTCAAGATGAATATATAAAAAATAAAGGTATAAAAGAAGATGATTTAGAGCGTGAAGATATGATAAATATAGCTAAAATGATTAATGATAAATTTATGAAATCTAAAAATAAAAGTTAAGTTTTTATGAAATACTTAGAAGAATTTCAAACAAGCAATCAAATTTCTTTTTTATTTTTTTCAAAAAATTCTTTTAGTGATGAAAAAAATCTTAAAGCTTGGAGTTTAAATTCTCATCGCCTTGATATGAGAGAGTGGTTTGAATTTAAAAATCAAAATTTAGGAAAATTTTATAATGTCAATTTGGAGAAAATTTTAAATGCTTTAATGCAACTAAATTCATACTTTAAAATTGATGAATTTAGAGCCATTAATTTGCATGGAGAGGATGATTATTTTGATTTTAATGAAGCATCATATCTTAAAATTTATGATAAATTGTGTCAAGATCAAAGCAAATTTCATCTTTATCAAAAATTAAAAGATAAATCTTTAAGAATAGGGAGTTTATATAATTTTTCTCCTAATTTTCCTTTTTGGAATGCAAGTGGAAAAAATTTTTCTCAAAGTGAGATTAATACTTTTATTTCCAATAAAAACTTAGCCCCATTTTTTAATTCGAGTGATGTTTATTTTAATTCTTGTTTGGTGTTAAATTATAATATTACAAAGCAGATGCTTGATTATCTTGTTAAAAATTATAATACAAAATTTAAGAATCAATTTTTACATAAAAAACCTAGCGATCAAATGGATAATAAAAATAAAATTTTAGAGGAGCTTAAAGATATATTTTTATTGCTTTGTAATGGAATGAATGCTGATTATGCTTTTATGGATTTTACTTATTTTTTTTCAGGATATGATTATACTATTGATTCTAAAAATAGTATTTTAAATCCTTATTTAAAAAATTTTAAAGACATAGTTTATAAAGATACAATGATTGATGCTATTAACGAGTATGGGAAAAATTTTTTTATCAATTATTATTCCAAAGAAGTATTATCATTGTTAGATAAAGATGAGCTTTTAGATTCTAGAATGAATGTTATTATTAAAAATTATCAACAAGATTTAAATAGTATAAATTCCAAAGGGATACTTTCTCAAAGATATGAGAATGATTTTTTTGTGAAATTAGTTCCTTTTATAGAATGGGAGAGCTATGTTTATGATGGGGATATATGGCAACTATATGAAAAAAAGAACGAAGAAATTAGAAAATATTGGAAAAAATTTCTTTCTAGGGATACTTTAAAGCCATTGCCTTTAGAATGGGATTGCTCTATTAATGAAAAACTTATTTGGGTAAATGATAATGATTTATTTCAAGCTTTAAATGCACATAAAATTTTACATCAAAATTAAAAACTATTTTTGATTAGGGTTTGGAAGTGTTGCATTTGAGCTACCAAGATTTTGATTATTAGGCATAGCTATGGAAGTATCTATTTGTTTTAAAAGTTCTATAGTATCATTAAATTCAAAACTTTCTTCAGGATTTTGCCCTAAAAATTTTTGCATAAAATCTTTTTTAGCTATAGCCTCGTCAAGTTCTTTATCGCTTCCTTTTTGATAGGCTCCAATACGTAGCAAAACTTCATTTTCTTTAAGTAATGAATTTAATCTTTTAAATTTTCTTGCCAAAAGCTTATGTTCATTTGTAATAATATCACCCATAACTCTTGAAGCTGAATTTTGTATATTAATAGGTGGATAAATTCCAAAGTCCGTAAGTTCTCGGCTTAAAACAATGTGTCCATCTAAGATAGAGCGACTTTGATCTGCAATAGGATCACTCATATCATCACCATCAACCAAAACGGTAAAAAATGCAGTAATCGTGCCTTTGCCCTCTTCTTTTCCAGCTCTTTCCATAAGTTGAGGCAATAGACTTAAAACGCTTGGCGGATAGCCTTTGGTTGTAGGAGGTTCCCCTAATGCTAATCCAATTTCTCTTTGCGCCATAGCAAAGCGCGTTACACTATCCATTATAAAAAGTACATCTTTACCTTGTTCTTTGAAGTATTCTGCTACACTCATTGCACAAAAAGCACCATATTTTCGCATTAAAGCACTATCATCACTTGTTGCAACGATGATAACGGTATCATCTAATTTTCCGCCCAAATTTTTTTGAATAAATTCTGGGATTTCGCGTCCTCTTTCTCCAATAAGAGCAACAACTTTTATAGGTGCTTTGGAGTTTTTAACTATCATACCCATAAGAGTGGATTTACCAACTCCACTTCCTGCAAAAATTCCTAATTTTTGTCCTACACCACAAGTTAAAAGTGCATCAATAGTTTTTACCCCAACAGGAAAAACTTCCTCGATAAGCCCTCTTTTCATCGCATCAATAGGAGCTCTCATTATAGGCATAAATTTACTTGCTTCAATAGCCCCTTTGCCGTCTTTAGGTCTCATAAAAGGATCTACTACGCGCCCTAAAAGTTCATCGCTTACCCCAATTTGCATACCAGCATCACTTAAAAATGCACGATCGCCTATTTTAAAGCCTTCTATAAAACTAAAGGGACTTAAATAACTAAATTTATCTTTAATTTCCACTACCATAGCTAAAGTTTGAAGATGCTCATTTTCATTTGAAATAAGTTTTATAATATCCCCAATACCAGTTTTTAATCCTTTGATTTCTATACTCGTAGCAGAAATTTTTGTAATTTCTCCAAAAATAGAATTTAAATTTTCATTTTTTAGCTTTTGTCTTAGTTTATTAAGTTCCATTAAAATCTTACTTGTTTTGGGGAATTAATCAAAGAAAAAAACTCTTTTCTCGTTTTTTCATTTTTAAGAAATAAGCCTCTTAAAGCTGAAGTGCTAGTAATAGAATTTGCTTTTTGCACTCCACGCATTTCAATGCACATATGTCTTGCTTCTATCACAACGCCAACACCTTTTGCTTTAACGCTATTCATTAAAGCATCTGCGATTTGTTCTGTGAGTTGTTCTTGAATTTGAAGTCTTCTTGCAAACATTTCTACTAGACGCGGAATTTTACTAAGACCTACAACTTTTTTATCAGGAATATAAGCTACACTTACTCTACCAAAAAAAGGCAAAAGATGATGTTCGCAAAGGCTATAAAATTCTATATCTTTTACTAAAACCATTTCATTATTTGAGCTTTCAAATAGAGCATCGTTTAAAATATTGTCAATGTTTTCATTATAACCCTTGGTTAAAAATTCATAAGCCTTAAAAACTCTTGTCGGAGTTTTTAAAAGACCCTCTCTTTGCGGATTTTCGCCTATTATTTCTAACATAGTTGTAATACAATTTTCAAATTTTTTTTGCAATTTTTTCTCCAAAATAATTAAAATGATATAATTTATGTTGAAATTTAATTATAATATTATCATAAATATATTGAAATTTTTATGCAAGTAATAAGGAAAAATTTGTTATATTTCAATAATTAACTTTTTATTTTTGAAGGAATAACTATGGAAATTAAAGCAAAGCAATTAGATTCTGTTAATGCAATTGCTAATGTAAAAATCCCTTTAGGAAGCATTAAAAACGAAGTTCAAAATTTAGCTAAAAAAGCTTCTAAAAATATTAAAATGGATGGATTTAGGCCAGGTCATGTCCCAGTTAGTGCTGTGCTTAAACGCTATGAAAAAGAATTAATAAAAGATGCTGAACAAAACCTCTTTAAATATGCTATTGATAGCGCTTTAAAAGAATTGCAAAAAGAAAATAAAGATCTTATTGGGGATCCATATTTTGAAAAATTTGATAGAAAAGATGGTGAAATCGAAGCTGAATTAATGCTTTCATTTAAACCTGTTTTAAAACTTGATGGCTATGAAAAATTAATACCAGAATATCAAACTCCAAAAGTAAGTAAAAAAGAGATCGAAGATAAAAAAATAGAACTTTTAAAAAGATTTGCGACCCCAGAAGCGATTAAAACAAAGAGAGCCTTAAAAGAAGGTGATTTTGCTAAATTTGATTTTGAGGGTTTTGTAGATGATAAAGCTTTTGATGGAGGTAAGGCTCAAGATTATGTTTTAGAAATTGGATCTAAGCAATTTATTCCAGGATTTGAAGAGGGTATGATAGGCTTAAAAGCAGGAGAGGAAAAAGATATAAAAGTTACTTTTCCACAAGATTATGGTGCACCTAATTTAGCAGGAAAAGAAGCTGTTTTTAAGGTAAAACTTCACGAAATTCAAGAATTAAATATACCAAAGCTTGATGAGAAAAATCTTAAACTTCTTCTTCCTAATGAAAAAGAACCAACAGAAGAGTTGCTTGATGAAAAATTAAAAGAACAAATTAAAAATGAAAAGCTTTTTAAATTAGTCAATGATGAATTAAAAGCTAAATTTGCTGATGCTTTGATTGAGAAGTTTGAGTTTGATTTGCCAAAGGGTATTGTTGAGCAAGAAATAGATATGCAATTTAGAAGTGCTTTTTCAAAATTCAGTGAAAAAGAAATAGAAGAACTTAAAAATGATAAAGAAAAATATAAAGAAAAAAGAGATAGTTTTAAAGATGAAGCCAAAAAAAGCGTTAAACTTACTTTTATTATCGATGAACTTTCTAAGATTAGAAAAATTGAAGTAAGCGACCAAGAACTTATTCAAGCGATTTATTTTGAAGCCTATCGTTATGGCATGAATCCTAAAGAGCATTTAGAAAATTATAAAAAACAAGGTGCCTTGCCTGCTGTTAAAATGGCCTTAATTGAAGAAAAACTTTTTAGCGATATTTTTATACCAAAAAGCAATAAAAAAGTTAAAAAAGAGGTTGAAAAATAATGAGTCTTTATATACCTTATGTTATTGAAAAAACAAGTAGAGGTGAGAGAAGCTATGATATTTATTCTAGACTTTTAAAAGATAGAATTGTTATGCTTAGCGGAGAGATTAATGATGATTTAGCCTCTTCTATAGTTGCACAACTTCTTTTTTTAGAAGCTGAAGATCCTCAAAAAGATATTTATCTTTATATAAACTCTCCAGGCGGGGTAATAACAAGCGGATTTAGTATTTATGATACTATGAACTATATAAAACCTGATATTTGTACTATTTGTATAGGACAAGCTGCTTCCATGGGAGCATTTTTATTAAGTTGTGGAGCAGAAGGTAAGCGTTTTGCTTTACCAAATTCAAGGATTATGATACATCAGCCTTTGGGGGGCGCTAGAGGGCAAGCAAGTGATATAGAAATTCAAGCAAAAGAAATTTTAAGATTAAAATCTATACTCAATGAGATTTTGGCTAAAAACACCAAACAAAAATTAGCTAAAATTGTTAAAGACACTGAGAGAGATTTTTTTATGAGCTCAAACGAAGCTAAAGAATATGGGCTTATTGATAAAGTTTTAGAAAAGAAAAATTAAGGTGTTATTTTGGTAAGAAAAATTATAACTTATCCCAATAAAAATCTTTTTTTAGAATCTAAACCTGTGGAAAATTTTGATAAAGAATTACACTGTTTGCTTGATGATATGTATGAAACTATGATAGCAAGCAATGGTGTAGGACTTGCAGCTATACAAGTAGATGTTCCTTTAAGGGTTTTTATTGTAAATATTTTAGATGAAAATGAAGAGCAAAAAAAAGAAGATTTAATTGAAGTTATAAATCCAAAAATTACATTTTTAAGCGAAGAAAAAATTATTTGCACAGAAGGTTGTCTTAGTGTTCCTGATTTTTTTGAAAAAGTAGAGCGGTATGAACATATTTTACTTAAATATCAAGATCGTTATGGAGATTATAAAGAGCTTGAAGCTAAAGGTTTTTTAGCTGTAGCAATTCAGCACGAAAATGATCATTTAGATGGACATTTGTTTATAGAAAAACTTTCTTTTTTGAAAAGACAAAAATTTGATAAAGAATTTAAAAAACAAAAAAAATCTAAATGAAATTTTTAAAATGCATAAGCTTTAATGAAGATTTAGATATTATAGATGTTGAATCAACTTTTACAAGAGGAATTCCAAATCTTACTATAGTTGGTTTGGCAAATACAGCAATTAAAGAGAGTGTTGAGCGTATTAAAGCTTCCCTTGTAACTTGTAATTTTGCTTTTCCTTCAAAGAAAATTACAATCAATTTAAGCCCTTCAGGTATACCAAAAAAAGGTTCACATTTTGATTTGGTGATAGCTATTCTTATCTTATTGCAAAATGAAAATTTAGATGATTTTTTTGTTGTTGGAGAACTTGGACTAGATGGAAGTGTTAAAAGTACAAATGAGCTTTTTTCTTTACTCTTATTTTTAAGTGCTAAAATTAAAAAAGCAAGGGTTATTGTTCCTAAAAGCATAGCCTCTAAAGCCTCTATGATCCCAAATTTAGAAATTTATGGCATAGAACATATTAGTGATGCAGTAGAGTTTTTTAAAGAAAAACAATATGAAAAATTTAGATTTAAAGAATTACATCCTTTGTTTAAAAATTCTTTTTCTTTAAATGGAGAAATATATATTCGAAATGAAATTTTTGAGTATGATTTTAAAGATATTAAAGGACAAAAACAAGCCAAAAGAGCCTGTTTAATAGCTGCTTTGGGAATGCATAATATTTTATTTGAGGGAAGTCCAGGGAGTGGAAAAACTATGTGTGCTAAAAGGCTTGTTTATATAATGCCTCCACAAAGCCTTGATGAAATTTTAATACAAAGTGCTTATAAATCCTTGTATTCAAAAGATTGCGATTTAAATCAAACAAGAATTTTTAGAAATCCACATCATACAAGTACTAGGGCAAGTATATTTGGAGGTGGGGCTAATGGAGCTAGGATAGGGGAAATTGCTTTAGCTAATCGAGGGGTATTATTTTTTGATGAATTTCCGCATTTTAGTAAGCAAATTATCGAAAGCTTAAGAGAGCCTTTAGAGGATTGCAAAATTCATATTTCAAGAGTAAATTCTAAGATGAGTTATGAAACAAAATTTATTTTTGCTGCCGCTTTAAATCCTTGTCCTTGTGGTAATTTATTCTCTAAAAACTTAAGTTGTGTTTGTGGCGATAATGAAATTAAAAGGTATAAAAATAAAATTTCTTGGCCTATTTTAGATAGGATAGATTTGTATGTAGCTATGGATGAAATAGATGTTAATGATAAAGCAGATTTAAGCTCTAAGCAAATGAATGATATGATATTTGATGCTTTTTTATTTCAAAAGAAGAGAGGTCAGAAAGAATTTAATGGAAAGCTACAAGATGAAGATTTGAAGAAATTTTGCATTTTAGATGATGAAGCTAAAGAGATACTTGATAAAGCAACTTTAAGATATAATCTTTCTCAAAGAGGAGTAAATAAAACTTTAAAAGTTGCAAGAAGTTGTGCTGATTTGGCAAAGAGTGAAATAATTCTTAAAAATCATGTTTTAGAAGCTTTAAGTTTTAGAATGAGAGGATAAAAATGGAAAATAAAAGTGTTGCTGTTTTTATTGATGCTGAAAATATTCCAGAAAAGTATGCTGATGATATTTTTAATATAGCTTCAAATTATGGAGAGTTGGTAATTAAAAGAATTTATGCTGATTGGACCAAAGAAAGTGTGCAAAATTGGAAGAAAAAAGTAGGCGATCATTCTATTATAGCTATGCAACAATTTAACTTTAGGGCGCAAAAAAATTCAAGCGATATGTATTTAATAACAGAGATTTTAAGCTTTTTTTACGAGAAAGATATTGATATTTTTATTATTGTTTCTAGTGATAGTGATTATACAAGTTTGATACAAAAATTAAGAGAAAATAAAAAACAAGTTATAGGTATAGGCTTAAAACAATCTATAAAATCTTATGTAAATGCTTTTAATGAATTTTTTTATCTTGATAAGGATAAAAATAAAGATCAAAATACTCTAGATAAAAATGATTTAAAAGTCTTAATCAATATAATAGAACAATTAATAGAAGAGAAAACAAGAGCAGAGTATGCTCAAATAAGAATGAATATGAACCGCAAGTATTCAGACTTTAATCCGCAAAATTATGGTTTTAAAAATTTTAGAGCTTTGATGCAACATTTTCTTCCTAGAATGGAAAAATTTAAAGAAGAAAGAGAAAAAAATATTTATTTTTTGGTTAAAAAAGATAAATGAAAGCTATTTATAACAACTCTCAAATTTTGGATCAAAATGCTATCAATAATGGTTTAAATGAAGATATTTTATTAGAAAATGCTGGAATTTCTTTGGCTAAACTTATAAAAAAAGAACAAAAGAAATTCAATAAAGCTAAAGTTCTTTTTTTATTAGGCGGAGGCAATAATGCTTGTGATGCGCTTGTGGCTATAAGACATTTGAAAAAATGCAAGGCTTTTAAGCTTGAATTTAGGGAAAATGAGAATTTTAAAAAACAAAGTAGAATTTTAGGAAATTATGGTTTTAAGTTCTTAAAAAAAGAACCAAATTTCAATAAATTTGATATTATAGTTGATGCTGTTTTCGGGAGTGGATTTAAAGGAAAATTAAATACAAAAACTATTGAAATTTTTCAAAAAGTCAATTCAAGCAAAGCTTTAAAAATTGCTTGCGATATCCCAAGTGGTTTGGGTATGGAATTTTGTTTTAAGGCAGATATTACGCTTTGTATGGGTGCTTTAAAAGAGATATTACTAGAAGATTTTGCTAAAGAATTTATTGGAAAAATTAAAATTGCTAATTTAGGTATTTCAAATAAAAAATTTATTAAAGACCCGCAAGGTTTTTTACTTAAAGAAAAAGATTTAAATATCATAAAAAGAAAAGTAAATTCTAATAAGGCAAATTTTGGACATATTTATATCGCAGGTAATGAAAGTGCTGGAACATTAGCTGCACTTGGAGCTTTAAATTTTGGAGCAGGTCTTGTTTCTTTAGTAGCTAAAAAAACTTTTTCTCCGCTTATAATGCTAAAAGATAAAATAGAACCTAAAGCTAATGTTGCAGCCTTAGGTATGGGTCTTAATAATCTAGATATTTTAAAAGATAATATTTTAGATAATATTCCTTTAGTTTTAGATGCAAATTGTTTTTTGAGTGAAAATATATTAAATTTTTTGCAAAGAAAAGATGTGATATTAACACCACATCCTAAAGAATTTTCAAGACTTTTAAAATTTTGCTTTAAAGAAGACATCAGCACAAGTGTAATTCAAAAAAATCGTTTTTTTTATGCTAGAAAATTTACTAATACTTTTGAATGTGTTTTACTTTTAAAAGGAGCCAATCCTATTATAATGCAAAAAGATCAGCTTTTTGTTGTAAATTTAGGAAATGCAAATTTAGCAAAAGGCGGTAGTGGTGATGTTTTAAGCGGTATGATAGCGGCACTTTTAGGTGCTAATTTTTCTCCATTGGATGCAGCAAAAAATGCTTGTTTAGCTCATGCACTTGTAGCTAAGAAATATAAATTTAATCAAAATAGCTTTGATGCTTTAAAACTTATTAAAGGTTTAAAATGCATATAAGACTTGCTATTCTTTTTAGTGGAAATGGGAGCAATTTAGAAAATATTTTAAAAAAACTTCACAAAAAAAAGGTAAAAGGCATATATTTTGAAGTTGTACTTTGTATTTGCAATAATAAAAATGCATTTGGCATACAAAGAGTAGAAAAATATAATCTTAAGAGTATAATTATTGATCACAATGATTATACTAAACGTGAAGAGTTTGATGAAGTTTTAGTGAATGAAATACAAAAAAGTAAGATAGATTTGACTATATTAGCTGGATTTATGAGAATTTTAAGTCCTGTTTTTACTCAAAATATCAAAGCTATCAATCTTCATCCTTCTTTGCTTCCTCTTTTTAAAGGAGCAAATGCTATCAAACAAAGCTATGAAAGCGATATGAAAGTAGCTGGAGTAAGTGTTCATTGGGTTGATGAAAGCTTAGATGGAGGAGAGATTATTGCACAAAAGGCATTTGAAAAGAAAAATTTGAGTTTTAAAGAGTTTGAAGATAAAATTCATATTCTTGAACATCAAATTCTAATTCAGGCTATTATAGAAACAAGTGAAAAAATATTAAAGGAAAATAATGTTTGATTGGATTTTTAGTATTGATGCTTGGGTAACTCTTGTTACATTAAGTGCGTTAGAAATTGTTTTAGGAATTGATAATGTTATTTTTTTAACAATTTTAGTCAATAAGCTTCCTAAAGAATATAGAAATAAGGGAAGAATCTTTGGATTAGCTTTTGCAATGATTACAAGAATATTATTGCTTTTATCTCTTTTTTGGATAATGAAACTTACAAATCCTTTATTTAGTATTTTTAATCAAGAAATTTCTTGGAGAGATTTGATTTTATTTTTTGGAGGGTTATTTTTAGTTATTAAATCTTTTCAAGAAATCAAAGAACAAATTTTTTGTACTCACAAAGAAGATGATAAAAAGACGCAAAAAGTTACAGCGGGAAAATTTTGGATTATAGTTGCTGAAATAGCCATTATGGATATTATTTTTTCTCTTGATAGTATTATAACTGCTGTTGGGATAGCTCAAGATATTAGTATTATGATTTTAGCTGTAATTATAGCTGTTTTAGTAATGCTTTTTGCATCAAAACCTATTGCAGATTTTGTAGAAAAATATCCAAGTATTAAAATTTTAGCTTTAGCTTTTTTAGTGATGATAGGGGTTGTTTTAATAGCTCAAAGTTTTGATATTTATATTAATAAAGCTTATATTTATGTTGCCATGGTTTTTTCTTTGATTGTGCAAATTTTAGTTATTTTAAATGAAAAAAATAGGTAAAAAACTATTTTAAATTTTTATAAATAAAAATGATTTTTTATTTAAATGAAAAAAATAATAAATTAAAATTTATAATAAATAATAATCATTAAAAGACTAAATATTTTTTGATGAATATTTAGTTTTGTAAAATTATATTTTAAAGATTATAATTATAATTTTACAAATTGTAACATTATAATTATAAGGCTTTTAAGCATATGAAATTTAAAAATATTTTTTTAAAAAAATAGTTATAATTTTTTAAAAAGAATTAAAAAATATGATAAAATTCCGATATGTCTATAAGTCCAAATAAAGGAGAAAAAATGATTTCAGATATGAGTAATGTTTCTTTAATGACAACGATTAATACATCGCTTTTAAAAAAAACAATGGATTCTAATGAAGCTTTAATGGCCGAACTTATTGATGGTTTAGAAATGGCAAATCCTCAAAGTTCTGCTCCTTCAAGTAGTTCTAACTCAATTTCAAATTCTAATCTTGATATTTATGCTTGATTGCTATTTTGGGAAATAAAATGCAGGCTATAAAAAGATTTATTTTAAGTGAAACATTTCCTGGAGTTTTATTGATATTTTTCACTTTTTTTGCATTATTTTGTAAAAATATTTCTTTTATAGACTTGTATGATAAATTTTTGTCTATACAATTTAGCATAGGTTTTAATGAGTTTAAGCTTTCAAAGCCTATAGTATTATGGATTAATGATGGTTTGATTGCTATTTTTTTCTTATGTATTGGACTTGAATTAAAATATGAAATTTTAAGAGGACAGCTTAAAAATATCAAATCTGTTTCTTTGCCTATATTTGGTGCATTGGGTGGAATGATAGTCCCAGCTTTAATTTTTACAATAATCAATTATTCTCATGAATATGCAATGAAAGGTTGGGCTATACCAACTGCTACTGATATTGCTTTTGCGGTAGGAATTTTAATGCTTTTGGGCAATAGAATTCCTTCTAGTTTAAAACTTTTTTTGCTTTCGTTGGCTATTTTTGATGATTTAGGAGCAATAATTATCATTGCTTTATTTTATACTGATCAAATTTCTTTGTTTGCGCTTATTATTTGTTTAATATGTATTATTGCTCTATTTTTTTTAAACTATTTTCATGTTACACATCTTCCTTTTTATGTTTTAATTGGAGTTATTCTTTGGGTAGCTATGTTAAAAAGTGGAGTCCATGCTACTTTAGCAGGAGTTATTATAGCTTTATTTATCCCTTTAGATACAAAAGATAAAAAACCTTATTTGCATAAAGTTTATGAAAGTTTAAATTGTTGGGTAATCTATTTTATTTTGCCATTATTTGCTTTTGTTAATGCAGGAGTAGATCTAAGAAGTATGCATTTATCTTCTATTTTCTCATCTGTAAGCCTTGGTATTATTCTAGGACTTTTTTTAGGTAAGCAAGTTGGGGTATTTTTGTTTTCTTATTTGGCTATAAAATTTAAAGTAGCAACAATGCCAGATAATGTAAGCTATAAACAGTTTTATGGTATTTGTATTTTAACAGGTATTGGTTTTACAATGAGTTTATTTATAGATGGACTAGCTTATAAAAATAGTGATATTTTTGAGCATAGTGATCGTTTGGCCATATTGATTGCAAGTTTTTTAAGTGCTATATATGGTTATATTTATTTAAAAATGGTAAGTAAATAATGAATGAAACTTTGGATAAGATAAAAAAAATAGTATCTAGTGAAGTTTTTGGCGGATTTTTACTAATAATTTGTACTATTCTTGCTTTATGTGTCCAAAATAGTTTTTTAAGTGAACACTATAGAGAATTTCTTAATGTAAATGTTGGTTTTAATGTAGGGAATTTTGCTTTAGATAAACCATTGTTGCTTTGGATAAATGATGGATTAATATCTATATTCTTTTTTTCAATAGGACTTGAACTTAAAAAAGAATTTATCCAAGGAGATTTTAAAAATCCTAAAAATATTGTTCTGCCATTTTTTGCTGCTTTGGGTGGTATTATAGTTCCTGCAGCTATTTTTGTTCTTATCAACATAACAGATCCTTACACTCTTAAGGGTTGGGCTATACCAACTGCTACTGACACTGCTTTTGCTTTGGCTATTTTAATGATGGTTGGTAAAAAAATTCCACCATCTTTAAAGGTGTTTTTATTATCTTTAGCTATTTTTGATGATGTTGGAGCCATTTTAATTATAGCTATTTTTTATACAACTGAACTTTCTGTTGTTGCTTTTGTTATAGCGGCTATTGCTATTTTTGTTATGTTTATTTTAAATTTATTAGGAAATACGAGAAAATCTTTTTATTTTATATGTTCAGTTATTCTTTGGTTAAGCGTTTTAAAAAGTGGAGTTCATGCTACTTTAGCTGGAATCATTACGGCTTTTTTTATTCCAATGCAAACAAAAGAAGGGCAACCTTTCTTAAAAGAAATTGATGAAAGTTTAAGATTTTGGTTAATTTTTATTATATTACCTTTATTTGCATTTGCTAATGCTGGAGTAAATTTATCAAATATTACTATGGGGTCTATTTTTTCTGGAGTGAGTATAGGTATATTCTTGGGACTTTTTTTAGGAAAGCAAGTCGGTGTGTTTTTGTTTTCTTATTTGGCTATAAAATTTAAGTTAGCTACTTTGCCTCATGAGGCTAATTTGAAACAACTTTATGGAGTTTGTATTTTAACAGGTATTGGTTTTACAATGAGTTTATTTATCGATGGATTAGCCTATGAAGTAAGTGATATTTTTCATTACGCTGATAATTTATCTATATTGATTGCTTCTTTTTGTTCTGGAATTTTTGGTTTTATATATTTAAAATTTTTTGCTAATTCTAAAAAAGAAATTTAATGGGTAAAACTTTATTTTTAAGCTTTCTTTTTGGGGTATTGTTTTTTATTTCTGGATGTAGTATTCATCAAACTAGTAGCAGTAATTTAGGATTTGTAAATCATAATACCATTGAGACTAAACTTCAAAGAGTCTCTAAAGAGTGGAAAAAAACTCCTTATAAGCTTGGTGGAACAACGAAAAAAGGTGCTGATTGTTCGGGTTTTACTCAAAGTGTTTTGCTTGAATTTAAAGCTTATATACCAAGAACTACAAAAATGCAACTTCAATCAGGAAAAAGTGTTCTTAGAAAGAATCTTAGGGCTGGAGATCTAGTTTTTTTTAAAACAGGTAGAGGGCCAAATGGAATGCATGTGGGAATTTATTTGAGTAAAGATAAATTTATTCACTTATCAACCAAAGGTGGAGCTAAGGAAGCTTCTTTGAATAATGCATATTGGAAAAAACGCTATATTGGTGCTAGACGATACAATTTAAAGGTTTTTTAGTTTTGAAAATTGGAGTTTTTGATAGTGGTATAGGAGGTCTTAGCGTTTTAAAATCTTTGTATAATTCAAAATTATTTGAAAAAATAATTTATTATGGAGATACAGCACGTGTTCCTTATGGAACAAAAGATAAAGATACTATTATTAAATTTTGTCTTGAGGCGCTTGAATTTTTTAAACAGCATAAAGTTGATTTTCTAGTCATTGCTTGCAATACAGCAAGTGCTTATGCTTTAGATGCCTTACGTCAAAATTGTTCTTTTCCTATTTTTGGAGTGATTGAAGCTGGCATTAATGAGACTAAAAAACAGATTAAAGATAAAAATAAAAAAATTTTAGTTATTGCAACAAAAGCAACAATTGATTCAAAAGAATATCAAAAACGTTTAACATTGGAAGGTTTTACTCAAATTCAAGCTTTAGCAACAGGACTTTTTGTGCCTTTAGTAGAAGAAGGAATTTTTGAAAGAGAGGTTTTAAATAGTGTATTTAATTATTATTTTAAAGATATTCAAAATCCAGATGCTCTTATTTTAGCCTGCACTCATTTTCCTTTTCTTTCAAATCCTTTAGAAAATTATTTTGAAAATAATATAAAATTAATACATTCTGGCGACTCTATGGTAGAGTTTTTAAAAAATCATTATACCTTGAAAATTTATAAAGAAACTAAAATTGAATTTTATGCTTCTAGTAATGTCGATTATTTAAAATTTATTGCTAAAAAATGGCTTAATTTTTAAAAAAAGGAATAAGATGATAGAGATTAAAAAACCTGTAGAAATAGAGAAATTAAGAAAAGCAAATCAAATAGTAGCTAAAACATTAGATTTTCTAGAAGAACAAATTAAACCAGGTATGAGCCTAAAAGAGATTGATAAAATAGCTGAGGATTTTATACTTTCAAATGGAGCTAAACCTTCATTTAAGGGACTTTATGGTTTTCCCGGTGCAATTTGCACTTCTTTGAATCAAGTTTGTATTCATGGTATTCCTGATGAAAAAATTCTTAAAGAAGGGGATATTTTAGGTATTGATGTTGGAACTTTTTTAGATGGATATTATGGAGATGCTGCTAGAACTATCCCTATAGGTAAAATTTCTTTAAAAGATGAAGAATTAATTTCTTGCGCCAAAGATGCTTTATATTATGCTATTGATATAATTTATCAGGGAATGCGTTTTAAGGAGCTTTCTGCAGCTTTAGGGGAATTTATAACAAAAAGAGGTTTTGTTCCATTAAGAGGATATTGTGGGCATGGAATTGGAAAAAAGCCACATAGTGAACCTGAAATATTAAATTATCTTGAAAATGGAGCTAATGCCAAAAGTGGTCCTAAAATTAAAAATGGCATGGTTTTTTGTATTGAACCTATGATTTGTCAAAAAGCAGGAGAGCCAAAACATTTTAATGGGAAATGGGATGCTGGAAGCATAGATGAACTTAATACCGCGCATTATGAACACTGCATTGCTGTAATTAATAATAAAGCTGAGATTTTATCTTTAAATATTTAATAAATATATATTAAATAAATTTAAACAAAATATATAAATTTTATATATTTTGTTTCAAAAAGTTACATTTTTTAATAAAATGATACAAAAAAACATTTTATATTTATTAATAATTTGATAGAATAAAATGATATTTAACAAAAAAGGAAATTAAGTATGAATTCTTGTAAATTAACAGGACATGATCTAAGATGGATTCTTTCTTTATTTGGAACTGCTATTGGTGCAGGAGTTTTATTTTTGCCTATTAATGCGGGTTTAGGTGGGTTATTCCCTTTGCTTGTTATACTTGTTTTGGCATATCCTATGACTTATCTTGCTCATAGAAATCTTTCTCGTTTTGTACTATCAAGCTCAAATCCTAGAGATGATATTACATTTGTTGCGGAAACATATTTTGGAAAAGGCGGAGGTTTTTTAATCACTCTTTTATACTTTTTTGCAATTTTACCTATATTATTGGTATATAGTGCAAATTTAACAACCACATTAATTGAATTTTTAATCAATCAAATTGGAATGGAAGCAGAATATATCAATGGTTTAAGATTGGTAATTTCATTTTTTATTGTAGCTGGTTTAATGCTTGTTTCGATACTTGGTGAAGGAATTGTAACTAAAGCTATGAGTCTTTTGGTTTTCCCTTTTATTCTTATGCTTGTTGTGATTTCTTTATTTTTAATTCCTCATTGGAATGGCGCTATTTTTCAAAATATTAGTTTTAGTTCTTTAGGTGAAGCAAATTTTTGGGTTACTTTATGGTTAGTAGTTCCTGTAATGGTTTTTAGCTTTAACCATTCTCCTATTATTTCTTCTTTAGCTTGTTTTTGTAAAAAAGAATATGGAGATCAAGCAGAAGCTAAAGCTTCTAAAATTATTTCACGCTCTGTTATGTTAATGGTTGTAGTGGTAATGTTTTTTGTATTTTCTTGTGCTTTATGTTTGACTCCTGAGGATTTTACTCAAGCTAAAACACAAAACGTTAATATTTTAACTTACATAGCTAACCGTTTTCCTGAAGCAGTATTTTTAGCGTATATTGCGCCGATTATAGCACTTGTTGCGATGAGTAAAAGTTTTCTAGGCCATTATCTTGGATCCCAAGAGGGTTTAAATGGGGTATTATATAAAATTTCAGATGGTAAGATTCAAGGAAAAATTGCTAATACAATTACAGGTATTTTTACTTTTCTTATTGCTTGGTTTGTAGCTTATAAAAATCCTAGTGCTATTGGAATTATAGAGTCTATTGGAGGACCTGTTTTAGCGATATTACTTTTCTTAATGCCAGTTTATTGTATTTATCGTTTTGATTTATTGAAAAAATTTAGAAGTAAAGGTTTAGATATTTTTATTGTTATTATCGGTCTTATTGCAATTTCAGCTGCAATTCATGGACTCTTATCTTAGGTGGTAAAACACATGAGTAATTTAGATATTTTTAAAATTGGTGTAGGTCCATCATCATCTCACACTCTAGGACCTATGTTGGCAGGAAATTTATTTTGTAAAAAAATTGAACATAAATTAGAAAATATTCAAAAACTTAAAATTACTCTTTATGGTTCTTTATCTTTAACTGGTAAAGGACATTTAAGTGATAAAGCTGTAATCTGGGGATTGAATGCCTTAGAGGCAAAAAGTATAAATTCTCAAATTCAAAATCAAGTTAATAAAGATGCTCTAGAGAATAATAAAATCAATCTTTGCGGAAAAAAAGAAATTGAATTTTTTTATGATAAAGATTTAATTTTTTCAAAAGAATTTTTACCTTTACATGAAAATGGAATGAAAATACAAGCTTTTGATGGAGAAAATAAACTTGTAGATGAAGAAATTTATTATTCTGTCGGAGGTGGTTTTGTTTTAACCGAAGAACAGCTAGAAAAAAGAAATTCTGGGATACAAGCACAAAAACAGAAATTTGATTTAGAAATTAATAATGCTCAAGAAGCACTAGAGCTTTGCGAAAAAAATAATTGGAATTTGTATGAACTTTCTTACAATTATGAATTACAATTTCATACAAAAGAAGAAATAAGAACATATTGTTTAGAAATTTGGGAAGTGATGCAAGAAGCATATTATAATGGTACGCATCCGACAGAAGAATATTTACCAGGAAAACTTCACTTAAGAAGGAGAGCTAAAGGTTTAAAAGAAAGAGTAAAAATGACTACTGATCCTATCGGTATCATTGATTTTATTTCTTTATATGCCATTTCTATTGCAGAAGAAAATGCTAGTGGAGCAAAAGTTGTAACAGCTCCTACTAATGGAGCATGTGCTGTTGTTCCAGCTGTTATGCTTTATCTTAAAAACCATACTATAGGTTTTAATGATGAAAAAGCTATAGAATTTTTACTTGCCGCTATGTTGATTGGATCTTTTTATAAGAAAAATGCAAGTATCAGTGGTGCTGAAGCTGGCTGTCAAGCAGAAATAGGAAGTGCTAGCTCTATGGCTGCTGGAGCTATGGCAACAGTTTTAGGAGCCAATGCTTTTAAAGCTTGCAATGCTGCAGAAGTTGCAATGGAGCATCATTTAGGACTTACTTGTGATCCTGTTGCTGGACTTGTTCAAATTCCTTGTATAGAAAGAAATGCATTTGGAGCGATTAAGGCAATTTCAGCTGCAAGAATGTCTATGACTAGAAAAAGCACCCCTATGGTTACTCTTGATGAAGTTATTAAGACCATGTATGAAACAGGGAAAGATATGGATTATAGATATAAAGAAACATCATTAGGTGGACTTGCTACTAATCTTTCATAAAAATAAGCTTAGCATTTTTTGCTAAGCTTATTTTACCTTTCTTACGATTTTATCACCTTTATAGTATGCATAAATTTTATATGACCCATCTTTAAGCATTAGAATAACAGGATATTCTTCTTCATAGCCTTGCTCCATTCCTGGACTTCCTTGCGGCATACCAGGGGCAGAAATTCCTATAACGTCTTTTGGTTTATGAGATAAAAGCCAAGATATAGCATCTTCTGGAACATGTCCTTCAATAGCATAACCATCAATAATACCTGTATGACAACTTTGATAGTATGGATTGATTTTATATTTTTCTTTAATATTTAGAAAATCATTTGTTTTGTGAATATTTACTTTGTAGCCTTTTTTTTGCATGTAAGATGCCCAAAGATCACAACAACCACAAGTTGGGCTTTCGTAAACTTCGATAGTTTTAGCATTAGCTAAAAGACTTAATGGGGCAATTAGGCAAAGTTTTAGTATTGCTTTTTTCATTATTACTCCTTTAATATTGAAATAAAATGATATGTTATTTATGTAAATTTAAATTAAATAAGGGTATAAATAATGATATTTTTTTGGAATTATTTTATTTTGTAAATTTTTAGGAAAAAAGATGCTGCATATTTATATCAAGCAAAATACCTTGGTTAAAAGAATTGATTTTGAATTTAGCAAGGATGAATTACCAAATAATATTTTATGGATTGATCTTATTTATCCAAGCATTGATGAAGTGCAATATATTTCATCAAAATTTAATATTGAGTTTCCAAGCAAAGAGGAAAGAGAAGAAATTGAGCTTAGTGCAAAGTATTGGGAAGATAGTGCTACAATTACAATAAATGCACATTTTTTAATAAAAGAATTAAATAACAATAAAAGAAAAGATATAAATTTTAATACAGAGATTGTTACTTTTATAACTAGAAGTAATATTTTATTTACTATAAGATATAGTGAATTTAGCACTTTTACAGAAATACAAGCAAGGATATTAGCAAGTCCTAAAAATTTTGAAGATGGTTTTGATATTATTGATAAAATTTTTGAAGTAAGGGTTGAAAAAGATGCTGATTTACTAGAATGGATTGATAAAGAAGCAAGAAAATTAAGAATTAGTGTATTGGAGAAAAAGGATGAGTATAGTTATGATAAAATGTTAAAGGATATTTCTAATCTACAAGAGTTAAATATGGAAGTAAGAGATTCTTTATTTGATAAAAGGCGAACCATGACTTCGCTTTTAAAGAGCGATAAAATAGATAAGGATATTAAACAGAATTTAGTAATAGTTTTGAAAGACTTGAATTCTTTAGTTGAATTTAGCGTTTCTCAATTAAATATCTTAGATAATATTCAGACTATTTTAGCAAGCCAAATCAATATAGAGCAAAATAAAATTATTAAACTTTTTACAGTTGCTACGGTAGCTATGATGCCACCAACTTTAATAGGAACTATTTATGGTATGAATTTCAAAAATATGCCAGAACTTGATTTAGAATATGCTTATCCCATGGTTTTATTTATTATGATTATTTCTATTATTTTGCCTGTGGTATTTTTTAAGAAAAAAGGTTGGTTATAGGAGAAAAAATGCAAAAAATTAACATAGGAATTTTAACTTTAAGTGATCGTGCAAGTAGTGGAATCTATGAAGATAAAGCAACTATGCAAATTGAAAAAGTTTTAAGTTCGTATATAAAAAATGAGATTATTTTTCATAAGGAATTGATTCCTGATGATTATGATTTAATTATAAAAAAATTACTTTTTTTAAGCGATGAAAAAGAATGTGATTTTATTGTTACAAGTGGTGGAACAGGGCCTGCTATAAGAGATGTAACTCCTGAAGCTACAGAAGCAGTATGCGATAAGATGATGCCAGGTTTTGGAGAGCTTATGAGAATGCAGAGTTTAAAATATGTTCCAACGGCTATACTTTCAAGACAAACTGCAGGAATTAGAAATAAAACTTTTATACTTAATTTACCAGGTAACCCAAAGGCAATTTTAGAATGTTTAGAGCCTGTTTTTCCAGCTATTCCTTATTGTATAGATTTAATAGGAGGAGCTTATATTGAAGCAAATGAAGAAGTTATTAAGATTTTTAGACCAAAGAAATGAAAAAATTAAAGTAGTATTATTTTAACTTTTTCATTTTGTTTAATGCACTCTTGATCTTCATGACTTATAAATAAAAAATTGTTTTTTATAAGTGGCGTAATCATTCCTGATCCGAAATTTTGATCTATAGGATAGAATAAATTTTTTTCTAAATTTCCTAATATTAGATTATTTCTGCCGGATTTAAGTTTTAAATCTTTTCCCATTTTAGCTTCGATGCTTAAATGACTTTGAAAATTGGAGCAAAAAAGATGTATTATTTTTAAAGCAAAAATAAAGCAAGACAGATAAGCTGCCATAGGATTTCCAGGAAGGATTAAAATATAATTTTTATTTTTGCAATAAAGCTTACTAGGTTTAGCAGGTCTTGCTTTTATCCCTTCAAAAATGGGATTAAAATTTAACTCTTTTAAAGTTTTTTCCATAAAATCAGCTTCTCCGATACTTGCTCCACCGCTTGTTAATAAAAGATCAAAATCATTAAATTCTAAAGCTTCTTTTGTATCTAAAAAATTATCCTTAATAATTCCAAGGTAAGAAATCTCAGAACTAGGGGATGAAAGAAGTGAAAAAACACCAAGAGCATTTGCATTATAAATTGCATCTTTATCGCATTCTTGCCAAGGTTCTTTAAGTTCATTTCCGCTTGAAAAAATTCCTATTTTAATTTTTCTAAAAACTTTGATTTTGTAAATTCCTTGAGAAGCGAGTAGGGTAATTTTAGCACTATTTAGTTTTTCCCCTTTTTTTAAAATAATCTCACCTTCTTTAAGCTCTTCTGCCTTAAAACGATAAGCGTTATATTTTTTAATATCTTTGTTTATGATAAGTTTGTTATTTTCAACAAGAGCATCTTCTAACATAATGATAGTATCAGCATTATTAGGAATTTTAGCCCCTGTCATAATCTTATAACATTCATTTTCTTTTATAAATTTATCATTTCTATCACCTGCTAAAATCGTGCCTTTTATATCTAGTGCATTAAACCTATCTTCAAATCTAAAAGCATATCCATCAAGTGCTGCATTATCAAAAGAGGGAAGATTTTTTTTTGATTTAATATCTTCAAATAAAAAACGATCTTTAGCATTTTCTAAAGATACTATTTCAAATTCATTTATGCTTTTAATATTTTTTTCTAAAATTTCTAAAGTTTGAAAAATATTTTTCATTCTTCTAGCCTTGTAATTTTTGCACCCAGTGATTTAAATTTTTCTTCTAGGTTCTCATAACCTCTATCAAGATGATAAATTCTATGCACTCTGCTTGTTCCTTTTGCTGCAAGTGCTGCTAAGATCAATGCAGACGATGCTCTTAAATCAGTTGCCATTACATCAGCAGCATTAAGTTCTTTTCCTCCAACAACAGTAGCAATATGACCATTTAGCTTTATATCAGCCCCCATTCTTAAAAGTTCGCTAACATGCATAAATCGATTTTCAAATAATCTCTCATCAATAATGCTTGTCCCATTAGCTTTTAAAGCCAAAGTCATAAATTGTGCTTGCATATCTGTTGGAAAACCTGGATATTCGCTTGTTAGAATTTCAATAGGATAAATTTGTTTTGCTGGAAGTAGGGTTATAACATCTTTTTCAATTAAAGTTTTAAAACCCATTTGATCAAGTTTTGATAATACAGAACTTAGATGCGATGGATTGCTTTTAGAAATTGAAATTTGAGAATTTACAATAGCTCCAGCACAAAGATAAGTTCCAGCTTCTATTCTGTCTGGAATCACTTGTATATCTTTAAATTCTAAAAGTTCTCTATCTGTGCCTATAATTTCTATCTCATCAGTTCCTATACCATTAATCTCCAATCCACTATCTTTTAAAACTTCACAAAGCTGTATAACTTCTGGTTCTTTGGCAACATTAATGAGTCTTGTTTTGCCTTTAGCAAGTGCTGCTGCCATGATGATATTTTCACTTCCTGTAACGGTAATTTTATCAAAAATAATTTCACTTCCTTTAAGATTGCCACTTGCTACAACATAACCTTGTTTTATTTGTATATTTGCTCCCATTTTTTCAAGTGCTAAAAGATGCAAATCTATAGGTCTTTGTCCTATAGCACATCCTCCTGGCAAAGAAACTTCGCAATTTCCAAATCTAGCAAGCAATGGCCCTAAGGCAAGAATCGAAGCTCTCATCTTTCTTACAATATCATATTTTGCTATAGTTTTTTTAAGGGTTTTGGTATTGATAATGGCGTTATTATTTTTAAATTCACAATAAGCACCTAAATTTTGAAGAAGGTTAAATAAAGTTTTAATATCAGCAACATTAGGAACATTAGATATTTTAACTTCATTTTTTGCTAAAATACTTGAGACAATTAAAGGTAAAGCAGCATTTTTAGCTCCACTAATTTCTATATTACCTGATAAATAATTAACACCTTCAATTTCTAAATAAGTCATTATCTTCCTTGGAATAAAAATTTATTAAAGTTTTTAAAATAACACCATCTACTTTAAGTTTAAATACCTGATCAAGATTTTTAAAACTATCAACCAATAATAAAATTTTGGAGTCAAAAAGATAAAATTCAGCTGCTTTAGCTCCAAATTTGGCTAATTTTTCATCTTTGCAAATAATGTATTTTGCCCCAAGTGCATTTGAAAGAAAAAAATCATCTTTTTTTTGAGCAAGAATTGCAAATTCATAATTATTTTTCTTAGCCTTTTCGATTAAAATTTCGTTATAAAAAAAATAATTTATAGCATTATTTTGAAAATATGTTTCTTTCACATGAAAAAAAAATTTAGTTTTTATAAGTTTATGACCAAAAAATAACACTTTTATACCTTAGATATTAATTTATAGTAAAATAATTATATTATATTTTCATAACCAAGCCTATAAATTTTTATATTCAAATAAAAAATTTTCAAATTTATCTAAAGCCCTGTTAAAATGATAATCTTTTCTTTTCACTGCATAAAATTTTCTTTTTAAATCAATATTTTTTATTTTTATTGGATAAAGTATGTTATTTTGCAACTCTCTTTCAATAGCTTTTTTAGAAAAAAATGAAATAGCGTCTTCTTTTAGGATAAGCTCTTTAATGGCATTTGTTCTATCAAGTTCTAGAAAAATTGGAAAATTTTTAGATATATGCCCAATTTTTTTTAAAAAGGCATCTCTTAAACCAGAACCTTTTTCTCTGAAAATCCATTTTTTATTTAATAACTCATCAATGTAAAATTCTTTATTACTTAATTTTTTATCAGCACTTACAATAATTAATTCATCTTCATACCATTCTTTTTTTACAAAAGATTCATGATCTATGTAGCTTTGTGTTATAGTTGTTTCTATAATAGCCATTTCTATTAAACCATTTTTTAAAAGATGAAGGCTCTTTTGTGTATTTTGGGTTTGATGATGTAAATTAACTTTAGGAAAATTATCTTTAAATTTAAACAATATTTCATTAATAAAATATTCTGATATACTTTGAGTTGATGCGATATTAATTTCACCCAATAAAGTTGTATCATCATTGACTATTTCTAAACTTTTATAATAGTCCTCAATGAGTTTTAACCATATTTTTCCTATAAGTAAGGCTTTGGATGTGGGAAGTAATTTTTTTCCTAAGCGTTCAAAAAGCGTTGTTGATAAAGTTTCTTCTAAATTTTTAACAATAATAGAAACATTAGGCTGAGAAGTAGAAAAATTACTAGCAGTCAAAGTGGGACTTTGTGTATTCAAAAGATCTAAAAAAATTTCCATATCTTTAATTTTCATTGAGAACTCCATTAAATATTTATAAAAATTTTAAAGATTAAATAAAATTATTATAAATATTAAAATAATATATTTTTACAATTATTACAAAAAAAATATAATAGTCAAAAATTTAATTAAGGAATATATTGATGAAAGTTAATATTTTAACAAAAAGTTTAATAATAATAAGATCAAATTTTAAAGGTCTATTTTTTGTTTCTTGTATAGTCGGTTGTTCAATGTATCTTTCTAATTTGCAAAGCATTAAAGATTCTACACATCTTGCTGCTACTGCTTTTGCTATTATTATTGGGGTTTTGCTCTCCCCTTGGTTTTTTAAATACCAACACACTTTTCAATCAGGTGTGCATTTTAGTGCTAAAAAATTATTAAGACTTGGTATTGTTTTATATGGCTTTAATATAACTTTAACAGAACTTTTAAGCGTAGGTTTATGGGGATTTTTACTTTCTCTTTTAATTATTATAATTATTTTTTTACTTTCTGTTTTAATAGGGATAAAAATTTTTAAACTTGATAAAGAAACTTCTATGCTTGTGGGTGCTGGAAGTTCAATTTGTGGTGCGGCTGCTGTTTTGGCTCTTGAGTCTTCTTTGAAATCTGATCCTTTTAAAGGAATTTTAGCTGTTGGAACAGTTGTAATTTTTGGCCTTATATTTATGTTTTTATATCCTATAATGTTTTCATTTGATTTGATTCCTTATTTTGATCAAAATGCTATGGGTGTTTATATGGGAGCTACTTTGCACGAAGTTGCTAATGTCGTTGGTGCTGCTGAAATGGCAAAGGATATGTCGAATTTTAATCAAAGTGCAGCAAATTTAGCTATTATTATTAAAATGATGAGAGTTATTTTACTTGTTCCATTTTTGCTGATTGTAACATATTTTTTTACAAAAACTAGACATGAAAATTCTAAGAAAACTTCAAAAACAATCACTATCCCTTATTTTGCTTTTGCTTTTTTAATTATGATTGCTGTAAATACTTTTTTATCAAAACAAGAGCATTTTTTAGGAATTGATACAAATTTTATTATTAATACTGGAAAGTTATTATGTACTCTTTGCATTGTTTATGCTATGGCTGCTTTAGGACTTCAAATAGATTTTAAAAAATTTTTAAAAAGTGGTTTTAAGGTATTTGCCTTAGCATTAATTTTAGCTTTTTCTTTGATTGTAGTAGGATATTTTTTAACTTTAGCTTTTAAAGGAATTTTGTGGTGAAATTCCTTTAAAAAGGCAATATTTTCTAAAATCTCTTTCTATAATTTCATATTCTTTTAGATTTTTACATTCCTCATAAGCTTTACTTCCTTTATAAAGTAAAAAAAGAGTGTGTTTATTGTAGAAATTTTTACAAAGTTCTAACAAAGAAGAAATATCACAAAGAGCCCTTGAGGTTATAATATCTGCTATTAATTGTGATTTATAATCTTGTATTTTTTCTTTTATGATAAAAACATTGTCCAATTTGCATTCTATTTTAACATTTCTTAAAAAAGCAGCTTTTTTGGCACTTGGTTCAAAAAGATAAAATTGAGATTTTAAAATAAAAGCTAAAAAAATGGCAGGAAATCCAGCTCCACTTCCAATATCTATAATATTTTTAGCAAAATTTAAGTCTTTAAAATCTAGTATTTTAAGACTATCGATAATATTTTCATCAATAGTCTTAAATTGGGTTAAATTGTGAATACGATTGTATCTGTTTAGGAGATCTTTATAAATTTGAATTCTGTTTTCAAAGTTTTTGATATCATATTCTTTTAAAAAATCTAAATTTTCTAAATATAAATTCATTTATTTAAGATGACCCATTTGAGTTTGTTTAATATGAATATACTCTTCATTAAAACGATTGGTTTCTATCAGTATAGGAACTCTTGCGACTATACTGTCTTTAATGCATTCAAGTTTTTGTGGATTGTTGGTTATTAGATTTACTTTTGAAATTTTATAAAAATTTAAAATAAATTTGACAATGTCATAGGTTCTTTCATCTGCTTTAAAGCCTAATTGATGATTAGCTTCTATAGTGTTAAACCCTTTATCTTGTAAAGCATAAGCATTTACTTTATTAAAAAGTCCAATACCTCTTCCTTCTTGTCTTAGATACATAACCATTCCACCTGATTCTTGTATATATTTAAGTGAGAATTCAAGCTGTTCTCCACAATCACATTTTAAACTTCCTAAAGCATCTCCTGTTAAGCATTCTGAGTGAATTCTTAAATTTAAAATATCTTTAGGAGTATCTTTAAAAATGCAAAGATGCTCTTTGTCATCTTCTTTGAAACTTTGAATTTTAAATAAACCCCATTTTGTTGGTAAGTTTGCAATTTCTGAAATTTTTATATCCATTTATAATACTTTCTGTAATAAATTTTATGCTAATATTGTATCAAAAAAAGGAAAAATTATGTTTAAAAGATTTAGAAGATTAAGAGTGAATGAAAACATAAGATCGATGATGAGAGAAAATTTTTTAAGTGTTAATGATTTAATTTATCCGCTTTTTGTTGTAAATTCTAAAGGTATAAAAAAAGAAATTCCTTCAATGCCAGGAGTTTTTCAGATGAGTTTAGATGAAATTTTAAAAGAGTGTGGAGAAATTGAAAAATTAGGCATTAAGGCTATTATACTTTTTGGAGTTTTAGAGAGTAGCAAAAAAGATAGCTGTGGTAGTGATGCTTTAGATGATAATGGATTAATTGCTACAAGTATTAGAGCTATTAAAAAAGAATTTCCTAATTTGATTGTCATAAGCGATCTTTGCTTTTGCGAATATACAGATCATGGTCATTGTGGTATTATTGATATAAAAACAAAAAGTGTAGATAATGATGCTACATTAGAGATTTCGGTTAAACAAGCTTTAGTGCATGCAAGAGCAGGGGTAGATATGATAGCACCAAGTGGTATGATGGATGGTATTATTTATGCTTTAAGAAAAGCTTTAGATGAAAATGGTTTTGAAAATTTACCTATTATGGCATATTCTACTAAATTTGCTTCTAGCTATTATGGTCCTTTTAGAGATGTTGCGCAATCAGCTCCAAGCTATGGAGATAGAAAAACTTATCAAATGGATTATGCTAATGCTAAAGAAGCTTTGTTAGAGAGTTTAGAAGATGAAAAGCAGGGCGCAGATATTTTAATGATAAAACCAGCTTTGGCTTATCTTGATATTGTTAAAGAATTAAGCTTAAGTTCAAAACTGCCTATTTGTGTTTATAATGTTAGTGGCGAATATGCCTTATTACAAGCAGGTAAAAAAGCCGGAGTGATTGATTATGATAAAATTGTTTTAGAAACCATGATTGCATTTAAAAGAGCTGGAGCAAAACTTATTATTACTTATCATGCAAAAGAATTAGCTAAACTTCTACAAGATAAAGGAAATTAAATGAAATCAAATAAACATGCTATTTGTTTAAAACGTATTGATGAGTTTTCTCAAAATTTAGGCTTAAAAAAAGAAGAACAAACTATTTTAGAGCTTAAAGAAACTGATAATAATGAAAAAATTTTAATTTTAAAAAATGGAAGCTTTGAGAATCCAGAGCCTTGGTTTATGGTAGATGAAAACGATGAAATCCATACTCTTATATCTTTAAAAAGTTTAAAAAATATTTTAGAAAGTTTAAAACAAACACAAAAAGAAAATTTTGAATTAAAACTTGAAAAAGCTATTTATCAGCAAATTCCAATTGATTTTAATGATGCTTGGACAGTTGCTATGGATGAAATTAAAAAAAGAGCAAAAAATGGAGGTTTGACAGAAATTAATATAGATCTAGAAAAACTTATAGCTGATATAAAAAAAGATCATCCAAATCTTTTTGTTGATATGGAAGCTATGATGGAAAGAGTTAGAAAATGAGAGATTATAAAGCTTTTACAAAATATTCTAAAGCTGGACCTAGGTATACTTCTTATCCTACTGCGGTTGAATTTGGTACAAATTTTAAATATGAAGAATATATTCGATTTTTAAAGGAGCAAAAACAAGATATCTCTTTATACTTTCATTTACCATTTTGTAGAAGTGCTTGTTATTTTTGTGGATGTAATGTAATTTATACCGCAAAAGAAGAGAGCAAAGAAGAATATTTAATATATCTTTTTAAAGAACTTGAATTATTAAAAGATATAATAGATACTAAGCGTAAAGTTGTTCAAATGCATTTTGGAGGTGGAACTCCTACTTTTTTTAGTGCCAAACAACTAGAGAATTTAATTTTAAAGATTAAAAGTATTTTTAGTAATTTTGATGAAAATGCAGAACTTAGTTGCGAGATTGATCCTAGATTTTTAAATGAGGAGCAAGCTGATATTTTGGCGCAAAATCATTTCAATCGTATCAGTTTTGGCGTGCAAGATTTTGATGAAAGAGTTCAAAAAGAAATTCATAGAATTCAACCCTTCGAATTGACGCAAAATGCTATTAATATGATAAGAAAAAGAGGGATTAAATCTGTAAATGTTGATCTTATTTATGGTTTGCCTTATCAGGACTTAAATAGTTTTTCTAAAACCTTGGAAAAAGTCATTATGCTAAACCCTGATCGTTTAGCTATTTTTAATTACGCCCATGTTCCTTGGCTTAAGAAAAATATGAGAAAATTTGATGAAGCGACTTTGCCAACTCCTGATATCAAGCTTTCTATTTTAGAGTATTGTGAAAAATTTTTAACCCAAAATGGCTATAAAATGATAGGAATGGATCACTTTGCAAAAAGTGATGATGAACTTTTTAAAGCTTTGCAAAATAATACTTTACATAGAAATTTTCAAGGTTATACGACTAAAAAAGGTGCTAATTTGATTGGTGTTGGTTTAACGAGTATAGGAGAAGGCGAGAATTATTATGCTCAAAATTATAAAGATATGTTAAATTATCAAAAAGCTATTGATAATAAAAAATTGCCTTTTGAAAAAGGTATTATTTTAAACGAAGATGATAAAATAAGAAAAGCTGTTATTATGAGTTTAATGGCGAATTTTTATCTAGATATAGAAATGATTGAAAAAGAATTTAATATTGATTTTTTTAAATATTTTAAAGAAGATTTAGCAAATTTAGATGAATATAGGGATTTTATTCAAATGGATGCTAAAATGATTAAAATAAATGAAACAGGCGTTTTGCTTATAAGAAATATTGCAATGTGTTTTGATGCTTATTTGAAAAAAATAGATGAAGATAAAAAGGTTTTTTCAAAAACTTTATAATGATGTTTAATGAAATTTCTAATGCTTGTGTTAAATGTGGTAAATGTATTCCAACTTGCCCAATTTATAAAATAAAAAAAGATGAGCTCCACAATCCTAGAGGTTTTTTGGAGCTTTTATCTGCCTATAATAAAGGGGAAATTCTTTATAATGATGATTTAAAAAATGTTTTTGATTCTTGTTTTTTATGCGCAAATTGTACTGAAATTTGCCCCTTTGATTTAAAGGTTGATAAAGCCATAATGGATTTTCGTCATAAAAATTTCCATAAATCATTATCCTTATATAAAAAAATAATTTTATTTTTTTTAAGAAATAGAAAAGTTTTGGATTTTGTTGCAAAATTAGGTTATATTTTTGAACCTTGTATTTTTAAAATACAGGATAAAAATTTAGGAATGAAGTCTAAAATTAATACACCCTTTATTAAAAAGGATCGCCTAATCCCTTCTTTTGGCAAAAAAAGTTTTTTAAATTCTAATACAAATTTTATTGATAATCAAGGAGAAAAAACCATAGGTTTTTTTGTAGGATGTTTGCAAAATTACTTTTATGATGAAAGCGCTAAAGCCGTTCTTAAAATAGCTAAAAAATTAAAAATTAATATAGATTTATTAAAAGAACAAAATTGTTGCGCTGTAGCACACTTTTTTAGCGGAGATTTTAAAAGCGTAGAAAAACTTGCGAAAAAAAATATAGAGTATTTTGAAAAAAAATTTGAAAATTTAGATGCTATCATTATATCTGAAGCAACTTGTTCTTCGATGATTCGAAAAGACTATGAATATTTTTTTAATTCTGTCAACCAAGAAGAGTGGGCAAAAAGAGCAAAAAAAATTTCTTCTAAAATTTATCTTGCAACGGAGTATTTTTATCACAACACTTCTTTAAAAGAGTTATTAAACAAACAAAAGAAAACAAATTTTATCGTTACTTATCACGATCCTTGTCATTCTAAAAAAACTCAAGGTATTTTTAAAGAGCCAAGAGAGCTTTTAAAAAATAATTTTATTTTAAAGGAAATGCATGAAAGTGATTCATGTTGCGGTTTTGGTGGGATAAATACTCAAATTAACCTATATAATGAAAGCCTAAAAATAGCAAGCAAAAAAGCTCTTGATATTAAGGAAACAAAAGCTCATTTTGTAAGCGCTGAATGTTCTGCTTGTAGAATGCAAATTTCAAATTCCTTAGAAAAAGAAAAAATTGAAACTATTTTTAAACATCCTTTGGAATTGATTGCTATGATGATTGATTGATTTTATTTATATCTTCTATGTTTGAGCGATTTTTTTCTATTAGTGAGCTATTATTTTCAATTTTTATTTCAAGTTCTTTTATTTTTTCTTTAATACTTTGTATATTTTTTGTGAAAATTTTAATTTTACGTTCATAGCGATTTATAATTATAAAAAGTATAAATAAAAATATAAGCACTATTAAAATTAATAAAAATCCCATTCTTTCTCCTTGTTTAATCAATAATTTCTAATAGAATTTCTTCTTTTAGATTAATGTATTTAATTTCTTTTAGTTTTAAATTTAAAGGAAGTTTAGATAAAAGCGTATTATTATCTTGTATATCATTTTGAGCTAAAATTCTCAACAACATTCCTCTATAAGCTTTTGCAAAATGACTTACAATTTTACCATTTTTTATGAATTTATAAGTGGTAAATTGTTTGTTTGGAATATAAAATTTATCATAATATCCAGCCCTTAAATCAATAATTGTTTCATCTTGTAAAAATTCATCTAAAGCTTTTGAAAAATGCTGTTTATAAAATTTTTCCAAAGATAAGCTAGGCAATTTAGCACCTTGTTTAAATTTATAAAAAGGCAAAAGATTATCAGCTCTTACTACACCAAAAAGATTTGAAAAGATTAAAGTATTTTTATAAATATAATCTTTAGCTTTTTTATCTAAAGTATTAAAATCAAGATACTCATATGAGACACCATTATAGAGTTCTACGGCTTTTTTTGTGGGTTGATTGTATAAATTTTGTATAAATTTTTTAATCTCTTTTTCATCTTTTATGCCAAAAAATTCTTTTAGATCTTCTATAGAAGTATTTTTAATATAATCAAAAAAAGAATTTAAAGCTTGCATTCTATAATCAAATAATTCTTTAAAAATAAAAGAATCTTTATCAAAAGGTTTATCAGTACAATTTTCATTCTTGCTTTCGCTTGGAGAAAATAATATTTTCATTTCCCTGCCTTAAAAATTAATTCTGAAGTCTATAAGGAGTTTCATTAAAGATTTATAAAATTCTTAAGAATTTTTTTACCTTTTTTACTTAATATAGCCTCAGGATGAAATTGAATGCCATAAATAGGATAAAGCTTATGTTTTATTCCCATGATGATATCTTCTTTGCTTTTAGCTATGATAGTTAATTCTTTAGAAAGCTTTTTAACATACAAAGAATGATAAAGACAAATTTCAAAATCATTTTTAATACCTTTAAATAAATCTTTTTGATTATGGTTTAATAGAGTGGTTTTGCCATGTTGTGGATTTTTTAATTTAGCAATTGTTCCTCCAAAGGCTTCTGCAATACATTGATGTCCTAAACATATCCCTAGAATTTTTTTCTTTTTTTTAAAATATTTGATAGCTTTTAGACTTAGTTTTGATTCTTTGGGAGAGTTTGGACCAGGAGATATAATTAAGTGTGAAAAATGAAATTTATCAAGCTTTTTAACTTTTTTAAATTCATCGTTTTTAATTACTTTGCATTTAAAGCCTAATTCTTTTAAGTAAAAAACTATAGTATAAGTGAAAGAATCATAATTATCAATAATTAAAATACGCTTCATAATACCACTCTTTTTAAACCTCTTACAGAGTTAATGCAATAAATTTCATCAGCATTTATTAAATCTTCTTTAAAGAGTTTTTTTTCTTTTATTATTTTTAAATCAAGTAAAATTTTTCTATAAATTCCATTAAGAAGTCCGCTTTTTAGAGTAGGGGTGTAAAAAATTTGATCTTTTTTTATTAGTATGTTAGTTCTACTACCCTCGCAAAGTTCATTATTCTCATTAAAAAAAGCTATATCATAACACTTTTTTTCTTTCCATAGGGTAGATTTTTCATTGTATAATTTTCTTAAAGAGCTTTTAAAAAAGAGTGTATCATTTTTAGAAAATATTTTTTCTTTACTTAAAATAAGCTTATTATTTAAAGAATAATCTAATTTTTTTATATCTAGTTTATAACGCCCATCTTTATATAAAATAAGTTTTAAAATTCCTTCATTTTGATGAAAATTATTAAGAGTAAAAGATTGAAAAAAGACATGATCTTCATTGAAAATTTTATTATCAAGTTCCAAAAGTTTTAATTTTTTAAAAATATTTAAATTTAGATCTTGATTTAAGGTTTGCTGGAAATCTTTTTTTAGTTTTTGAGTGTTAAAATTTAGAATTTGTGCTGATTTTAATAGTCTTTTTATGTGTTCTTGTAAAAATAAAATTTTACCATTTTTATAAAGCATAGTTTCAAAAAGATAAAAATTATAGGTGTTTAAGAATTTGGTTTTTAGTTCAAGTTCTTTAAATTCTTCTTCTTTATTAGAGTCCCAAACTAGTCCGCTTCCAACTCCATATTTAAAATATTTTTTTTCCTTTTCTAAGGTTCTAATGCTTACATTAAAAATACTTTTATCCTTATGGATTAAACCTATAGACCCACAATAAATTCCTCTTTGTCTTTTTTCTAGTTTATTTATAACTTTAATAGTTTCTAATTTTGGGGCACCTGTGATAGATCCACAAGGAAAAAGCGCTTTGAAAATTTTATAAATATTAATATTTTTTTTCAGTTTTCCTTTGATAAGAGAGGTCATTTGGTGAAGGGTAGGGTGGCTTTCTATATTAAAAAGTTTGCTTTGCATGCTATGTTTTTTGATAAGTTTTGAAAGATCATTGCGTAATAAATCTACTATCATAACATTTTCGCTTAAATTTTTAATATCATTTTTTAAAAATAGTTTATTTTTATTATCTTCTTGTTCGTCTTTTCCTCTTTGTATGGTTCCTTTCATAGGTTTTGTAATAATTTTTCTTTTGTCGGTTTTAAAAAAAAGCTCAGGAGAGAAACAAAGTAGTTCTAAAAGATCGTTTTTTATATAAGCTTTATATTTCGTATTTTGCTTTTTAAGCAAAAGATTAAACAAATCAAAAGAATCAAGATGACTAAAAAGTTTTAGTTCTTGAGTAAGATTTACTTGATAGCTTTGTCCTTTTGCAATAATTTCTTTTACTTTATTAAATTTTTTATAATATTCTTTTTTATCTAGTTTTTTTATAAAACTAGGCATATATTTTTCTTCATCTATCTTTAAAGCTTTAAATATCTTTCTTTTTTTGTAAGCAAAAAATAAACAGTAAGGAATGGTGCTTTTATAGTGTTTATCCTCTAAATATTTATAAAACTCATACCTAAAAAAAGCTAAAAAATAAAATTTATCTTTATGTTTTTCTACAAAAGCAAATATCTTTTTACTTTGTTTTTGATTGAAAGCTTTTAAGGTGTATTTTAAATCATAATATAAAAAATCCCCAAAAACAGCAAAATCTTTTTTATTTTTCACTAAGTTCCTTTGCAACTTGTGCAGCAAGTTTTAATTTGTCATTGTCAAAATGAGTGTAAATTCTTGAAGTATTTAAACTTGCATGTCCTAAAGCTTCTTGAACCAATACTAAATCTTTTTGTTTTTTATAAAGTAAAGTAGCAAAAGTATGTCTTAACATATGAGCTCCATTTTTTTGCTTGCGAATTCCAGCCTTAAATAGAATTTGTTCTACTATACGACTTACATAAGCTTGAGTTAGGACTGTTCCTTTGCGATTGACAAAGAGCAGGGCGTCTTTGCTTAGATAATTAATGCTTACATTTTTAAGCAAATCTTCTATAAGTTCTTTTTTGATCATAACTATGCGATATTTATTACCTTTGGCGCGAATTCTTATAAGATATAAATCATTTTCTTCGCTAATATCACCCATTTTTATATTAATAGCTTCGCTTACGCGTATACCAGTAAAAATAATAATTTTAATAATAAGTCTATTGCGAATAGTATTGTTTTTAAAATCCGTTGTATCAATAGCTTTTAAAAATTTTTTAATTTCTTCTTCGCTCATAAACTCAGGAAGTTTAACCCCGCTAAGTCCTTTAATACCTGCCCAGTTTTTAAGATTTATATCAAAAATATGGGATTTTGAATCTTCTTCATTTTGCTTATCTAAAAAATCAAAAAAATTAATTATAGCAATACGATAATTTTTTTTACTTGCATCAGAAAGTGTTCCTGTAATACTTGCTAGAATCTCAACTATAAGCTCCTCATCAATTTGTTTTAAGGAGTAAAGTTTATAAAAACTTATATATTCAAAGAATTTTTTTAAAGGATTAAAATACGTATTTACTCCGCTAAGTCCAGCATTTCTTGCTTTTTTAACAAGAGCATCAAGTTCTTGTATATTTTTTACCCCTCTAGTAAGAGCAAAATTAACTTCTGCTAAATTTTGTGGATTTTTAAGCTCCTTATTAGAAAGAGAATTAAGTTTAAATTTGACATATTTGCAAAGCCAAAATAAAAAAGATTTTTCAAAATTTTCCTCACAATCTAAAGGGTATTTCATGGATTTTTCCTAAGGATATGATTTTAAATTGTTGTTTTTATTATATCTTTTTCTTTTTGAAATTTTTCCATATATATTTTATAAGAGCTAGTATTTTTAAATTTGCAAAGTTTAAAAAGTTTAAATTTTTAGGATTTTATATATTTTATTTTTATTTATAAATTCTTTTTACTTTGATAATTAAAAATATATTAAAGTAAATGACATTAAGTATGTAAATTAATATGATAAAAAGTAAAAATACTATAAAATTATTATTTTGTATTGAAAACTATAATTTTCAAACTTTTATAATAATTATAAAATAACACTCTATTTTAATAACATGAAATATTATTTTTTAGGGATTATGCAAAGTTTACTTTTTGGAGTAAAATTATTTATCCATAAAAAATAATGTAATATTTTTAAAATATTTTTTAACATTTTTATTCAAAAAAATATTTTTTTAATTTTCTTAAATCATTTTTAATATTATATTAAGTAAATAGTTTTAAAATATATATTAACAGTTTTTTAAATTATTATTTTATTTTTGTTTAAAATATATTTATTAAGACTGAAATTTACAAGGATAAGGAGATTGTATGAAGATTTTTAGCAAGATTGTTAAATTCTCTACCATTACGGTTTTTTTAGTTGCATTTAATGCTAATGCCCTTACCGAAGGAAAGGAATATATAGTATTAAACTCCCCTATTCCTAATGTTCCAAATTCTGTTATAGAAGTTTTTTCTTATCGTTGCACTCATTGTTATGATCATCACAAATTTAACACCCTTGAAAAAATTAAAGAAAAACTTCCAAATTTAAATTATAGTTTTTATCCTGTAAGATCTATGGGAGATTACGGTAAACAAGCTAATGAGATTTTTGCTTTTGCGTCTTTTAAAGACAAAGAAAAAAATATAGATCAAACAGATAAAAACAGTTTTACTTATAAAGTTTCTGATGCATATTTTAATGCTTATTTTAAAAAGAAAGAAAGATGGGGAAATGGAAAAAATCCTGAGGCTTTTTATGAAGTTGGATTAAAAGCTATGAATGTAAGTAAAAATGATTTAGAAAATTTTTTAAAAACTGATGAGGCAAATCAAATTTTAAAATCATATGAATATGCAAATGATATTTCTAAAAATTATGGAACTCCAGGTTTTGTAGTAAATGGAAAATATCAAATTACACCACAAGCAATTACATCTCCACAAGCTCTTATCAAGGCTATAGAAGAACTTAGTAAATTATAGGAGTGTATTATGTCCTGTAATTTATTGGAGAAAATTTATAAATGGCAAGATACTAGGATTCCTTGGGCTATAATGCTTTTTGTAACATTAGGTCTTACATTTATAGCTCATTTTCTTTTCCAAGAATACCTTTTTATGGAACCTTGTGAACAATGTGTTTATATACGTTTTGATATGTTTGTTATGGCTCTTGGCGCCATTATAGTTCTTATCAATCCTAAAAGTGATATTGCTAAAATATTTGGTTACACTTTTGGATTTTATGGAATTTGGCTTGGGTTTGAGCATTGTTTATTGCTCAATCATATACATGAAGTTGTTCATTCTGAAAATCCTTTTGCTGGCGTTGATGGGTGTAGGGAAACTCCTATTTATCCTTTTAATTTACCTTTGCATGAGTGGTTTCCAAGTTGGTTTTTACCCACTGGAGAGTGTGGAATGGATACTCCGGTTGTCCCTGAGTCAGCTTATGCTAATCTTGATTTTATCCAAAAATTTTTTGTTGGTAATCCACCTAATTTTGAAGATGGATTTTATAGTAATGGTTGGTATTTGATTCCAAAATGGCAATTTTTAAATATGGCAATTTGTTGTCTTATAGCTTTTATATGTTGTTTATTGATACTTTTTTTGATGTTTATTTCTTTTGTTTTAAATAAAAAAAGAGCAAGAGTTTTAGCGGTAATTATTTTTATATTTATTGTTACATTAAAAATCACTGGAAAACCAAGAACACCAGTTGAATTGGTAAGCATAAATGAGAATTGTAAGATAAGTTTATTTTTAAACAATGCATAAATTTGTGTCATTGTTTTAAGAAAATAAGGATATAAAATGAAATTAAGTAAATCTTTTTGTGTAATGGTTTTAGCAGGTATAACTTTAATTATTCCAAATATTTCATTAGCAATGGGTGGTCCTAGCGGGGCAAAGATGGATTGGCAAATTCAAGGAAAAATTGGTGCTGTAAAGCTTAATCCTTATAATTTATCTCCTTTAACTGCTGTTATAATGGATGGTGGATATATTTTAAAAGATATAAAAGTTACTATACTTCCTAAGCCAAATGGTCAAACAATTTCTTATAGTGTGAGCGAAAATATGGCTAAAACTTATGGAGGAATTCCAATTTTTGGTCTTTATCCCTCTTATTTAAATAGTGTAAAAGTAAGTTATACAAAGATATCCAATAATAAAAGTGAAAAAATTATTGATGAAGTTTATAAGATAACTACTCCAGGGGTAAGTATAATGCCAAGTGGAAATACTTCTCAAACAGGTTCGCCTTTTGCAAATGTTAAAATTATAAAAATGGATAAAAAATTTAATGATAGATTATATCTTGTAAATAATGCACCAGGAAAACAATCTGGAAAAGGCTCTCAAGCTGTTTGGAATAATCCAGCTGGAGGAGCTTTAGAGTGGGATGAAAATTCCAATGTTTTTATTATTGATACCAAAGGTGAAATTAGATGGTATTTTGATAATGATAAACTTATGGATTGGAATAATATTTATAATCGTGGCATTATGATGGGTTTTAAGCAAAATAACGATGGGGCTTTAACCTGGGGATTTGGTCAAAGATATGTAAAATATGATGTTATGGGAAGAGAAATTTTTAATAGAACCTTACCTTCAAGTTATATTGATTTTTCTCATGCTATGGACAATATGCAAAATGGACATTATCTTTTACGCGTAGCATCTGCAAATGTCAAAAGAGCTGATGGTAAAAATGTAAGAAGCGTTAGAGATGTTGTAATTGAAGTTGATCAAAATGGCAATGTGGTAGATGATTGGAGATTATATGATATTTTAGATCCTTATAGAAGTACTATCATAAAAGCCCTTGATCAAGGAGCCGTGTGTTTAAATATAGATGCCAATAAGGCTGGAGTGACTTTAAGTGATGAAGAGCTTGCAAAAATGGATGAAAATAATCAATTTGGCGATATAGCTGGAACAGGTGTAGGTAGAAACTGGGCACATGTTAATAGTGTAGATTATGATCCAAGTGATGATAGTATTATCATCTCAAGTCGCCATCAAAGTGCTATTGTTAAAATAGGTAGAGATAAAAAAATCAAATGGATATTAGGAGCTCATAAGGGATGGGGTAAAAAATTTCAACAATATCTTTTACAACCTATAAATTCTAATGGCGCTAAAATAGTTTGTGAAGATGAGTATTCTAAGTGTCCAGGATATGAAAATGAAAAAGGTGGATTTGATTTTACTTGGACTCAGCATACAGCTTGGAGAATTGACTCAAAATCAAATAAGCGTTATTTATATTTAAGTGTTTTTGATAATGGTGATGCAAGAGGAGCTGAACAACCACCTTTTGCATCACAAAAATATTCTCGTGCTGTTATATATAAGATTGATCAACAAAATAAAACAGTAGAGCAAATTTGGGAATACGGAAAAGAAAGAGGCAACGAATGGTTTTCTCCTGTAACATCTTTGGTAGAATACCAAAAAGATAAAAATTCCATAATGGTATATAGTGCAACTGCTGGAATGGCTTTTGATTTAAGTAAGGGTATAAGCATTGGCGATCCTAAACCAGAAATTGATGAATTTATTTGGGGATCTAAAAATCCTTCTGTTCAAATTCAATTTAGCGGAACAAATACAGGATATCAGGCTATGCCTTTTGATGTAGAAAAAGCTTTTAATGCTAAATAAATTTAAGTTCCTATTAAGTTTTTTAAAACTTAATAGGAAAGTTTATCAATTTTTAATCATAGTTTTATAAGGTCCATATCTATGTTGAGTAGTTGAAAAGCTATCATCATAAGGTCCTACATCCATATCTAGAGGTTTTACTTTTCTATCAGGAAAATCTTTATCTCTATTTGCTTTAATAGGACGCATTTGAGAATTTATATAAGCTGCTACATCATAGGATTCTTCCAAGGTTAAATCAGCATTTCCTTTTGGCATATTTTCTTTAATATAAGATGCTGCCTTGATTAAGCGATACATACCGGCTCCAGTATTATAACTATCTTTTCCCCATAAAGGCGGATAAATATAATAAGCCCCTACTTTGTCTTCGTTTTTAACTCCAAGTCCATTTTCTTGATGACAAACTATACATTTTTCATTATATACAATTTTACCTTTTTTTGGATCAGCAGCCCTGTCAATAAAATCTATTTTTTTTAGTCCTTGTCCTTTTGTTTTTGCACCAGTTGGAATGCCTTGAGATAGCCATTGCATATAAGTTAACATTGCTTTCATTTCTAGGGTATTTTCAGGCATTCTTTTACCATTCATAGATCTTTCAAAGCAACCATTAATACGATCAGCTAAAGTAATAACCTTATCTGCTCTTGCATTATATTGTGGAAATCTTGCCCAAATTCCTACAAATCCTGATTGATTTTGAACAGTTCCTGCAGCAGCATGGCAACTTGAGCAAGAAAGATTATTGCCAGCAAAACGTTTATTTTTATCTTTTGCTTGTGGACCTAAGTAATTTGAAGTTTCGTTAAGAACTTTATTTCCTAAAATTACCATTTCAGAATATTTCGACTTTGGCATTTTACTTTCATCTATTGTACCATCTTCATTTAAGGCTTCGGGTAGCTTCCACTCAGCTTCTGGTAAATTAACACCTGTTTGAGCTTTGGTTTTAGCTAAATTTTTATCAAGTGCAAAAGCACAACTTCCAACCAATAAAACTGCTAATACTATAGAAGTTTTTTTCATGGAAAGCTCCTTTTTTTGTTTTTGTGAATAGATAAAGTATAGAACTTTAAAGAAAAAAAGTCAATTAAAATTAAGATAAATCAATACATTTTATATATAGCAAAGTTTTATTTAGATACAATACATTAAGCAGTATTTTATAAAGGAAAGATGTGAAAAATTTAAGTTTTCAAGAAAAAAAAGATTTAGATCAATGTGTTTTTAATGTTTTATCAAAAAAAGAAATGAATTTTTTTCAAATTTTATTTTTAAAAATTAAAAGTGTTTTTTATTCTAAGTAATACAAATTAAAATCTTTCTTTGAGTAAGAAAGATTTTTAAAAGAAGGTGAATCAATTAAGATTTTACATTGTCTATCTAAATTTTCTATTCCATAGACTTTCATAGCCATTCTATTGTTTATTTTTTGAAGTTCTATACCAATGCAAGCTTGATTGTTTATTTTATATAATAAAACTCCGCCTTCTTTTTCATCTATATTTAAAATAGTTAAATTTTGATTTTTGCTCATATCCTTAATATCTTTAGAAAATGAGTAATGTAATTTGTAATAAATCATAATATCTTGCATAGCATTTTTTAAATTTTTTAATTCTTTTTTTAGTGTAAGTTGTTTGTCTTGATAAAGAGAAAGAAAGTCTTTATTTAAAAATTCTAAAAAAGTGGCATTGTTTAATTTTTTACAAGAGTCAAATGTTTTTAAAATACTTACCTCATTGTCTGTAATTAAGAGTTCAATACAAGGATTTTTATTGTCATAAAAACTTAAAATCTCTGCTTTTTTAATGCTAATATTTTGATTAATCTTTTTATCGTAAGCAAAATCTTTTAAACTTTCAAAAATATTGGCAAAAATAAAATTATAAGATACAATTAAAAAAAATAAATATTTCATTATATAAAAAGTTCTTTATGGTGCGCTCTAAGATATTCGACAACTTCTAAAATCTCATCTACACCTTCATTAATTGAATGTTCTAAAATTGTATCAATGTTTTCTATATAAATTTCAATTGCTTTATCAAGTTTATTTCTTTTTACTCCGGCATATAAAAGCATTGCTTCTAAAACAATGTTAAGTTCATAAGTTAAATCCTCTATTTCTTGTTCTTTATTATTTTTGTGCATTTTCTTCCTTTTTAATCTCTTTGCTTTTAATTAAATCTATAAATTGAGCTTTAATATAATTATAATTTGTACTATCTTTAAAACTAGCAAATAAACCCCCACTAGCATTTTTATGACCACCTCCTCCGACTAATTTTTTAGCCATTAAACTTACGTCTAAACTCCCATTTGCTCTAATACTCAAAGTTTTTTTCGAGCTAACATCAAGAAAAAAGTCGTAGTCTGGATTATTAATTAAAAATTCATTTCCTATTATTGAGGTATTGCCTATATTTGAAGTTAAAAGTCCTTTATGATTTTCATAAAAAATCGTAAATTCTTCTTTGTGATCTTGCAATTTTTCGACAATAAATTTAGAAATTAAATTTGCTAAAGTATCATCATTATCTTTTATAAAATAATCCTTTTTGATGAAATGTAAAGCATTATCAAGTAAGATATGAGATCTTTCTTTTTGTATAAAAGTTTTTGCACGATCTAAAAGATAAAACATATAAGAAATATGTTCTTTTTTAAACATTACGCGATTAATCTCTTTTGCATTTGCAATAAGACCTAAGCAAACTTTTCCAAGTTCGAAATCTTTATCTTTATTAAGCCAGATATCCACAGCATTTACTATATTAATGAAATCTTTCATTTTTTCATCATTAAAACAGATTTTACTAAAAAAGTCATAAACAATTTTTGCAGCACATCTTGAATTATCTAAAAAATACCATGAATATTTTTGCATACATTCCAAACCGCTTTGATGATGATCTAATAATAAAATTTTAATATCTTTTTCTTTGCATACTTCATCAAATTCTTTACATTGTGAAAGAGTTAAATTTAAATCAGTAATAAGCAAAAGTATTTTTTCATTCTCTCCCATATTTTCTTGTATATCTTTTATAATATTATTAAAATTATCATTAATTTCTTTTCCATAATTTGAATTATAAAAATTTACATTTTTAAAATAAAAATTAACAATATATTGACATGCATAACCGTCTAAGTCTGTATGAGAGAGATGATAAATTTTCATTATTTTCCTTAGAGTTCTATTTTAATAATACCTTCGGTATTAAAGTTTGTATTTTCTGCGATTTCTGCAAAACTTAAAACAACAATATTAATATTAAAATTAAAACAAATATCAGCTATAAATTTTCTAAGCTGTGGTTCAACGCAAAGTATAAAAGGTTTAATTCTTCCATTGGCTACTGCAGCAACCTCAGATCTTAAGGTGTCTACTAGAGCACCTGTTTGAGCTACGCTTAGTGGTAAATGATAGCTTCCGTCTCTAAATTGGACATTTTCCATCAATATGCTAGATGTAGCAGAATCTAAAATAAAAATATCTAAATTTCCTTTATCATCAAGATACATATTTGTGATCATTCTAGCTAAAGATGCTCTTACATGCTCTATAATCATATCAAAGCTTTTACTCACCTCTGCAATATCACTCATTGATTCTAAAATAGTTAGCATATCTTTAATAGGAATTTGGTTTCTTAATAAATCCTTAAGAACTTTTTGTATTAAACTTACAGGAGCTAAAGCTAAAGCGCCTTCAACAATAGCAGGATAATCATTTTTAAGTTTTTCAAGTAAATTTTGAACTTCTTGTCTTGTAAGAAGTTCTGAAGCGTGAGATTTTATTAATTCGCTCATATGTGTTGAAATAACACTAGCTGGATCAATAACTATATATCCATTTAAAGTTGCCTCATCTTTTAAATTTGCATCAATCCAGAGTGCATCGGAATTAAAAGCAGGTTCTTTTGTGGCTATACCCTCAACTTCTTCTGTTATAAAACCACTATCCATGGCCAAATATTTATCAGGATAAATTTCTGCGCTAGCTATAGGAACTCCTTTTAGTTTGAAGCTATATTCATTAGGTTTTAACTGCAAATTATCTCTTATTCTGATTTTAGGCATTAAAAAACCTAAAGTTTGGGCAATATTACGTCTCATAGAGCGAATTCTTTCTGTAAGTTCATTTTCGGCAAGTTTTATAAGACCATAGCCAAGTTCAAGTTCTAAAATTTCTACTTTTAGTATATCGTTAATTTTATGTTCTTCTTCTTTTATAATTTCTTCTTCGCTTTTTTTAGGTGCTGCTGCTATTGGAGCTGAACCTGTATTATTTGTATTATTTGTTGCAGGCTTTTTGGTCATTTTTACATCAATCTTTCCTTCTTTAACCTGCTTTGTTAGATATCCAAGTCCCAAAAATACAAATGCCATAAATCCTAAAGAAAAGTGAGGCAAACCTGGAACTAAAGCAAAGATAAAAAGCACAAAACCAACGATTAAAAGAGTTCGATATTCGCTTAAAAGTTGATTTAGTGTTCCTTCTGCAAAATTATCCTCATCTTTACTTGCTCGTGTGATGATGATTGCAGTAGCAGTTGAAGTTATAAGACCTGGAATTTGAGAGACAAGTCCATCGCCTATGGTTAAAATTGTATAGGTTGAAGCAGCTTGCGATAAAGATAAATCATGCTGAAAAGATCCAATTAAAAAGCCACCTATTAAATTTATAATTGTAATTATAATTCCAGCTACAGCATCACCTTTTATAAATTTGGAAGAACCATCCATAGCGCCATAGAAATTTGCTTCTGCAATAACCTCTTGTCTTCTTGCTCTAGCGGTTTGCTCATCAATTAACCCAGCATTTAAATCAGCATCAATAGCCATTTGTTTTCCTGGCATAGCATCAAGAGTAAACCTTGCTTGAACTTCTGAAACTCTTGTACTTCCTTTGGTTACAACCATAAAATTAATTAAAACCAAGATACAAAAGACTATTACGCCTATGACATAGTTTCCACCAACAACAAATTCTCCAAAAGCAGCTATAATTTCGCTTACGGCTTCTGGGCCATTTTGACCTTCGCTTAAAATCATACGCGTTGTTGCGATATTTAAAGAAAGTCTAAAAAGGGTAATAATAAGAATAAGAGTTGGAAATGTTGTTAAATCCGTAGGTTTTGGAATATAAATTGAAATTAAAATAATCAATACAGATAAAGCAATACTTAAAGCTAAAAAAAAATCAAGTATAGGTCCTGGTAGAGGAACTATAATAATTGCTAAAATACAAACTATAAATCCAACAATAGTAAGACTTTTAGCCTTAATAACAGGACCAATTAAGGGTCCTAAAAAAGGAAAAACAAGATCAATAATTTTATTTTTTGCCATTATCTTCTATAATACTTGCTAAAGTAATAGATTCTAAAAAATCATCAACTTTATTTTGAAGTTTTACAAGCACAGGCATTAAAAAACAATTTTCTTCTTTATTATTAGGACAGATCCCGCCACTGCAATCAAATACACTTATTTCCTTTTTTTCTACACTATTTATAATTTCTTTAAGAGTATATTCTTTTGGGCTTTTTGCAAGAGTAAAACCTCCTTTAGCGCCTTTAAAAGAAATCAAAAGTCCGTCTTTAGCTAAGGTTTGTAAAATTTTAGCTAAAAAACTTTTAGGAATGTTAAGCTCACTAGACATATGATCTACATCTTGTGACTTGTTTTGACGAGAAATATAAATTAAAGAAAGTAAAGCATACTCACTAGCTTTTGTAAGAAGCACTATTTATCCTTATAATTATATTAAAAAGCTAATTATAATAAAAAAATCTAGATAAAGGCTTAAATAATTCATTAAAAATACAAAAAATTATTAATTTTGTTAAAAATTACAGCTTAAATTTACAATTAGCAATTATAATATTTGCATTTTTACTTAAAAGTAAGGTTTGCACCTATGGATAAATTTAAGCAATTTAGTTTTAATTTTCTTTTTAAGGTTTCAGATCAACCTGTACTTTTTAAAGATTTGCTAGAAGCTAATGTTTTATTTAATGAAGGAATGATGATTGATTGTTCAAAATTAAATTACAAAATAAAAAATTTAAATTGTTATTGTTATTATGGAATTTTATGTATTTTGATTTTATTTCCTTTACTTTTAACAACACATTATTTTTTTACTTTACTTGATTTTCATATAAGCATTATTAGTGCAGTTTTTATAACTTCTTGTATTTTTATTGGTTTTGATTTATTCAAAATTTACATAAGAAAAATTATAACTAAAAAATTAATTAAAAAAGCATGGAGTAATCATTTTCCTTGTTTTTCTTATGAAAAATACTCAAAAATCATAGAAAATATATACAAACAAGCCTTAAAAGAACAAATTTCTCAAAATTCACTTAGAAAATATATTATTGAACGAATTGTTTAATAATTATTCTAAATAGTCTAAAATTTGGTTTTGAAAACGTATATTTTCCAAATTTCTTTTCAACTCTTTATTTTCTTCATTAAGAACGCTTTCTTCAGCTCTTAAAATGGCTATTTCTCTACTTAAATAATAAATCTGATTTCTAATATAAATTTGAGGAATAAATATAAATAAAACAATACTAATAAATAAAGCTACAAAAAATAAATGATTGAAATTTAAATTTCTATCTTCTTTAGTTGCATCACTAAAACCTTCTAAGAGAGTATTTTTTGTTTTTTCATTGTCTTCTTCTTTAAGGTTTAGATCTTGTTTAGATAAAGATTTATTTATGTCATTTTTATTTATAGGGGGTATTTTTTGAATTTTGATATCATTGGCTATAGAATTTGTTTTTGAAATTTGATTTGATATTTTATTATCATTTTTTATTTGTTTTTTTTGTTCTTTATTGAAATGTTTTTCTGGTGCTAATATATCTTTCTTTTTGTCTTTTTTAAAATTAGAAAATAATATTTTTTTAGCTTTGATTTGTGTATCTTTTTTTGATTTTTTTTCTTTAAAATGTAAAAATATTTTTTTTGTTAAAGAGGGTTTTTCTTCGAGCTTAACATTGATTAGGTCTTCTTTTAAATAAATATTTTCTTTTTTGGGTTTAACAGAAGATGATTCAATTTCTTCGTTAAATTTTTCTAAAATATTTAGACGTCTTTTTTTATTAAATCTACGTCTTAAAATATCATCAGTATCGCTAAGCTCATCTTTTAATTCATCATCTAAGGGAACTCCTTGATTAATAGCTCTTGAATATTTAAGCATTTTTTGACGAATATTTTGTTTTTCTTTTAAAAAATTTTCATCTATCATTAAAAATCCGTATTATTTAAAATAAAAAGCTCGTAATTTAGCACAACTTGATCTTGGGTTTAATCTTATCTCATCTTGATTTGCTGTAATTACTTTTTTATTAATAGTTTTACCTAGACTATTTTTTTTGCCACACTCACATTTAAAAAGTTTGTCATTGCAAATGCAATCTTTTTCCCATTTTTTGAAAAAGTTCTTAATAATCCTATCTTCTAAAGAATGGAAGCTAATTATAGCTAAAATACAATTTTGTAATTTTAAATTTTCAATTTGAAATAAGAAATCTTTTAAAACTTCTAATTCTTTATTTACTTCTATACGTATAGCTTGAAAGGCTAATATAACCTTTTGAGTTTTTCTTGAATTAATTTTACTTAAACCTATGATTTCTTTTAATTCTTTAGCACTTGTAATCTGTTTTTTATTTCTTGCTTTGATAATTTTTTGCGCCAAATTCCAAGCATCATTTAATTCTCCATACTCTTTAAAAATAAAGGCTAATTTATCTTGTGGATAAAAATTGACTACATCAAATGCACTCAAAGCTTCATCTTGATTCATACGCATATCTAAAAAATCTGAATTTATAGAAAATCCTCTTTCATTTTGATCAAGTTGCAAAGAAGAAACTCCAATATCTGCCAAAATTCCTCTTATATTTTTAATATTTTTAGCATCAACTTTTTTTAAAATTTCGTTAAAATTACAATGATATAGTGTAATTCTATTTTTAAATTCTTTTAAAGAATCAAAAGAAAAGTCTAAGGCAGTTTTATCTTGGTCACAGGCAATTAAAGAGATATCTGGATGTTTTTCTAGTATCATTTTGCTATGACCAGCATATCCTAAAGTGCAGTCTAAAAATATACCTTGTGTTAAAGTGTTAAAGATATTATTAATTGGTTCTTGTAAAACAGGTATATGAGGTGTATGCAAATTTTAGATCCTGATTAATATAAAATATATAATTTTTAAAATTAATTATAACGAAAAAAACTTTAAAATACTAAATTATTTACAAAATTAAACTACACTTAAACACTAATTTGATACAATTACAAGCTATAAAAATTGTCAAGGAGTTTTATGCTTACTTGGATGCAGCATCATAAAAAATATCTTGTTGTTACTATATGGATTAGTGTTATTGCTTTTGTTGGAGCTGGATTTGTTGGTTGGGGTGCTTATGATTTTAATTTAAATCGTAATTCGTCTGTTGCCGTTGTAGGAGATGAAAAGATTACATTTAGCGAATTTAATACTAAATACAATCAAATTTATAATTATTACAATCAAATTAGTAACAATACTCTTAATGAGCAAAAAGCCAAAGATTTACAGATTGACCTTGTTGCATTAAATACCCTTATAGAAGATAAACTTTTGCTTAATTTTGCAAAGAATATAGGTTTGGATGTTAGCAATGAAGAAATAATACAAGAATTAATAAAAACTAAATTTTTTCAAGACGAACAAGGAGATTTCAATAAAACATTTTATTATAATATTTTAAGGCAAAATAATCTTTCTCCAAAAGAATATGAACAAAGTGTTTATAATGAATTGCTTATTAATAAACTTAATGATATTTTTAATTTAGCAAATCAAGATCAAGAGTTAAAAATGTTAAGTTCAAGTTTTTTTATGCAAGATTTATTGAGTATTGAAATAATAAATTATGATAAAAATCAAATTAAAATTGAAGAAAATGAACTTGAAAAGCTTTGGCAAGAATCAAAAGAAAATTATAAAACGCAAAAAGTATATGAAATTTCATCTTACTATATAAAAGAAAATATGAAACAATATAGTGATGAAGAACTTTATAATTTTTATAACGATAAGGATAATAAATTCAAATATAAAGATACTAATGGAAAAATATTAGACTTTAATAATGCTAAAGAAAAAATTTTAGAAGATTATCGTTTAAACGAATTAAAAAATATTGCTAATAGAAAATTTTTAGACTTAAAATCTGGAAAAATTTCTTTTCAAACAGATTTAAATATTACAAAAGATGATGTAAAATATCCAATTGAAAAATTAAAAAAAGCAACTAAAAATGAAATTCTTAGACCTTTTGAATTTGAGGACGGATTTATAATTCTTAGATTAAATAAAGTAGATCCTATAAGATTAAAAACTTTCGAAGAAGCAAGAAATGATGTTTTAGAGCAATATTTAAATCAAGAGTCAAGAAAGAAAATTCAAGAAATAGCTCAAAATAAAATAGGTAATTTTAAAGGTAGCAATATAGGTTTTGTAAGTAGAGATTCTTCTAGAAATTCTCAAAAATTAGATGAAAATACTTTAAATGATGTAGAATTTAATTATTTTTTAATGAATGTTTTTAATTCGGATCAAAATAGCTCATATGTTATTTTAAGCGATACAAAAGCTGTTGTTTATAAAATAAATAAACAGAAATTATTTAATGAAGAAAATTTTAAAGAATATAAAAATATATTAGAACAAAATTTAAAAACTTTAAAAAGCAACGAACTTAAAAAAGAACTAGTGGAACAATTAAAAAAAGAATATCCAATAAAAATTTATTATAAAGGGAATTAATTTTGAATATATTAGGAATTGATTTAGGTTCAACACAAACTTGTGCAATTATTGCTCAAAAAGACGATGAAGGGCTTAAAGTTATAGGGTTTGCAAAAGCAAAAACTAATGGAGTAAAAAAAGGTGCGATTACTAATATAGAACTTGCTTCAAAATCGATAGAAGATGCGGTAAAAAGTGCCGAAATGATGTCTGGAGTGCATTATGATAAGGTTGTAGTGTCTATATCTGGAGCTTATACTAAAAGTGTTGATAGCACAGGGGTTGTTAATATTCCAAAAGGTGAAATTACTATTAAAGAGATTCATCGCGCTGTTGGTACTGCCAAGCATACTGCTAATTTGCCAAATGGTTATGAAATAATTCATGTTTTACCTTATAATTTTAAAGTAGATGATCATGAATTTGTAGATGATCCTTTGGGAATGAATGGAAACCGTTTAGAAGTTTCTACTCATATAGTAATTTCTCAAGAATCTCATATTAAAAATCTTAAAAAAGTTGTAGAATTAGCAGATTTAAGAGTTGATAATATAGTATTATCAGGTTATGCATCTTCTATAGCTTGTTTAGATGATAGCGAGAAAGAATTGGGGGCTGTACTTATTGATATGGGCGGTGCAATTTGTGATATGATTGTCCATGCTGGAAATTCTATAAGATACAATAGCTGTTTGCAGATTGGATCGATTAATATAACTCAAGATTTATCTATGGCCTTGCACACTCCTTTAAGAGAAGCTGAAAAGATAAAATTAAATTATATATCTTTAAGTCAACAACCAAATGCTTTGATACAAATTCCTTCTATGGGAGATGAAAGAAAAGTTAATGAAGTATCTTTAGATGTAATTTCGAATGTTATTTATGCAAGAGCTGAAGAAACTTTAATGATTTTAGCAAAAATTTTAAGTGATAATCGCTATATAAATTCAATAGGTGGTGGCATTGTTTTAACTGGAGGAATGACAAAACTAGCTGGAATTGATGAACTTGCTCCAGCAACTTTTGATAATAAATCAGTGCGTTTGGCAACAGCTAGAAAAGAGCTTATTAGTGGGTTTAATGAAATTTTTTCTGATCCTGAAAATACCTGTGCTATAGGTTTATGTCTTTATGGTGCTGGATATTTTACACCTTATGAATTAGATTCTAATGAAAAATTAAGATATAAAGGAGAAATTGAAAATTTTAACAAACAAATAAAACAAAGTATAGCTATTGAAGATATAGATGAAATAAAAGATGAAAATTTTAGTAAAAATTTACAAGAAAATGATACAATTTTTATGCAAGAACAAGAATATGATTCTAAAGATATAAAAGAAAAAAAACCAAGTATTTTTACTAATCTTTGGCATAAAATTATTAATCAATTCTAAGGGAGAACTTTTATGAGTGAATATTTAGTAGAGGAAATGCAACATTCAAAAGGTGCTAAAATAAAAGTTATAGGTTGCGGTGGAGGTGGTGGAAATATGATCAACCACATGGTAAAAATGGGTTTAAATGATCTGGATTTAATCGCCGCAAATACAGATGCACAGGCAATATCAAACTCTTTAGCAAAAACTAAAATTCAGTTAGGAGAAAAAAAGACAAAAGGCCTTGGAGCAGGAATGCTTCCTGAGGTTGGCGCTGAGAGCGCTAGAGAAAGTTTTGAAGAAATTAAAACTTCATTAAGTCAAAGTGATATTGTTTTTATTGCTTCTGGTTTTGGTGGAGGAACTGGAACAGGTGCAACCCCTGTAATAGCTCAAGCAGCAAAAGAAATTGGCGCTTTAACTGTCTCTGTAGTTACTATGCCTTTTAAATTTGAAGGAAAACAAAGAAAAAAATTAGCCGAAAGTGGTCTTTTGGAGCTTAAAAAGGAAAGCGACTCTATTCTTGTTATTCAAAATGAAAAACTTTTAAGCATTGCAGATAAAAAAATTGGAATTAAAGATGCTTTTAAACTCGTTGATGATATTTTAGCTCGCGCTGTTAAAGGTATGGTTTCTATACTTTTAGATAATGGGGATATTAATGTAGATTTTGCAGATGTTAGAACCATTATGAGTCATAGAGGTTTGGCATTAATGGGCGTAGGAAGTGCTCAGGGTGAAAATGCTGTAGAAGAAGCTTTAGCTAATGCAATCGAGTCTCCATTATTAGATGGTATGGATATTAAGGGTGCTAAAGGGGTTATTTTACATTTTAGAACTAGTTCAAATTGTTCTTTAATAGAAATCTCGGCTGCAGCAAGTAGTATAGAAGAAATTGTTGATGAAAATGCAAAAATTATTTTTGGTACAACAACAGATGATAATATGGAAGATAGAGTTGAAGTTACTATTATTGCTACTGGCTTTGAGGATAAAACTTATACTAATAATACCAATAAAATAAACGAAGAAAATGCTCCTAAGAAAAACTCTTATATTATTAGAAAAGCAAGTGGGGGTTATGATGAAGAAATGATCAATGCCTTAGAAACTCCTACTTTCTTAAGAAGACAAATGGATTAAATTAAGCGTTATTTTTATATAACGCTTTTAAATTATCATAAGCTATCTGAATTTTTTCAAATTGTTCTCTTGCATGGAATTTTTCTATTTTGCTTTTATTTTGATTGAAGTCTGGATGGTATATTTTAACCAGCATTAAATATTTTTGTCTGATTTCACTCAAATCATTTTGCGGAGTGCATTGTAGAGTTTCAAAATAGTTATTAAAAAGCTTAGCCAATGCATTAAATTTCCATTTGAGATTTTCTTTATTTTTAACACTTTGACGAAATTGCTTATACTCTTCTTGATTGATGCAAAAATCTATACAATATTTTAAGTGTTCATTTTCATTAACAAAAAGTTCAAAAAGTTCTAAAGTATTTTCATTTTTATACTCAAGACTTAGTGTGCAGTTTAATTCATTGTATTCTGTTTTAAAATCTTTAAAAAAATTTTTAACATAAACAATGAAAAGTTTTTCATTGGAGCTTAATTTCATAAGAATATTTCCTGGTATAAAATCTATTTTTATGAAAATTATAGGCTTTAGCATATTATTTTGCTTAAAATTTAATCTAAAAGTTTTAAAATGCGCTTTATCCAAATTTTGAATACTTTCATTAGTATTTTTTCTGTATTTTTGGTCAAGAACTTTTAAAAAATATCTTCTTTGTGGAATTTCATTTTCTTCAAAAAAAGAAAAAATTTTATTTTTTCTTCCTATTACTTTTGAGAAATTTTTAGTAATCAAATCTTTAAAATAATGAAAAACGGTAATATCGTCAGTATTAACATTTATCGATTCTAAAGTTTGAACAACTTGCATCTTCACTCTCCCATAAATTAGCACATTCATTGGGTGTGCTAGTAGATTTTAAAATTTCATTTGGTGTAAAATCGACTTTATAGGATAAAGATTGACACTCTCTTACAAAATATCCCAAATAAATATATTTTAAATTTTCATTTTGTGCAAGTTTTATTTCATTAAAAAGGGAGAATTTTCCTAAAGATAAGTGCGAAAAATCAGGATCATAAAAACAATAAATACTAGAAATTCCATCATTTAAAATATCTATTAGATCAACACAAATTAATTGATTGTTTTGATAAAAAGCTAATTCATAGCCAAAATCAAATGCCCCATCAACATAAAGATTGTAATATTGTCTGAAATTTAAATCATATCTTTTCCAAGATCTCTTTTTTTCCATAAAGCGATGATATTTTTCATACAAGAAAAGGTGTTCATTGCTTAAGGCAGGCTTTCTTAGTATAATTTTAGTTTGAGAATTTTTAGAAATAATTCTTCTTTCATTTTTGGAAAATTTATACAAATTGGCTTTAATTCTTAAACTTAAACATTCATTACAATTTTGACAAATTGGCCTTGAAAAATATTTACCAAAACGCCTCCAACCTCTAGAAATTAATTCTTGATTTAGTTCTTTTGAACAATTGAAAATATATTTATATTCTGTTCTTGAATTTCTATCATTAAGATATGGACAAAGATCTTCTAAGGTGCAAAAAGCTATTTCATCCATTAATAAATTTTCTTAATGTCAGAATTATTAATAAATTCTTGAAATTCATTAATAAGCTTTTTTTCTTTTAAAAATACCTCTTCTAGAAATTTATCTTGTTTATCTATTTTTTTTTCATTATTTTGAGTACTTTTTAAATTTTTATGATTTAAAACAGAATTTTTATTTTCTCTTTGCATTTCTTTTTTGATACATTTTAAATCATCTAAAAAATTCATATATGTTCCCTTTCTTCTCTAATTTTTTTAAGAGTTGCAGCAATAGCAGCTATAACCTCTTCTTTGTTATTTTGATGTCTATCTTCTGTTTTTTCAAGTAATTCTTGCATATGGGTATTGATAAAAGATGTATCAAAATATCCTCTTCTAAATTCTCTTGTTTTGGTTATGGCGATTAAAAAAGGGATAGTAGTTCTAACTCCATCAATTACAAATTCCTTAAGAGCTCTTTCAAGCTTATTAACGGCCAAATCATAGCTTGTTGCTTTAATGATAAGCTTTGCAAGCAAAGAATCATAAGAAGGTGGAATAATATAGTCTTTATAAATATGACTATCAACCCTTACAGAAGGCCCAAGAGCTGGATAATATTCGTTGATTTTTCCAGGGTTTGGAATAAAATTTTTCCATACATTTTCAGCAGTAATTCTTGCTTCTATAGCAAATCCTCTAGGCTTAATATCACTTTGCTCAATATCAAGTATCTCTCCACCAGCTATACGAATCTGACGTACTATTAAATCAACCCCAGTAATTTCTTCTGTGATGGGATGTTCTACTTGAATTCTTGTATTCATTTCCATAAAATAGAAACGATTGTAATCATCAAGTAAAAATTCAATTGTCCCTGCATTCGTATATCCTACTGCTTTAGCCGCAGCAACAGCAGTAACACCCATTGTTTTTCTAAGATTATCTGAAATTCCTGGACAAGGAGCTATTTCTATTACTTTTTGATGGCGTCTTTGTATAGAACAATCTCTTTCACAAAGATGGATAATATTGCCGTAATTATCCCCTAAAATTTGAAATTCAATATGTCGTGGATTAATGATATATTTTTCCATAAAAATTTCATCATTTTTAAAAAAATTAAAAGCTTCCCTTTTGCAAGATTCTAAAGCACTTTCAAGTTCCTCTTCTTTATATACAACACGAATTCCTCGTCCCCCTCCTCCTGCGCTAGCTTTTAAAATCACTGGATAACCTATTCTTAGTGCAAGGGTCTTAATTTCATCTAAAGAATAATTATTTAATTTTTCAGTTCCTGGGATTATAGGAATTCCATTAGAGTTCATTAAAGCTCTTGCAATATTTTTATTACCCATTTTATATATCACTTCTGATTTAGGTCCTATAAAAATAATACCAGCATCTTCACATGCTTTAGCAAATTCATGATTTTCACTTAAGAATCCATATCCTGGATGTATGGCATCAGCTTTGCATGCTTTGGCAATTTCAATAATTCTTGTGATGTCTAAATATCCTCTTATGGCATCAGTTCCGATACGATATGCTTCATCTGCAATTTTAACATGTAGACATTCTTTATCTGGTTCTGTAAAAACAGCAACACTTTTAATGTGTAAATCCCTGCAAGCCCTTATAACTCTTACGGCGATTTCGGCTCGATTTGCAATTAAAATCTTATGTATCATTTATTCGCCTTTTAATTAAAATAATAAATCTATTATATAAAAATATTAGTAATAATTTTATATAATAAATGTTTTAATAAATTTCCAATGAAAGTATATCTATAAATAATGATATTAGAAATTAAAAATATTTTAATATTTAAAGCTGTAACCAATGTTAGCTGATAAAAAATTATTTTATTTAAGTTCTATTTTAATTATTATAGGCATAGTCTTTTCTTACTCATTAACTGCTTTTACTGTGCTTTATTTTGAATACAGTGAATTTCATTTTTTTATAAGACAACTTTTCTTTGGGATAAGTGGAATTTTGATTATGTTTTTTATTTCACGCCTTAATCCTAATTCTAATAATGCAAAAAGAATTATTTTAGCTCTACTTATAGTTTCTTTTCTTTGTATAATTATTTTGCCTTTTTTACCAACTGCTTTAGCTACGGCTAGTGGTGGGGCTAAAAGATGGATTAGAATAGGACCTATTTCGGTATCCCCAGTCGAATTTTTTAAAATAGGACTTATTTATTTTCTTGCTTGGTCTTATACAAGAAGAATAGATGACAATAAAAAAGCTATTAAACATGAAATTTTGATTTTACTGCCTTATTGTATTGTTGCTAGTATAGTAATTGGTTATATTTACATAACACAAAATGATTTAGGACAAAGTGTTATTTCATTTTTTCTTATTCTTGCTTTGGCTTTTTTTGCTGGAACAAGTAAAAGATTATTTGCTTTTAGCACTATTATTATTATTATGATAGGCATTATGGTAATTTTTAGCAATCAAAGAAGAATTCAGAGAATTATTAGCTGGTGGGGAAATATACAAGATGCTTTTTTACCTCTATTGCCTAATTGGATTGCTTCTAGCTTAAGAGTAAGTGTTAATAATGAGCCCTATCAAATCTCTCATTCATTAAATGCTATAGCACATGGAGGATTTTTTGGAGAAGGTCTTGGACTTGGAATTTTTAAATTAGGTTTTTTAAGTGAAGTTCATACAGACTTTGTTTTGTCTGGAATTACTGAAGAAATTGGACTCTTTGGATTGGGTTGTATCTGTATCATTTATCTTTGGATGATTTTAAGAATTTTTAGAATTGCCGGAAGATGTGATAAAAAACAAGATTTTATTTTTTGTTCAGGCATTGCTTTGCTTCTTTTATTTTCTTTTTTTATGAATGCCTTTGGTATTATATCCTTAACTCCCTTAAAAGGTGTTGCTGTGCCACTTCTTAGTTATGGAGGAAGCTCTATGTGGGCTATTTGTATAGGAATTGGTTATGTTTTAATGATTTCTAAAAAGGTAAAATTATGATAGCAATTACAGGTGGAGGCACTGGAGGACATTTAAATATAGCAAAATGTTTATTGCAAAGTGCTAAAAAACAAAATATAGAATGTATTTATATAGGAAGTACTCATGGACAAGATAAACTTTGGTTTGAAAATGAGTTAGATTTTAAGGCAAAATATTTTTTGGACTCAAAAGGTGTTGTAAACCAAAAAAAAATGGCTAAATTTAAATCTTTATTTAAGATTTTGCAATTAAGTACAAAATGTCGTGAAATTTTTAAAGAACATCAAATAAAAGCTGTTTTTAGTGTAGGTGGATATAGCTCTGCTCCAGCATCTTTTGGGGCAATTATAAATCATATTCCTCTTTTTATTCATGAGCAAAATTCTAAAAAAGGAGCATTAAATTCTCTTTTAAAACCTTTTTCTAAAGCTTTTTTTAGCTCTTTTGAACCTATATTTTGTTCTTATCCTATTGATGAAAAATTTTTTCAAACTGCAAGAATAAGAAAAGAACTTAAAACAATTATATTTTTAGGGGGTTCTCAAGGAGCTAGCTTTATTAATTCTTTAGCTCTAAATTTAGCTATAAAACTTAACGAAAAAGGTATTAAAATCATACATCAGTGTGGAAAAAATGAATTAGAACTTTGTAAAAAAAAATATGAACAATTAGACATAAAAGTTGATCTTTTTGCTTTTGATAACAATATAAGTGCTAAGATAGAAAAGGCGGATTTGGCTATTTCAAGATCTGGGGCAAGTACGCTTTTTGAACTTTGTGCTAGCACTATTCCAGCTATTTTTATACCCTACCCTTATGCAGCTAAAGATCATCAATTTTTTAATGCTAAATTTTTAAAAGATCAAAATTTATGTGAAATTTTTTTACAATCAGATCTAGATGAAGAAAAATTACTTCAAGCAATTCTAAATTTAAATTTAGAAAAAATATCTACAAATTTAACAGATAAAATAAAACCAAATGGTGCTGATGAATTAATTTTATATGTTAAAAATACTATTAATTTATGAGGCACCACTATCTTCTTTTATTTTTCTCTTAGCAAGACCCATTTGTTCATAAGCATCAATTTCTTTTTTATAAGAAGCAGATACTTTCTTTAACTCTTTATTTAAAAAACTTATAGTCTGAGGGCTTGCACTATTATTGGAGCTAAGAGCTGCAATAAAATCTAATTTCTTTTTTGTTGCTTCATCTAGCTCTTTGGATTTTTTGCTACCGAGTTTATGTACACTCATAAATAATTGAGCAAGGGCTTTTAAATCTTCATCACTTAAAGAGGCATCTTTAGCAGTAGCTATCATTTTGTCTAAATCTGTATCAAATACCTTAGTTTTTTTTGCAACTTTGTTATTTGATGTTTTGAGTTTTTTATTTTTTTTGCCATCATTGATAATAAGATAAGCTATTATACTTAAAAAAATCAAAAGTAAAATAGCTGCTATTAAAACAATAAAAAATACTTGATGCATTATAATTTGCTAACAAAATGACGCTTTTTATAAGCTAACAAACTTAAAACTATCATCATAAAAAATCCCCAATAAACATAACTTGGAATTTGAACAGCCTCTCCAGCGGCATAAGAGTGCATACCAACTAGAAAATAATTTACCCCAAAATATGTCATAATAATTACCCAATAAGCAAACATTGAGCTAACTGCAAAATTATACTGATTGCATAATTTTGGAATCATTCTAATATGAAGTATAGCTGCGTAAATGAGTATGCTAATTAATGCCCAAGTTTCTTTAGAATCCCAGCTCCAATATCTACCCCAGCTTTCATTAGCCCAAATAGCACCTAAAAAATTTCCAGCAGTCAGTAAGCAAAGTCCTAAAATCATTGCCATTTCATTTATTCTTGTTGCTTCTGTAATATTTCTTAAGATATTTGCGTTATATTTGCCTCCATCTTTTAAAAAACACATCAAAACTAATGTAAAAATAGCAAGTAAAGCACAGAGTCCTAAAAATCCATAACTTGCAGTAATAACAGAAACATGAATTGTAAGCCAATAAGAATTTAAGACTGGCACTAAATTAGTAATTTGAGGATCCATTTCACTTAAATGCGCCACAAAAAGAACTATACCTGCTAAAATTGAAGTTAAAGAAAGAGCTATAGGACTTTTTTTAGAAAAGAAAATTCCAGATAAAGCTAAAGCCCAAGATATATAAACCATACTTTCATAAGCATTGCTCCAAGGAGCATGGTCAGCTAAATAAGCTCTTAAACATAATCCTATACTATGAATAATAAAGACTATAATATTTAAAATATATACAATTTTAAATATTAAATTAATTTTAATATTAGAATTTAACATTTTAGTTAAAACTAAGATTAAAAGTAAAAGACCCGCTAGTAAGTACACAGGGATCAATTTTACAAATAATTGTAAATGATTTGTAAAAATTTCTATAGAAATTTTAGTTTGATTTGGCATAATGCTTCCACCAAATTTTTCTTGATATTTTTCAATTAATTCTAAAGCTTCATGTGCCTTAGACCAATCATTTGTTTTAATACTATCTTCAACGGATAAGAAATAATTTTTTATCAAATTTAAAACGATTAAATTTTCTTCTCCTTTGGTAACTTGCATTGCTGAAAAAGGCGCAACCCAGGTATTATTTTTATCATTTTGAAGAGGAATAAATTTAAACAATTCTCCACTAAAGATTAAATTTACTATATTTGCTCTTTCGTCAAGCTTGATAATTTCTTTATCTAAAACTCCTCTAGTATTTGGATTTTTACGATTTGCATTTTCAACATATTTTAAAAGAGCATAATTATTATCTTTTGTAAAAAAGTCCATATAGCTAATATATGGCTTACTAGGAATATTTAATATTTTTGAAATTTCTTCATTAATTGCTTTGTTTTTAGGCATAATGATAATAGGCTCTCTCGCCCAAGATTGCACATCAATAAGCATAGAGAGCATAACAGCACTTGCATCTTGGTTTTTGTAAGTTGTTTTTTTATAAATTTTTTCTAAAACTTCTTTAGCTAAAGTATCAAATGGAACCATTCTTCCACCAGATTTTTGAACTATAAGGTGACTTAATTTTTGAGCATGTTCCTTATTGATAACTGGTATATTGCTTATATTATTTTCAAAAGCTTCTAGCTTATTAATACCCAAAAATAAAAAAGCGAACAATAAAATTTTTGCAGAATTTTTAAGAGCATCTTGATTGATAAGTTTTGCTAAAGTTCTAAATCTTGAATGAGGATTTAAAAAATTTAAAAACATTCCTAAACATAATAAAAAATATCCAATATAGGTTGGAATTTTTCCAGGATCTTTATTAACTGAAAGTATTGTTCCTTTTTCATCTTGATCATAAGAACTTTGATAAAATCTATAACCTCTGTAATCTAAAACATTATTCATGAAAACCCTATAATCAAAACTTATATTATTATCTTCAATTTTAATCTCACTTGCGTAAGAAGCTGGAGACATAGAACCTGGATATCTATCAATTATAAAATCTTTTAAATAAATCGAAAAAGGTAATTCTTGAAAAGAGGTTGTCCAAGAAATAAAGAATTTTTGTCCGTTAAGTTCAATAACTTTTGGTTTGTCATACTCAAAAACGTAAAATTCCTGTTTTTGACCTTGATATGAAAGTTCAAGTTTCAAAGCATTGTTTCCATTTAAGTTTAGTGCTTGATATTGAGTGCTCATGGCAAAGGATTTAAAATTTTCTAACCAAGATGCTTTCCAATTATGAGGCTCTCCAAACCAAGAAATAATTAAAGTTCTAAAGATTTCAAGCCAAATATTTTTAAACCAAATTAAAAAACTTTCATCTTGCGGTCTATTATCCCCATTTATAATTTCTTTTGCATGTAAAGAAGCAAATTTTATAACAAAACTTAGATTATTAATTTCATAAAGCCTTTTTTCTTTAGCATTTGCTTTAGAGTTAACTTCAAGATGAGAATTGATTCTATCTTGCATACTTAAAAAATTCAATCTTTCACTAGAGCTTAATTCTAGATTTTTATTAATTTTAACAAAAGGAGCTCTAACTTCATCATTCATAAAAGAAAAATTAATACCATCTATATTTTTAACTTCATTTTGTTTTAATTTAATTTCTTGATTTTGTCCATCTTTTGCAAACATTAACACTAATAAAGCATTAGAAGAATTGAGATCTTCTATATAAGAAACTTTGGCATTTAAAATAAGATCTTTATATTGTAATATTGCTTTATCTTTATCAAGATTTAATTCAAGCTTTAAAGAATTAGCAAAAGGCAAAACAGCTATATCCTTATCGGATGCTATTCCATAAACTTGTTGATTTTTAAGTGCTGAAAATTTAATAAAAGATTTAGAACTTTCAATATATGAGTTTGAATCATTTTCTCTAATATGAAGCAAACCTTCAAAACCTCCATATCTTGTCATAATGGAGCCTATTAAGATAAATAAAAAAGAAAAATGAAATACCATTAAAGGTATTTTCTTAATTTGAAACATTTTATATCTTAGCATTCCAAAAAATAAATTAATTCCCAATAGAAATTGAATTAAACCAAACCAAAGAGTTCCATAAATCATAGCCCAAGCAGTTGGAGTTCCATAAGAACTTTCAATAAAGGTTGCTAAAGCGCAAAAAAGCGCAAAAAGTAAAAAAAGTAAAATAGAAATTTTTAAATCCCCAATGCTTTTAATAATATTTTTCATTTTTATCCTTAGAGTCCCAAGTATTTCTTACGAATTTCATCATTTCCGATTAAATCCTTTGCAATTCCTTGCATAGCTATTTGTCCATTTTCTAAAACATAAGCATAATCACTAATTTTTAAAGCAGAATAAGCATTTTGTTCAACTAAAAGTATGGTAATTCCTTCTTGTTTTAAACGAATAATAATGTCAAACACTTCCGCTACTATTTTAGGAGCAAGACCCAAAGAAGGCTCGTCAAGCATTAAAAGTTTAGGTTCACTCATTAAAGCCCTTGAAATTGCTAACATTTGAGCTTCTCCTCCGCTTAAATTTCCAGCTAAAGTATTTTTTTTATTGGCAAGTCTTGGAAAAAGCTTATACATTTGTTCTCGTAAATGCTCATAATTTTCAGCATTGTTAAATGCCCCTATTTTTAAATTTTCTTCTACGCTAAGATTAATAAAAACTCTTCTGCCCTCTGGAACTAAAGCTATCCCTTTTTGAACTAGAGTATAAGTTAAATGTCTTGAAGTTTCATAACCTAAAAAATTCACCTCTCCTGTTTTTTTTACAGAATTAAGCAAAGCATTTAGAGTAGAAGTTTTACCAGCCCCATTAGATCCTATTAGAGAAACTATATGACCAGTTTCAACTTTAAAATCAATTCCTTTTACTGCTTCAATTAAACCATAATAAACATGTAAATCTTTAACTACTAGCATCAAAATCTCCTAAATAAGCCGCAATAACTTCTTTATGATTAACAGCATCATTTAGCTTTCCTTCAAAAATTGTCTTTCCATAATCAAGAACTAAAACTTTATCACAAAGTTTGTTAACAAATTTCATATCATGCTCTATTAATAAAATGCTTATTTTATAATCATTCCTGAGTTTAAAAATAACTTCAGCTAAATCATCGCTTTCTGAGCTATTCATTCCAGCAACAGGCTCATCAAGCAAAAGAAGTCTAGGTCCTGTTGCCATAGCTCTTGCAATTTCAACTTTTCTTTGTTGTCCATAGCTTAAATTTGTAGCTTTTTCTTCAGCTAATTTTTCAATTCCAAGTTCTTCTAAAATTTTATAAGCTTTATTTTTAAATTCTTTTTCTACTTTTTTAAACCTTCCAAGATGTAAAAAAGCCTCTAAAATGCTATATTTCATTTTATGATTAAAGCCTATTAAAACATTCTCAAGCACACTCATACTCGAAAAAAGTCTTATATTCTGAAAAGTTCTTGCAATCCCTAAATGTACTATTTTGTGAGGTTTTAATTTGTCAATTCTTTGTCCTTGAAAATATACTTCTCCACTTGTTGGTTTATAATTTCCAGTAATTATATTAAATAAAGTTGTTTTGCCAGCTCCATTGGGACCAATTAGTGCAAAAATTTCACCCTCTTTAAGTTTAAAAGAAGTTTCATTTATAGCTTGAACACCGCCAAAATTTTTAGAAATTTGTTTTAATTCTAAAATCACTTCTTTCTCCTTTTTAGATATTTTTTAAATGAAAATAAAATATCAATTAATTCTTTATTTCCCATAATACCTTTCCTAGCAAAAAGCATAACTAGAATCAAAATAAGAGAGAAAACAACCATTCTAAAACCTGGCATAGCTTCAATTTGATATCCAAAAATATTCATACTTTCATCTAAAAATCTAAGCCATTCACTTCCTCCAATAACCAAAATAGCACCTATTATAGCTCCTGTTGTAGATCCAAGACCCCCTAGTACTATAATGATTAAAAGTTGGAAAGTAAATAAAAAATCAAACTGATCTGGAGTTAAAGTTGTAAGCAAACAAACCAATAATCCGCCACCAACGCCTTCTAAAAATGCTGAAGTTCCAAAAGCTAAAGTTTTAATCCAAAAAGTATTAATTCCCATGGCGCTAGCTGCATCTTCATCATCTCTAATAGCTTTCATAGCTCTTCCGTATTTAGAATAAACTATATTTAAAATCAAAATAACTGAAATTATTGCAATAGATCCTGTCCAAAAGATATTTGAAAATTGCGGTATATCAACAAAACCACGCGATCCATTCGTTATCGAATAAAAATTTAATGCTAATAATTTAATAATAATACCAAAACCCAAAGTCACAATTGCCAAATAATCTCCCCTTACTCTAAAAACAGCAAAAGAAAGAATTAAAGATAATAAACAAGCGCAAATTCCAGAGAGTAATAAAGCAACAATAAAATAATTTGTATGCATCATTAAAATAAAAGAATTAGGACCATCAAGAAAAAATTGTTCATTTTTAGCTTCAGCGCTTAAAAGCATTAATGCGGTTACATAAGCACCTATTGCTACAAAACCATTGGGCTCAAGAGAAAATTGACCTGTTACACCGTTGATAAGATTGTAACTTACTGCAAAAATAATAAAAATAGCAATTTGATTAACAATATTCATGCCATAATCATTAAAAATTTGCGGAGATAAAAATACAAATAAAATTGAAATTATCAAAAATAATATATGTAAACTTTTAGTCTTACTCATATTAAAACCTACTTTTTTCAAAATTAATGCCCAAAATTCCTGTTGGCTTAAAAATTAATATAAAAACTAAAAAAATAAAAGCAAATGCATCTTTAAAACCGGAAAGATCTGGAAAAAAGGCTACAACTATTACTTCAGTAAGTCCTATGATAAGTCCTCCAAGTACAGCGCCAACAATCGAACCAATACCGCCTAATACAGCAGCTGCAAAAGCTTTAAGACCTATTAAAGTTCCCATGCTAGGTTCAATTGAATAGTATGTTGTAGCCCAAAATACTCCTCCAACAGCTGCCAAAGAAGAACCTAATGCAAAAACAATTGCAATAATACGATTTGCATTAATACCCATTAAATTTACAGTTTGAATATCAAAAGCTAAAGCTCTTATAGCAATGCCATACTTACTTTTATGCAAGATAAAAAGAAGTACAAGTAAGATGATGAAAGTTATTATAGGAACAAGTAAACTTCCAAAAGTAATACTAATATTAAAAAAAATGATATTTTCTTCAAAAATACTTGGAACTGGAAATGCCTTTGGGGTTGATGTAAAAAACATATTAAAAAGATTTTGTAAAAGAAAACTTATACCAATTGCTGTTATGAGTAATGAAATTTTTGGTGCGTTTCTTAAAGGTTTATAAGCTATTTTATCAGTTGCAATACCTACGCATGCAGCAAAAATCATTGCTAAAAATAAAGCTCCTAAAAAAGGGATTTGAAAATTTAACATGCCAAATAGTGCTATATATGCACCTACCATCATAATATCGCCATGAGCAAAATTAATAAGCCTTAAAACACCATAAACCATAGTATAACCTACTGCAATAAGTGCATACATACTTCCTAAACTTAAACCATTAATAAGCTGTTGTAAAAATAAAGTTAAATCCATAATATTCCTAAGGGTTAATAATATCTTTATAAACTTGTTTTTGATTTTTAATTTCTTTAATCACTACAGAACGAATTGCATTTCCACTTTCATCAATACTAATTATCCCACTAACACCCTGGAATTCTTTAGTTTGATGAATTTTATTATTAATACACTCTGTATTAAGATTATCAATACATTCATTCATAGCATTTACCATTACAAAATAAGCATCAGCGCCCATAGCCGAGAATGCTGGAACTTCTTTAGTTCCTTTTTCTTTTTCATAAGCTAATATAAATTTTTTTCCAAGTTCTGTTGTAGGATTATTAAAATCAAAACTATCGGTAAAAATATAACCATTACTTGCTTCTAAAGCTAAATCAATAAAAGTTTGATTTGCTACCCCATCTCCAGAACCCATTGGAGTATTAAGGTTTAAATTTCTAGCTTGTCTTGCAAATAAGGATGCTTCTGTATAATAAATAGGTAAAAATATAAATTCAGGATTAATACTTTTAATTTGAGTAATAATAGCTTTAAAGTCTTTATTTCCAGAATTAATTCTAATGATTCTTAAAATTTTACCATTATTTAAATTAAATTCTTTTTCAAAAGCTTTAGCAAGACCCAAAGAGTAATCATTGCTTTGATCAACTATAATTACAGCATTTTTATAACCTAAAGTATTATAAACGTATTTAGCCATAGATGAGCCCTGAAGATTATCACTAAAACAAACTCTACTTGAATATTTTTTCTTTTCTAGTAATCTATCTCCAGTAGCAGCAGGTGCAATAAGTGGAATTTTATTATCTTCAGCTATTTTCATGACTTGTAAAGTATTAGCTGTAACCATTTCTCCAATAAGTCCTAAAACTTTATCTTGCGAGATAAGACGATTGGTTCCACTTGAAGCTTCTATTTTATCTCCTTTTGTATCAATGATAATTAAATTTATTTTATCGCCATTTTTTAGTGTATTTTCTAAAGAATTAGCAAGTTTGATACCTTCTAGGGCGCTTTGTCCATAAGCAGCCGTTAAGCCACTTAATGGGAGGACAATTCCTAAGTTGATTTCTTTTGCATTTAAAGATAAAGTTAAAAAACTTATTAAAACTAAAATCTTTTTCATTATTTTACCTTTTGACATTTATGGGTTTATACTTGTTTTATAAACTTGTTTTTGATTTTTAATTTCTTTAATCACTACAGAACGAATTGCATTTCCACTTTCATCAATACTAATTATCCCACTAACACCCTGGAATTCTTTAGTTTGATGAATTTTATTATTAATACACTCTGTATTAAGATTATCAATACATTCATTCATAGCATTTACCATTACAAAATAAGCATCAGCGCCCATAGCCGAGAATGCTGGAACTTCTTTAGTTCCTTTTTCTTTTTCATAAGCTAATATAAATTTTTTTCCAAGTTCTGTTGTAGGATTATTAAAATCAAAACTATCGGTAAAAATTACTCCATCTACAGAATTTCCCCCGAGTTTTATAAAAGTTTGATTTGCTACCCCATCTCCAGCTGTTAAGATTTTATTAAATCCAATTTGCTTGGCCTGTCTTGCGATTAAAGCTGCTTCAGGGTGATAAATAGGCATATAAACAAAATCAGGATTTAAACTTTTTAATTGAGAAGCTATAGCCCTAAAATCCTTGTCTCCAGAATTGATAATTAGTTTTTTAATTACTTTTCCGCCATGCTCTTTAAAAGCTTTTTCAAAGGCTTTAGCAAGACCTAAAGAATAAATATTTCCTTGATCAATGATAATTACAACATTTTTCAAATTTAGCTCATTAGTAACATAAGAAGCAAATTTTTCTCCTTGAAAGCTATCTTTAAAACATACCCTACTTGCATATTGTTTTTTATTTAAAAGCTTATCTCCAGAAGCTACTGGTGCAATAATAGGAATTTTTTTATCTTCAGCAATTGAAATAGCCTGAATGGTATTTGGAGTTGTTGCTTCTCCAATTAGTCCTAAAACTTTATCTTGCGAGATAAGACGATTGAGCCCATTTGATGTTTCAAGTTTATCTCCTTTGGTATCGACAAGAATAATTTTTATTTCATCTCCATTTGAAAGTCTAGAATTTAATTTACTTGCTACTTCTATCCCAGATAAAATATCTTGTCCATAAGCAGCAACAGATCCTGTAAGAGGCAAAGCAACACCTAAGCGAATTTCTTTTGCATTGATACAAGTGTTAAAAAATAAAATAAATAATATAAAAATATTCTTTTTCATTAATTAATTTCCTTAAATACTATTTTATAAAAGTTCCGTGTTTAGTTTTTTTGGCAGGTTCCTCTTCTAGTAATTCTTTTTCTTGAAGCTTAAAAGCAAAATCTCCGCCTTTAAGATAAGCAATTATATTATCTATATCATCATGACTTAATTCTTTTGCATATAAAGCCATTTGAGTACTTTTTTTTGATGATTCAAGCGTATAAGCTATTAAAGAAGCCTTTATCTGCTCTGGAGTCATATCTTTTAACTTTTTAGAATTAGAAAAAATCTTTTCTCCTTGGTTACCGTGGCAAATATTGCATTTTTTTTGAAAATAAATTTCCTCTCCTTTTTCAGGATTATATTCTTTATTTGTGCTAAAAGTATAATCAAAAATAGACTTTAAGCTAATACCAAAAAGCAAACCTTTAAAAACCAATACTAGCAATATCAATCTAAGCATATTACAAAACCTTTATTTTATAGAAAATTCAATATTTGTTTTATTATGATATTTTTGCTGTTGTTGATCGAAACCTTTCATCTTATGATATTCATATCTATAACGCACCACTCCAGAAACATTGATATCTTTAAAAATTTCATCTAAAGGAGCACTAAAACAAAAAGATAATAAATTTATTAAGATAAATATTACTTTCATCAATATCACTTTAAAAATAAGTTTTGATTATAGCAAAAAAAAATAACCACTGATTAATGACCACCTTTATGTAAAAAATAAAGTCCGATACATAAAGCTAAAATAGAACCTGCAAGATAGCTCATATCAAGAGGAGAGCTAAATTTCATTTGCAATACTCTTTGAAAGAAATTTACCACTAAAACCATGATAATAACTTTAGCAAGTTTATCTTTAAGTTGATCCAAACTATGAACTTCTAAAACTCTACTTTGTTTTGTTTGCTTAAATTCTTCTATTTCACTTATAAAAAGTTCATATACTCCAAAGGAGAAAATAAATAAAACAAGTGCCATCAAATATAAGTCAACAGCTCCAATAATTAACCCTATAACATCATCATGTAAATCAATTTGAGAATTTGCAACAAAAAAATACTGGTATGTAAAAAGAATAACTTTTAAAATATCATAGCTTGCAATAATAAATAAAACAAAAGATCCAATTAACCCAAAAATAACGGGCAAAATTGTAACAACTCGACTTTTGACAAGCAAAGATTCAAAAAATTTTTCTAGCATTATACTCCTTTAAAATTCCATTTGGTTAATTCTAAATATTTTTGAGCAATTCTTACAGCATTTGTTGCTGCACCTACACGAATTTGATCTGCTACACACCAAAGATGTAAAATATTTTTATGATTAATATCTTCTCTAATACGTCCAACGTAAGTTTCATTAGTATCACTTGTAAAAAGCGGCATAGGATATTTTTTATTTTTTATATCATCAATTAAAACAACACTTGGGGCATTTTTTAAAATTTCTTTTGCTTTATTTGCACTAACTTCATTTTTAAAGTGTAACGTTAAAGATTCGCTATGACTTCTAAGAACTGGAACTCTAACGCAAGTGGCAGAAATATCGATTTTTTTATGTAGAATTTTTTGAGTTTCATTGATCATTTTTAATTCTTCTTTTGTATAGCCATTATCCACAAATTCATCGATTTGAGGTATCAAATTTAAGGCTAAAGTGTAAGGAAAAGTTTTGCTTTGAAATTCGTCTAATTTAAAAGCAAAAAAACTTTGCATTGCTTCAACTAACTCTTTCATTCCTTCTTTGCCTGCACCACTTGCGGCTTGATAAGTGCTTACATCGACTCTTTGCAAATCAAAGATATCATCTAAAGGCTTTAAAATATGCACCATTTGAATAGTAGAACAGTTTGGATTTGCTATAATCCCAGTTTTTTTATAAAGTTTTATATCTTCACTATTGCATTCAGGAACAACCAAGGGGATATCTTCATCCATTCTAAAATAACTTGTATTATCTATTACAAGGGCTTTGTTTTTTGCTGCTATTTTAGCATATTTTTTAGAAATTTCACCCCCTGCACTAAAAAAAGCTATATCAATTTTATTATTTTTAAAAACTTCTTCATTTAATTCTTGAACTTTATAATATTTCTGTCTAAATTCGACTTCATTTCCAACACTTTTAGCACTAGCTAAAGGCAATATGCTTTCTACTGGAAAATCTAGTTCATCTAAAACATTTAAAATTTCTTCTCCAACGGCACCTGTAGCACCAACTATAGCAATTCTTTGCTTTTTTAGCATTTTTTATCCTTTTTTTATATTATATTTTTGAATTTTTTCTTCTAAGATACAAATTTTCATTCCTAAAATATCAGCAGCTTCTTGTGCATTGAAATCAACACTCTGAAGAACTTCGCTAATTAAATCTTTTTCAAGGTTTTTAATTTCTTTTTTTACTTTTCTAGCCTCTAAAAAAAGATCTTGAGCTATTATTTCATCACCCTCACTTAAAATACAAGCTCTTTGAACAATAGAAATTAGCTCTCTAATATTTCCTGGATAATCATAATTAAGCAAAGCTTCTTTGGCTTCTTTGCAAAATTTTTTATTTTTAAAATCATATTCCTTGCAAGTATTTTCTAAAATTTTATTAGCAATATCAAGTATTTCTTCTTTTCTTTCTCTTAAAGGAGGAATATTAATAGGAATGGTATTTAAACGATAATATAAATCAGATCTAAATTCTTCTTTTTGAATTTTTTCTTCTAGATTGGCATTTGTTGCACAAATAATTCTAATATCAATTTTAATGCTTTTAGTAGATCCTAATCTTGTAATTTCTTTTTCTTGTAATGCTCTTAAAAGTTTTGCTTGAATTTCATAAGGCATTTCTCCAATTTCATCTAAAAAAAGTGTTCCACCATTAGCAGACTCAAAGAGTCCTATTTTAGATGCATTTGCATCAGTAAATGCTCCTTTTTCAAAACCAAATAGTTCGCTTTCTATTAAATTTGAAGGAATAGCAGCCATATTAATGGCTACAAAAGGCATATTAGCTCTTTTGCTATTTTTATGAATATATCTTGAAAATACTTCTTTTCCAACTCCACTTTCTCCAAAAAGCATGACAGAGGCATCTGTTTTAGCTGCCTTTAAGCTCAAATCTAAAACTTTCTCCAAATTTTTAGAAGTAGCAAAAAAATCCTTAGTGTCATTATTTAAATTTTCTTTTTTTCTTGGATTTTTTTTTGTTTTTTCTTGGATAACCTTAGCTCTTTTGATGGCTTGTATTAATGTTTCGACATCAAAAGGTTTAGTTAAAAAATCTTTCACTCCAAGCCTTACCGACTCAATAGCACGATTTAAGGTAGCATTACCCGTCATTATGATGAAATCATATTTATTTTGACAAGCTTTTATAAATTCAAGTCCGTCCATACCAGGCATATTAATATCTGTAATAATTAAATCTACATTGTCATCAAGTTTTTTTAGAGCTTCGGTAGCAGATTTATAAGATTTGATTGTAAATTCTTTATATTCAGCCAAAGCAATTTCAAGAGATTTTCGCATATTGATATCATCTTCGACTATAACTAAATTCATAATCAACCTTTATAAATTTTATTTTAGATATTAGCAAAATAGAACTTTAAAAAAGGTAAAATTAAGTTTTTATTAATTTTTTTAATTATTTTCTATATTTAAAACAATATTTTTAAATATAGAAAATATACTTTTTGCTAACTATTTTATATTTTAATTAAAGATTTAGAAAGTTTATCTGTTGATATGTTTTATTTTTTTCTAAGATAATAAATCAGTGCACTATTTGAACCAAAATCAACACTAAAGCGAAGTGGTAAAATTTTTATATAAATTTCATTTTGAGCTTTTAAAAGATTTGTTTGAGTAAAACTTTTTATTTGAATTTTAGCCCCTATAAAGCATTCACTTAATTCATTTTTATGAGAATTTAAAAAATCCAATTTAATTTTTTTTGGCATATCTTCATCGATTAGTCCTAAAGAATTTTTTGGAAATTTAATATAGTCTTTTTGAGTATAAGGAAGCTCGCACACAAAATCACTAAAAAAATTATCACTTTTTGTCATTGCCAAAGATATATTTTGACTTTGATGAAAAAGAACTAAATTTCTACTAGAAAGTTCAGCCCAAAATATAAATTCATCTTGGGCAAATAATCTTAAATTTAATAAAATTAATAAGCAAATAATTCTTTCCACTTGTCTGCGTCTATTTTAAGTTCTACATTAACTCGATAAAGTCCTTGATTAAAGCTCTCATCAATTACGCTTGCATTTTTTATAAGTCCATTAACTTGAGCAGTAATTGTTGAACTTCTCAACATAGCATCTTTTACTGTATCTTTACCATTTACTTTCACTCCATAAAGTTTGCTTGCAAGTTGTCTATAAGCATCTGTAATTGCAGCTCTTTTAGCAAGTGCTAAAGCTTGCGCTGATGATACAGTATTTAAAGGAGCTATTCCTTCTCCAACAGCTGTGAAACTAAGTTCTGTTTCGCTAACATCAGGTGCTAGCATTTTTTCTTCCTTGATGATATTTCTTACATCATCTTTATCTACTTTTTGAACAATAATATCTGGATTATTATTTGCAGCAGTGTTATTTGTTGCAGCTGTATTGTTCATTTTTGTTGTATTAGGAACGCATCCACCAAAAACCATTGCTATAACAAGCACAAAAAATAAATTTTTCATATATACACCTTCAATATATTGTAATTCTAAATTAAAAAGCAAAAACTATTCCAAAATTAAATTTATATCTTCTTCTTCACTTTCTTCTTTTGGACATTTTGCTATACTAACAACTTCATCATTTTCTACATTTACAACTATAACTCCACTTGTATTTCTTCCAGCCTTTCGTATGCTTTGCATATCTACGCGTATCATTTTTCCGCTACTTGTTAGAGCCATTAAATCCATGGTCTCATCTACAATTACAACGCTAATTAAGTCTTTTGTCTTATCTGTAAGTTTCATACAGATAACGCCTTTTCCACCTCTGCTTTGAAGTCTATATTCTCCAGCAGTAGTTCTTTTGCCTATACCTTTTGCACTTATACTTAAAATTTCTTGCTCATTATTTTCTATAACAACAGCTCCAACTAATTCGTCATTTTTTTCTTTAAATTTAATTGCGGTCACACCTCGACTTACGCGACCAATTTCTCTAACTTTAGCAAGAGGAAATTTAATACACATACCTTTTTTAGTCACAGCAAAAAGCATTTTTCCTTGGATATTATCACTTAATTCTGAATTCTCTTCTAAAGTGTTAATTTCTTCTTGTATAGCTTTTTCATCATTTTTATCAAGAATTTCATTTTCATCTCTTTGAACAATAATAGCAGTAACAAGTTCATCATCTTCATCAAGATTAATAGCTCTTACTCCAACGCTTCTAATATTTTGATATTCGCTTAGATTTGTTCTTTTTACTATACCATTTTTAGTAAAGAAACATAAAGATTTACTTTCATCAAAATCTGTAGTAGGAATAATAGCCATAATTTTTTCATTAGCTTGAAGATTGATAAGATTTACAACAGCCTTTCCTTTTGCTGTTCGACTTCCTTCAGGAATTTTATAAACTTTAAGCCAATAAAGTTGACCGCGATCAGTTACAAACATCAATGTATCGTGTGTATTTGCTGTAAAGAAATTTTCTATAAAATCATCATCATAAGTGGTAACTGCAAGTTTTCCTTTGCCGCCACGCTTTTGCTTTTCATATTGTTTACTTGGCACACGTTTAATGTAACCGCGATGAGTTATAGTTACAACCATATTTTCATTTGGTATTAAATCTTCAATATCAATATCATCATAATCATCTTCAATCTGAGTAATTCTTGGAACATCAAATTTGGATCTTATTTCTTTGAGTTCTTCTTTAATTAAATTTTCTAATAAAACTTCGCTTTTTAGAATTTTTTCTAATTTATCTATTTCCAAAATAAGCTCTTTTAACTCATTTTCAATTTTTTCTCTTTCAAGTCCTGTAAGGCGTCCAAGTTTCATATCTAAAATAGCACTTGCTTGAATTTCGCTTAAATTAAATCTAGCAATCAATTCCTCTTTAGCTTTTGCATTATCAGGGCTATTTTTAATCAACGCTATAATTTCATCAATATTATCTAATGCTATTTTTAAGCCTTCTAAGATATGCATTCTAGCTCTTGCTTTTTGAAGATCAAAAATTGTTCTTCTAATGATAATTGTTTTCCTATGTGTTAAAAATAAATTTAATAGGTCTATTAAAGAAAATATTTTTGGTTCTTTATTATGAATTGCTAACATAATTACACCAAAAGTACTTTCCATTGTTGTAGATTTAAAAAGGTTATTTAGAACAATCTCACTCATTGCTTCACGTTTAAGCTCTATAACAACACGTATCCCTTCTCTATCACTTTCATCTCTAACTTCTGAAATTCCTTCAATTTGTTTTTCTTTAACCAAGTCAGCAATTTGTTCTATAAGTCTTGCTTTATTTGTTTGATAAGGAAGTTCATCAATAACTATAATGTCTTTATTAACCTTTTTTTCTATATGCGTTTTAGCACGAATTTTAACACGACCCCTACCTGTTTTATAAGCCTCTATAATCCCCTTTTTTCCATAAATAATACCACCAGTTGGAAAATCAGGACCTTTGATAAATTGCATTAACTCTTCTAAACTTGCTTCTTTGTGATCAATTAAATACAAAATTGCATCTATTAACTCATTTAAACTATGCGGAGGAATATTTGTTGCCATACCCACTGCAATACCGCTTGATCCATTGAGTAATAAATTTGGAACCCTAGAAGGCAGTATATCTGGTTCATTAGTTGTTCCATCATAATTTGGAATAAAATCAACTGTATCTTTATCAATATCTTTTAAAAGCTCTTCTGCTAAAATTGTCATTTTAGCTTCAGTATAACGCATAGCAGCAGCACTATCTCCGTCAATAGAGCCAAAATTTCCTTGTCCATCTATGGTTGGATAACGCATAGAAAAATCTTGAGCCATTCTTACAAGAGCATCATAAACGGCACTATCTCCATGAGGATGATACTTACCGATTACATCCCCTACAATGCGTGCTGATTTTTTATGTTTGCTTTTGCTGCCCACACCAAGTTCATTCATTGCGTATAAAATTCTTCTATGAACAGGTTTTAAGCCATCTCTAGCATCAGGCAAAGCGCGACCTATAATAACACTCATAGAATAATCAAGATAGCTACTTTTGATAGAATTTTCTATATCAATAAGATCAATATCAGAATCTTTGTTAAAAATATTTTCCATAAAAATCCTTAAAGCCAAAAAACACTATTGTATCAAATTATTCTTTTGCATCAGCTAAAACAAGTGCAAAAAGAACAAAAATTTTATTTTTTTCTAAAAGCTCTTTAGCTTCTAATAAACTAGAGCCAGAAGTTACAATATCATCAACTAAAATAACAGGATGATTAATTTTTTTCAATAGTTTAAAATTTCTTTTATTTTTTTGACGAAACTGTATATTTTTTCCTGAATATTTTACATTAGATTTAGCATGAAGTGCACTATAAATTGGCTGAATACTTTTACTTTTTAAATATCTAAGCAAAATTGCTGAATGAGAATAAAGCATATTTTCAACCTTATCATCTAAGGCTATAGCATTAATTTTTAAATCTGGATTAAAAAAATTTTTAAATTTTTTAAAACTTAATTTTGCGAGCATATTAAAAACAAAATACCCATAAAAATGATGTTTAGAATATAAAAGATGTTTAATCTGTTCGTATTTATAAAAAGAATAAACTTTAAAGTTTTTATCAAGGACTCTCACACCTAAGGAAAACTCTTTTAAGTTATTTTTACATTTATCGCAAAATCCTAAAAGAGTAAATTCCCCGCAATTAAAACATTTCAAAGCGAAGCAATAATACTTGCAGCTTTATTAGCCATTTGTTTAATTAAAAGATGGGTATAAAAAGTAATTTCTTTTAAATTATCAAAACCTTGAACATCCTGTTTTGTGCGTATGGTAAATTTTCTATTTTTATTTACATCATAAAGGGATAAAACACCAACTAATCTAGAATGAAGTCCAGTAGAATCTTTTTTAGAATTATAATCAATAAAAGCTAAATCAACTTTTGTTACATAAGGGGAATTATCATTGTTATTTTCTAATACTACAATTCCTCTAGATTCAAGTTCTTGCTTTAGATAAATATAAAAAATAGCATTAAATTTAGCATCAACAAAATATTTTTGATCATTGACTAATAAGGTTTTTTTATCCTCATTTAAATCATAAAATCTATGTAAATAAACTTTTTTTAAAGCTACACCAGTATCAAGAGTTCTTTTATTTGCACAACACTCAATCCCTACATCACTAATATATAAAAGTCCTTTGATTTTGGCTTCAAATCCACTTGGACTTTCACAAGAACTACAGTCTAAATTTTTAGAAATTTGATTTACTTGAGCAAAAGTATCTTGACGATTTGCACAAGCACTTAAGATAAAAATACTTGCTATAAAAATCACAAGCCTAATAAACATCATATCTCCTTAACTTTCTATAATTTTAATTGTATTTAAAAACTAAGCAAAATTCAAGCCATTTTTTAAATATATAAAAAATAAAAACTTTTATAAAATTAAATATTTTAATTATTAATCAATTTTTAGAACACTTAAAAATGCTTCTTGTGGTAGATGCACTTTTCCAATAGCTTTCATTCTTTTTTTACCTTCTTTTTGCTTTTCAAGCAGTTTTCTTTTTCTTGTAATATCTCCACCATAACATTTTGCAGTAACATTTTTTCCCATAGATTTTACATTTTCTCTTGCTATGATTTTATTTCCAATGCTAGCTTGAATAGCCACTTCAAAAAGCTGCCTAGGAACTATTTCTTTCATAGCTTTTACAAGCTCTCTTCCTTTTGAAAGCGCTTTTTCATTTGGAACAATAATACTTAGTGCATCAACATTTTCACCCGCTACCTTAATATCAAGTTTAACAAGATCTCCTACTCTAAATTCAATAGGCTCATAATCAAAACTCGCATAACCTTTGGTAAGACTTTTTAATTTATCATAAAAATCCATAACTATTTCATTTAAAGGTATATCATATTCAAGCAAAACTCTTTGAGTGGTGATATAATCCATCTTTACTTGAACCCCTCTTTTGCGGTTTAAAAGAGTGATTAAATTTCCTAAAAATTCACTAGGTGTTATAATTGTAGCTTTAACATAAGGTTCTTTAATAAAATCAATCTTATTAACCGGTGGAAGTTCGCTTGGATTTTGAATTTTTAATATTGTTCCATCTGTTTGATAAATTTCATAAGTTACAGTTGGCGCAGTAGCAATAAGATCAAGATTAAATTCTCTTTCAAGTCTTTCTTTGATCACCTCCATATGTAAAAGCCCTAAAAAGCCTACTCTAAAACCAAAACCTAAAGCCAAAGAAGTTTCTGGCTCATAAGTAATAGAACTATCATTGAGTTTTAATTTATCAAGAGCATCTCGTAAATCTTCAAATTTATCCGTTTCTATAGGATAAAGCCCTGCAAAAACAAAAGCCTTTGCTTTTTCAAAGCCAGAAATAGGTTCTTTAGCTTTATTTTTTACAAGGGTTATTGTGTCACCAACTTGAACATCGCTTACATTTTTTAAGCCTAAAACTACAACTCCCACTTCACCTGAATTTAAAGTTTTTGTTTTGATGGGACTTAGAGGATGAGGATAAAAAAGATCTTGAACTAAATGTTTTTTATTTGTGCTCATGATTAATATTTCATCATTTTTAGCAATTTGCCCTTCATAAATTCTTACTAAAGCTAAAGCACCTAAATAATTATCAAACCAAGAATCATAAATTAAAGCTTTTGTGGGTGCTTCGTTATTAATTTTTGGTGCTGGAACTTTAGTAATAATTGCTTCTATTAGCTCTTGTATACCTTGACCTGTTTTTGCACTTACGCAGATTGCTTCTTTACAATCTATACCTATAATATGTTCTATTTCATGTTTTACTTTTTCTATATTAGCTGAAGGAAGATCAATTTTATTGATCACTGGAATAATCTCAAGGTTATTTTCTAAAGCAATATACACATTAGCTATGGTTTGCGCTTCAACACCTTGAGTGGCATCAACCACAAGCAAAGCTCCCTCGCAACTTGCTAATGATCTACTAACCTCATAAGAAAAATCAACATGGCCTGGCGTATCTATTAAATTTAAAATATATTGTTGATTATTTAAAGTATATTCCAAACGCACAGATTGCGCTTTGATAGTAATACCTCTTTCCTTTTCTATATCCATAGTATCCATAACTTGATTACTCATTAATCTATCGCTAATAGCTCCACATTCGCTAATAATTCTATCCGCTAATGTACTTTTTCCGTGATCAATATGAGCTATAATTGAAAAATTTCTAATATTTTGCATTAATTTTTCATACCTTAAATATTTTTTATAAAATTTAATTTTATCAAAAGAACAATTTAAAAACAATAATTTCAAATTTGCTCAAAAATATTTTTATCCAACTCTTTTCTTTCTTCTTGATTTAATTCTTTTAAAATACCTTCTTTCATTAAAATAACCCTATCTGCTAAATAAAAATATTTATCATCATGAGTAATGGCAAAAATAGTATAATTTTGCTTTTGAAGCAAAGGAAGAAGTTTAGTATAAAAGAAATTTCGATAAACAGGGTCTTGATCGGCTCCAAATTCATCTAAAATTAAAAATTTTTTTCCTTCCATAAGGGTTAAAAATAAAGCAAGACGTTTTTTTTGCCCTTGTGATAATGCAGTGGTTGAAAGATTAAAATCTTGAATTTTTACCTTATGACTTAAATTTAAAATTTCCAACCAATAAGATAAATTTTCTTTTTCTTTATCTTCGCAAACAACCTTATCAAAAAGAAAAAATTCAGAAAAAACAACGCCAATTTCTTTTCTATAAATATGAATATTTTCTTCGTTTAATAAAATATTATCTATTCTCATTTCTCCTTGATAAGTTTTTAAAATTCCTGATAATATTAAAGATAGAGTTGATTTGCCACTACCATTTTTTCCGATACAAAAAATAAGTTCTCCTCGATTTATTGTGAAATTTATATTTTTTAAAGCAAAAGAAGAGTTAGGATAATTAAAACTAATATTTTTTAATTCTATATTTTTCCAAGAAGAAAAATCTTCTTTTGTTTCTTTAAAATCTTCTTCATAAAAAGCAAGGTTTAATCTATTGATCTTATCAAAAGAAAGTTTTGCATTTAAAACCATAGGAAGTGCTCCTATAGCAGAAATCAAAGGTGTCCTTATAAATAAAATAATAAAAACTACCATAGTAGCCTCATTAAGTTGCATCCAAGAAAATGATAAAGATAAATAAATAATTAAACCAGCCAAAGCTAAAATCATAGCATTTAAAAGATTGTTAGCTAGATTATGCAAAGTATCAGCCTTGATAGCATTGATACATTTTGAATTTGCATGAGTTTTAAATTCTTTTTCATAAAATAATTTAGTTCTTTTTATGCTTAAATTTAATTCTTTATGACCTTCTATTGCTACTTGATAGTCTTTTTGCAAGATATCTTCATTGCCTCTAACCAGATCAAGATAGTAATAAACGTATTTAACTATAAAATGGCTGATTAAAAAAGCAGTCAATAACCATAAAAAAACAATAAGAAAAATTAAAGAATTTAAAGAAAAGATATAAACACTAGCACAAAAAGCAAATAAAAATCCCTGTAACATTTCAGGCAAACGCATAATCCCAAAGGAAATATTTTTAATATCGTTATTTAAACTAGCTAAAATTTTAGCTTTTCCAAGTTCTAAGATTTTTAAATTTTCTGTATCTAAAATTCTTTTAAGAAAGAATTTTTGCAATCTAAAAACAAAATGATGACCAAAACGAGTTAAAAAAAATTGGGCTATTATAGAACTTAATAAAAAAATTAATACCAAAAGAAAAAAAATAAAAAGCACAAAATAATCATTATAAAATTTAAGAACATAAGAGTTAATATAGGTTAAAACAAAAATTCCCATAATAGAGCTAAAAATATTTAGCATAAAAAGTAAAAAAAAATAAAATTTATATTTTTGAAATAAAAATAAAAAAGTTTTCATTAGTTTTTTCTCACCATAAAAATAAAATATACACTACCTAATAAAGTTGCAATAATACCTAAAGGAATTTCATAAGGAAATGTAAAGATTTTTGATAGAAATTCAGCCAAAAGCATTACTAAGGCTCCAATGAGTGTTGCTAAAAATAATTTAATTTTTATATTTTGAACAAAAAACAAATTAGCAAGATGTGGGGCTAACAAGCTTACAAAACTAAAAGGACCAGTATTTAAAACAATTAATACACTTATTAATGCACAGAAAATAAGCAGAATAATTCTTATCTTAAAAAGATCAAGTCCGATACTCATTGCGCAAATTTCTCCCAAGCGTAAAGCATTAAGCCATCGAATAAAAAATGGGATAATTAAAAAAGAAACAAATGTAAAAATACATATAATTAAAGCATTTGTAGAATCGGCATTTAAAATTCCAGCTTGAGTAAAAGCTAAAAAACTATAAACTCTTACATCTGCGCTTAATAAAACCAATTTAAAAAAAGAATCAGTCAAAAACATAATACAAACACCGAGCAAAATAATTTTTTGTATATTGATTTTTTTTACAAAATAAAGAAAAATTAATAAAAATAAAACGATTAAGGCTCCAATCAATGCTAAAGGCCATATAAGAAATGGTACAAACCATAAAGCAAAAAGCACTCCTAAACTAGCACCAGAATTTATACCCAAGAATTCACTTGAAGCCATAGTATTAAAACTTAAACGTTGTAAAATAAAGCCTACAATCGCCATTAAAGCTCCACTACACGCCAAAATAATAAGTTTATAAAATCTTAAATCAATAATTTCTTTTGAAATTATAAAATTTATACTTAAATTTGAAAAATCAAAGTATAAATTCACTATAAAAATTAAGACTAATAAAATAAAACCTATACCAAATAAAATATATTTAGAAACAAAAAAATAATTTCCATCTAAAAAATCGTTGTTATTGGGATAAATTTTTATTTTTTTAAAAATAATATAAATTAATAAAGGCACCCCTAAAAAAGATACCACACTTCCTGTTGGCAAGTTGATATCTTTTAAAAGTTGTAAAAGTTGTAAAATTAAATCAATATTTAAAAGTGAAAATCCCCCTATTAATGAACAAAATAAAAATTCTGTTTTTATATCATCAAATTTAAACTGATGTATCAAAATACTTGCAAATAAACCTAAAAAAGCTATTGATCCTACAAAAGAAATAACTAAAGCTATAAAATACGCACTAAGTGCTAAAGTAATTATTTTGCTTAATATTACATTAATTCCAAGAGATTTTGCAACAATATCCCCCAGAGTTAAAACCTTAAAAGAAGCAGAAAAAAAATAAAGAAAAACAAACCCTATACTAGAAAAAAAAGCAATTTGAAAAAAATCTTTCAAGCCATTTTGTGTAAAATAGCCGCTATTATAAAATAAAAAAGTTTTACTTTCTTCTGGGTATAAAAGAATAAATAATGAAATTAAAGCACTAAAAAATAAAGAGCTCATTAAACCTAATAAAATAATACTTACGTTATTAAATCTTTTTTTATATCCCAAAACAAAAATAGGTATCAAAATAATAATAGCTCCAATAAAAGCTATAATAATTTTAAAATTTTCATAAAAAAAAGGAAAAAACAAACTAGCCAATAATAAAAAAAATCCAGAAGCTGAAGAAACGCCTAAAGTTGTATCGCTAACTAAGATATTGTGCATAATTTTTCGCAAAAGCAAAGAGGCTAAAGAAAGCAATATACCGCAAATAAAGCACACCCCTACTCTACTAAGGATATAATTTTTCAAAATAAAAACAAATAAATCATTGTGGTAATTTTTTAAATTTAAAAATTCAAAATATGATACTAAAAATAATAAGATTAAAAACAAAAACACTAATGAAAAAATAATTTTTTTCATTTTAAATTATCCTTTAAATACTTTGCAAAACGCTCTATGCTTAATAAGCTTCCTGCACTCCAAATAGGATCTAATTCTATATAATCTTCAAATAAAGGTATTTTTTGATAAAAAGGATTATTTTTGAATTCTTTTTTTATGTTAAAAGGGTGAGGTTTTATAATAACTATTTTTGTATTTTGAGGAAGTTCTAAAAGATTTAAAAATGAAATATTATCAACACCCCAAACATTTTTAACTTCTTTTTTATAAGCATTTTTTAATCCAAGTTCTTTTAAAACAAGTCCAAATATACTATGATTTGTGTAAATTCTTAAGTGCTTAGGATCAATAAATTGCACAATAGCCAAGGGTCTATCTTTGGATTTAATTTGAGTGCTAATTTCTTTTAAAATATTTTTTGTATTTTCTATAAGTACTTGTGCTTCTTTTTCTTTTGAAAGTATAACTCCAAGCTGTAAAACAGCATTATTGATATTCTCATAAAGATCGCCTTCTTTATAAAAATCTATATTATAAATTTTAGTATATTTTCGCAAAGAATGATTATTAAATGAAAATAAAGAAGAAGAAATTAAAATATCAGGTTTTAACATTATAACTTGTTCTAAATTTGGTTTAACTCTTAATCCTAAATCTAAAATATTATTTGGCAAACGAGGTTCCTTAACCCAAGTATTATAACTTTTTTTATCTCCTACTGCTTGAATAGGATATCCTAATAACATCATAGTTTCAGCCGCAGTCCAATCAAGTGAAATTACTTTTAATTCTTTGGAAAAAAGACTAAAGCTTAATAAAAATATTAAAAAAAATTTTAACATTTAAAAAATAGCTACCAAAGAGTTTTTTTTAGGATGTTTTAAGATAGTATTTTCTATCTTAAAAATTCTTTTAATATTTTTTTCTTTCATGAATTCTAAATTATTGTCATGAAAAATAATTTTTCCTTCTTCTAAAGCAATAATCTCATCACAATAACAAGCTGCAAGATTAATATCGTGTAAAATAATAATCACTCCTATATCAAGCTCTTTGCTTATTTTGGCAATAAGTTTCATAATATCAAATTTATAAGCTATATCTAAAGCAGCTAAAGGCTCATCAAGAAGCAAGAATTTACTTTTTTGTGCTAAAAGCATTGCTAAAAAAGCTCTTGTTCTTTCCCCTCCTGATAAAAATTGCATATCTTCATTGCTCATATAATCAATATTGGTTAATCTCATAGCTTCATTAATAATATCTTCATCATTTTGTTTTTTGATAAAACTTTCATAAGAAAAACGTCCCATTTTTACAAGCTCTTTAACGCTAATATGATACAAATGAGGTAAATGCTGAGGCAAATAAGCTATTTTTTTAGCAAAGTCTTTAGATGAAAAACACTTTATATCTTTTTTATCAATTAAAACTTGTCCTTTTTGAATTTTGATCTGTTTTGCTAAAATTTTTAATAAAGTAGATTTTCCAGATCCATTATGTCCCATTAGAGCATAAATTTTCCCACTTTCAAAAGAAAGCGAACAAGGATAAATAATATGTTTTTTTTCTTTGCTAAATTCTAAATCAACCGCTTTAAGCAATGCCATAAATTACTTTCTTCATCGAAAAATTCAAATTTTAATTGTAACAAAAACTTAATAAGTTTTATTTAAAAAATAAAATTATACAATATTTTTTTAATAATGAGATTAACTCTCATAATTATAAATTTTTATTGAGGAAAATAATGAAAATTTCAAAATTAGTAATATTATCTTTAAGTGCGAGTTTGGCTTTAGCACAAGAAGTTGGGAATTTAGATGAAATTAGTATAGTAGGAAGTGTAGAAAAAGGCAAAGAAGTTGATTATCTTAATCCAAGAAATATAACCGTTATTGACTCAGATACCATTGAAAAAATGGGTTTTACTCAATTAGATGAAATTATACGTTATGAAAGTGGATTTTTATCCCAACCTTATGGATCTGATCTTGATACTACAGATTGGCTTAAATTAAGAGGTTTTGATGCGACTTTAACATTAGATGGAACAGCTATTTATAAAGGAGGATATTTTGGTTTTTCTCCTGACATTTATGGTTTAGAAAAAATTGAAATTATAAAAGGAGCTGATTCAATAAGTTATGGCTCATCACAAAGCGGTGGGATTATTAATCTCATTAGCAAAAGACCACAAAAAAAACCCTTTGCTGAAGTTGGAGTTAAAGTTGGAAATTTACAACAAAATGGAATATTTTTTGATGTAAATGATCAATTTTTAAAAGATAATACTTATTTTAGATTGGTGGGTAATTATCAAAGAGAAAATGGACAAGTTGATAAAACATGGCAAGAGCATTATTATATAGCCCCTAGTTTAAATATAGAAATCAATGAACAAACATTTTTAACTCTTTTATCAAGTTTTCAATACGATCAAGGAGTTCCAACAACAGCTTTTTTTCCAGCTTATGGCACACTTATTAATACCCCAAATGGCTATATAGATCCTAATACAAATTTGGGCTCCCCTTTTAGTGATTATCTAAAAAGAAGTCAAGTTTCTTTAGGTTATGAATTTATTCATTATTTAAATGATGATTTATATTTTAGTCAAAATTATAAATTCAATATGGAAAATAAAGATCAATTTTCTGTTAGTTTTTCTTCTCTTGATCCATCCAATTCAAATAAAGCCAAAAGATCTTCTGTAATTGTTGATGGTATAGCAAGAACGCACACTATAGATAATAGATTAAATTACACAAAAAAATTTGGAATTATAGAAAATAATCTTATTACCGGAGTTGATTACCAATACGCTTATGTAAGAGGTAAATATGGCTATGGAATGGCAAGCGATGTAGATATTTTTCATCCAGATTATACCCCGCAAACCAAAAGTGATGTTCCAACTTATTTAGTCAAACAATCCCAACTTGGCTTATACCTTAAAGATAAAGTCAAAATAGATAATTTTATTTTCAATGCAGGTTTACGCTTTGATAAAGCAAAAAGTGATTCAAAAAGCTTTGGAGCAAAAAGTGATTATAATGTCAATCACACTTCTTTGCAAAGTGGTATAATGTATGTTTTTGATGATTTAGGATTAATGCCTTTTATCAATTACTCACAATCTTTTAGACCTATAGCAGGAAATGATGGCAATGGAAATAATTATAAACCTTATGAAGGAAGACAATATGAAACAGGTATTAAATATCTTCCTTATTTTATAGATGCTGAATTTTATCTTACTTATTTTGATCTCAAAGAAAAAAATGCTCTCATAAATGCACCTAGCGGAAGTTTTGCTTCTATTCAAAGTGGAAAACAAATTTCAAAAGGTGTAGAATTTAACTCAAATATTCACTTTAATGATATTTTAAATTGGCTATTAGCTTATACATATTATATTAAAACAAATACGGATTTAAATACCATAGAAACAATTAGAACTCCACAAATGCCTAAAAATACATTATCATCTTACTTGATTTATACTTTTGCACTTGATAATAAAAGTTCTATTCAAACAATGTTTGGAGTAAGATATGTAGGATCTAGCACAGATGAAGCCGGAAATAAAGGTCTTAAGATTCCTTCATACACTCTTTATGATACAGGGGTAGTGTTTAACTATAAACAATGGCAAACAAAGCTTAATATAGATAATATTTTTAATAAAAAATATGTTAGTTCTTGTTATTATAGTTGTTATTATGGAGAAGGAATTAGAGCGAGTTTAAGTTTATCTTACAAATGGTAAAGTAAATAATATTTTAACCGATCTGGTTACAATGAGATATTTTATTATTTTTTTACCTTTAATTTTATTTGCATCAAATTTAAAAGAGTTTATTGAGTTAAGCTTAAAAAATGAACAATATCAAATTAAGACTATGCAAAATATGCAAAGTTCTTTTGAAATTCAAAGCTTAACTTCATCCTATATGCCAAATTTAAATTTGGATATAGGATATGTGGCTCTTAATAAAGATCGCCTTATCACAGATCCTCAAGAAAGTTTTTATACAAAATTAAGCCTTAATTTTCTTTTGTATGATGGAGGCAAAAGAGAAGCTTTAATTAATTCTTTAAAATTTAAAAAAAATATTACACAATTAAGCAAGGGGCAAAGTAAAAATTATCTGGCCCTTAAAGCTTCAACTTTATATTTTAATTATCAAAGTCTTAAGGCTATCATTAAATCTAGCGAACAAAAAGAGTTATTTTTAGAAAACACTTTGCAAAGATTAAAAAAATTTTACAAAGTAGGACTTAGCTCACAAAATGAACTTGAAAGCATTAATGCAAAATATCATTTAGCTAAACTTGAACTTTCTAAAAATTTATTAAAATTAGAAGAAATTAAAAAAGATATAAGAATTTTAACCACACAAGATTTTACCCCAGATAAATTAAATTTTTTAAAGGATCCAAGCAAAGATTTTAAAAACAATAACCTAGAATTTTTAATAGCCAAAGAACAGATTAATCAGGCCAATGAAAAATTAAAAATTGCAAAATCAAGCTATTTGCCTAAAATATTTTTACAAAATAATTTTATATTTTATAAAAACAATTATAATCCAAAAATTCCCTCCATTTATCAAAATTTAGTCAATGATTTTTTTAAAGAGCATGCTCAAAGCAATCAATTTATTATTGGAATGCAATGGAAAATTTTTGATTTTAATCAAAGAAGCAAAGAAGTGGAAAAAGAAAGGCTAGAAGTTCAAATTGCAAATGCTAAAGCTAATCTAATCAAAAGAGAAAATGAACAAAATTTAGAATATCTCCAAAAAAATTTAGATATCCTAAAAGAACAAATTAATGCTTTAAGCTATGCCTTAAAAGCTAGCGAAATAGCTTTTAAAGTGGTTAATGAAAAATACTCTGCGGGACTTTGTTCTTACATAGAGTATTTAGAAGCCTTAGAAGAAAAGTTTAAAGCCTTTAGCAATTTAGAATTAGCCAAAAATGAGCTTGAAATTACTAAAGCAAATTATTATTTCTTAGCAGGAATTGATATAAAAAACAAGGTTTTATAAATGAAAATTATTATATGCTTAATTATAAGTTTTTATACACTTATAGCTAAAGAACTTTATGCAAGTTTTAATGTTGAAGCTTTAAATCAAAGCAAATTAAGTCTAGAAAGCATAGGCATAGTTAAAGAAATTAAAGTAAAAATTTCAGATCATGTAAAAAAAGGCGATGTATTATTAAGCCTTGATACAAGCAAAGAAGAAATTGCTTTACAAAATGCACAAAATGATTATAAGTTAGCTTTAGCTAAATTTAATAATATAAAATCAAAAATGACTAAATTTACTCAAGTTCAAAATTTTATCGATAAACAAAGTTATGAAGATATTAAAACTGAATTTAATATAGCTAACTTAGAACTTCAAAAAGCAAAAATTAATATAGCTTATTATAAAAATTTAATAGATAAAAAAATTCTTAAAGCCCCTTATGATGGCATTATTTCTGATAAAACTATTCAAGTGGGCGAAGGAGTGGCTGGGGTAAATCAAATTTTATTTAAAATTTTTTCTTATCCAGAAGTAAAACTTATACTTAGTTTTGATGAAAAATATAAAGACGAAGTAAAATTGAATCAAGAATTTATCTATAAAATAGAAGGCAAAGAACAAACATTTAAAGGAAAAATTTCGCTTATTTATCCAAGCATAGATATAAAAACAAGAAAAATTTACGCAGAAGCAAAAGCACAAAATTTAACACCAGGGCTTTTTGGCGAAGGTAAAATCATCATCAAAGATTAAAAATGTATAAATTTGCCATAAACCGACCTATTGCCACTTTAATGTTTTTTTTAGCCCTTGTAATATTTGGTTTATTCTCTGCTTTTACCATGAATGTAAACTTATTTCCAAATGTAAATATCCCGCTTATTAAAATAAGTGCAAAAGCAAATGGGGATTTAAATTATATGGAAAGCAAAATCACAAAAGAGCTTGAAAACGCTATAAGTGAGATAGATGGACTCAAAACCCTATCTTCTGCAAGCTATGATAATTTTAGTGTTATTTTTGCAGAATTTAAACTTGATAAAAATTTAGAAGTTGCTGCTAATGATGTAAGAGATAAGCTAGGAACTTTAGCCCTTGATGCTAAAATTGAAATAGAAAAAATCTCTTCTGATTCTGGGGCAAATATAAGTTTATTTTTTAAATCCAACAATTCTTTAGAACTCATGCAAATCATTGAAGATAAAGTTAAACCTTTTTTACAAAGGATTGATGGAGTAGGAAAAATTAATGCTATAGGATTTTCAAAACCACAAATTCGAATACAGCTTGATATAAATAAATTACAAAAATATAATCTTAATGCTTTAGAAGTTGCAAATATTATTAAAAATCAGAATTTTAAACAAGGTCTAGGAGAACTTGAAAATAAAGAAAACAATTTTATACTCAAAGGATATTTTGAAGCAAAAACAATTGATGAGCTAAAAAAAATAAGAATTTATCCAGGAGTTTTTTTAAGCGATATTGCAAAAATTGAAAATTTATATGAAAACCAAAAACAAATCGCCTTTTTTCAAGATAATGGAGTTTTACTAGAAATCAATAAAATCAGCAATTATAATGCTTTAAAAATGATTAAAAATGTTAAAAAAGCTTTAGAAAATTTAAAAAATGAATTGCCTAAAAATATAGAATTTAATATCCTCTATGATAAAAGTGCAAACATAATAAAACATTTAAATCAAGTAATTTTTGATATGATTTTTGGAGTTTTTTTAACCTTAATTATAGTATTTTTATTTTTAAGAAATTTAAGTGCTACTATTATAGCTTTTGTTGCTATTCCTACCTCCATTATAGCGACTTTTTTTATTATAAATATTTTAGGTTATGATTTAAATCGTCTTACTTTTATAGCTCTTACTTTAAGTATGGGAATTTTTATTGATGATGCTATAGTTGTAATTGAAAATATCACTAAAAAGCTTAAAAATTACTCTGCTTTAGAAGCTTCTTACTTAGGTGTTAAAGAAATTGGTTTTAGCATATTAAGTATCAGCGTTGTTTTACTTTGCGTTTTTGTGCCTATTTCTTACATGAACTCTATTTCAGGGCTTTTTTTTAATGCTTTAGGCATTAGCGTTGCTTCAGGAGTTATTATAAGCTTTTTAGTTTCTATACTTTTAATACCAAGCTTAAGTGCTAGATTTTTAAATTCTAAAGAAAGTAGTTTTCATCAAAAAAGTGAGATTTTTTTTATAAAAATAGAAGACTTTTATAAAAATTTACTTTATAAAATACTAAAAAACAAAATTCGTTTTATTGTTATTACTTTTATTTTTCTTTTATCCTGCTTTGCTTTAGCTCTTAAAATAGGACTTGATTTTTTGCCTATGGAAGATGATAGCGAATTTCAAGTTTTTATCGAAAGCAAGCAAGATCTTAGTTTAGAAGCTATGAAAGATAAATCTTTAAAAATTTTAAATCAAATTAAACAAGATAAAAGAGTTGATTATGCTTATTTATTAGTAGGCCACAATGATGCCAAAGAAGCATCAAAAGCAAAAATTTATATCAAATTAAAACCCCTAGAAGAAAGAAAAGAAAGACAAAAAACCATTATTAGCGGATATAGAACATTATTAAAAGATAATAATCTTAATATTAAAGTTTTAGAAATACCAAAAATAGATGGAGCTGGTATTGACGATCCTGTGCAATTTTTAGTTTTAGGAGATGATTTAAATAAAATCAAAGAAGCCACTTTAAGAGCAAAAGAAGTTTTATCACAAAATAAAGCTATAGTAGATATAGATGATGACTCTAATGCAAAAAAAGCAGAAATAGCACTTTTTATCAACCAAGAAAAAGCTAAACTTTTAAATGTAAATCCTTATTATGTTGCTGAAATTTTAAAATATTCTTTTAACAATTTAATTATAGGAAGTATGGATAGAGCTAATTCAAAAGATGATATTGTTATAAGTTTGGATTCTAAATTTAAGCAAGATATAGATTCTTTAAAAAAAATACACATTAAAAATAATCAAGGCATAGATCTTGATCTTTCTAGTGTGGTAGATTTTTTATACAAAGAAGATATTAAATCAATCCATCATTACAATAAAAATCGTAGCATCAAAACTACAGCAGGGGTTAATAATATCTCCTTAGGAGAAGTTCAAAATTTAATACTCAAAAATATGGATTTTATATTAGGAAAAGACAATCTAAACTATGCCTTTTCAGGTTTTATCAATCTTTTAGGAGAAACAATTGATGGCTTTATTTTTGCTATTACTCTAGGTTTTATTCTAATCTATCTTGTATTAGCAGCACTTTATGAAAGTTTAATTTTGCCTTTAATTATTATGATTACCATGCCTTTAGCTTTTGGTGGAGCATGTCTTGGACTTTTTCTCACTGGTCATAATTTTTCTCTTTTTGTTTTAATTGCCATTATTTTACTTTTTGGTATGGTAGGTAAAAATGCTATTTTACTTGTGGATTTAGCCAATAAAAAATGTCATGAAGGATTAGATCCTGATGAAGCTTTAATTTTTGCTGGCAAATCAAGGCTTAGAGCTATTTTAATGACTACTTTTGCTATGATTTTTGCCATGTTACCCCTTGCTCTTTTTAAAGGTTCAGGTTATGAAGCAAATTCTCCTATGGCAATCAGCGTTATTTTTGGACTTATAAGTTCAACTCTTTTAACCTTGCTTGTCGTGCCTGTATTTTTCAAAACTTGTTTTAATTTAGATCTAAAAATAAGAAAAATTTATGAAAGAAAAAAACTGCTTTAAAGCTAAAGCATTATTTTTCTTTAAATTTTAAAGCAATTTTTGCTTGAAGTTTAAGCCAATCTTTTTGAAGCATTATAGGAAAACCCCCATAAACTTTTCCTCCATCAAGGTTTTTACTCACTCCTCCTCTTGCTGCAATAGTTGCAAAATTTCCTATCTTTAAATGCCCGCTTGTTGCACTTTGTCCACCCATGATAACATTGCGTCCAAGCTCACTAGAACCAGAAATTCCACTTTGTGCTACTATAATACAATTTTCACCTATATGACAATTATGACCAACTTGAACTAGATTATCTATTTTTGTTCCTTTTTTAATAACTGTGCTATCAAAAACTGCACGATCTATAGTTGTACAAGCTCCAATTTCTACAAAATCTTCTAAAATTACATTGCCATTATGATAAATTTTGTAATGTTCGCCATTTTTATTATGTGCATAGCCAAAACCATCACTTCCTATAACACAATTTGCAAGCAAATGACATTTTTTACCTATCTTGGTATCATTGTAAATTACAACATTAGGATGGATAATAGTATCATCGCCTATTTCTACATTATCCCCTATATAAGCTCCTGCCATGATAATAACATTTTCTCCTATGAGGATATTATTTCCAAGATATACATTTGGCATAATTTTCGCACTTTTTGCAATCTGTTGTTTTTTTTCTTTAACATCTGAAATCAAACTATTGGCAAAAATTTTACTTAGAAAAGCAAAATGAAGGTGCGCATTAGAGCTTATTAAAACTTTTGTATGTTTAGGAACTAAATGCTCATATTCTTTTGCTATTAAAATAGCACCAGCACCTGTATTTGCTATATCTTTAATATTTTTTTCTCCATCACAATAAGTAAGTTCCATAAAATTAGCTCTTAATAAAGAATTTAAAGCTTTAATCTCTAAATCCTCCCCTTTATAATCCAAACTTAAAAAATCAGCAATTTCACTTAATTTCATTTTAAACCCTTTTTTATAATCAACCATTAAATTCAACACTTTCAAATCTTGGCTTTTCAGCAAATGAAGATTTATCTTTTAAAAATAAAACTTCACACATTCCTACTGGTCCGTTTCTATTTTTCCCTACAATAATTTCAGCACTCTCTTGTAGAGGATTTGGCATAAAATTTCTTTGATAAGCTTTTCCTTCGGCTTTAGCTTTATTTTCTCTTTCTTTTTCTTCTTGCTCTCTATAAACTTCATCTCTATATACAAATAAAATTGTATCAGCATCTTGTTCTATTGCTCCGCTTTCTCTTAAATCGCTTAACATTGGACGCTTATTAGATCTACTTTCTAACGAACGATTTAATTGAGATAAAGCAATAATTGGAATATCAAGTTCTCTAGCTAAAAGTTTTAACCCTCTTGAAATTTCACTTACTTGTAAATGCCTATCATTAAAATTAGAATTGCTCATCATAAGTCCTATATAATCTATCACACAAAGCTTTATTCCCTCTTCTTGCGATTTAAGACGTCTTAAAATGGCTCTTACATCTGTGATTGTTATATAACCACTATCGTAAATATAAAATTTTTTCTCCACATAATCATTACAAGCATCACCCACACGATCCCATTCATTATCATTTAAATCAGCAGTGATAATTTTTTGCAAAGGAATGGAAGTTTTTGCAGAAAGCATTCTTTGCATAATCTGAACGGCTGGCATCTCTAAAGAAAACATTACCACTCCATAATTTTGCCTTAGGGTTTTTTCTATAAAATTTAAACATAAAGTTGTTTTGCCCATACCTGGCCTTGCCGCAACAATAATAAGCTCCCCTCCTTTAAAACCCTTAGTCATAGAATTAAGTTCATAAAATCCAGTATCAAGCCCTATCAATCCTTTATCTTCTAAGCTTTTTTGTTTTTTAAATTCTTCCAAAAGTTCACTTATAACAATCTCTGAGCTTTTAATGTCATTAGAATTTATTCTATTGGTTAAATTAAAAATTTCTTTACCAATTTCATCAGAAATTTCACTGACAGGACGTTCTTCATTAATACGACTTGGTAAAAGATAAGCAAAATTTAAAAGTTGTCTTTTGATTGATTTTTCTTTAAGCTCATTCACATAAGCAATCAAATCAATCATGGTAGGTGTTGCTATAATTTCATTTAAAATATCTTCATCGATATTTTTATTGTATTTTTTAATAAAACTTACACTAATAGGACTATTAGCATTTACACAAGCAATAATAGCCTTAAAAATATCTTGATGCGCTTTTAAACTAAAATCTTTTACTTCGATATCTCCAGCTATACTAGCATAAGCATCTTCGCTATATAAACAAGTACTTAAAATAGCTCTTTCTAAATCTAAGTCAAAATATTCTTGATTTTTCATCAATTCTTAACCTTTGAATAACTTTATATACCAAAATTTTAACAAATTAAAATAAATTTATATGAAATTAATACAAATTTCATTAACATTACCCCTTTTTATTTTCAAAACTAGAAGGAGAAAAAATTGAAAAAAATATTATTATCCTTGTGCTTTATTCCGTTATTCTTAAGCGCAGCAGATTTTAACCAAGGTTTTAGTGGAAATATTTCACTTGGATTTGGTATTAGAGATATCAAAAGCAACCTTTCACCTTTAGCTGATCGTGACTATATAAATAGCATCAACGAAAATCCTCACTCTAGCACTGATGCAAGTATGCTCTTAGGATTTGAACTTTATTATGGCGGTTTGATTGATAATGATAGACTTTTTTTAAAAAATTACAATGGAAGAGATATTAGTGGCATTTCTTTAGGTTATGAAAGAGCATACTTAGAAAAATTTACCTCTTCTTTCGCATTTGTTAGCTCATTAAGAGAAAAAGCTTATGCTAATCCTTATCTTATAAAACAAAACAGAGAAGAAACTGATGTAAGTAAATTTGGTATTAAATTGGGGACTAGCTATGAAATTGATGCTTTACAAAATATAAATTTAAGCTATCTTTTTGCAAAAAATAAAATTGATAAAGAACTAATTCCATATAATTCTTTAAAACGTGAAGGATATTTTCATCAAATTGAATTAAAATATAATTATTCTTTTTTCAATGCGGGTATAAATTATGATTACAACGATGCAGATGGTAAAGCACAAAGCTTTTCAAGATATGGAGTTAGTGCTGGAATAAATCATCCTTTTATGCAAGATTATATTTTATCTCCTGAAATAGCTTTTAATAAAATAGAGGCCAAAAAAACAAACGTGCTTTATAATAAAAAAGCTTCTGGAAATGAGATAAAATTTAATTTAAAAGTTGTTAAAAATAACTTCTTGGATAATAAAAATCTTTACTCGTATGCTACTTATATTCTTAAAAAAGAAAATAATGATATTAATTTTTATGATGAAACCTATCAGATATTTTTAGCAGGAATTGGCTATCGCTTCTAAAAAAATAAAGCTTGATGAATTTCAAGCTTTAAAATACAATAGTTTTATTTTTATAAATAAAAACTTTATCTTCAAAAACTAAATCAAGAGCTTTGGATAATACATTTTTTTCTATTACTCTACCTATTTTTTGCATTTCTTTCCAAGTATATTCGTGATTGATTGGTAAAACATCTTGAGTGATGATAGGACCCTCATCTAGGCAATCATTTACAAAATGAGCCGTAGCTCCTATAATTTTAACCCCTCTTTCATAGGCTTGTTTATAAGGATTTGCTCCGATAAACGCAGGTAAAAAAGAATGGTGGATATTAATGATTTTTTCCTCATAACATTTAACAAAATGAGGTGATAAAATTCTCATATATTTTGCTAAAACCAAATAATCAAAATCATAATTTTTTAAACAAGATAAAACTTCCTTTTCTTGCTCATCTTTATTTTTATCGGTTGTAGAAAATGTATGATAAGGAATATCAAATTTTTCCACTAATGGTTTAAGAATATTATAATTTGAAATTACAGCTTTAATATTTGCTTCAAGTTCATTACTAAAATGTCTTATAAGCAAATCACCCAAACAATGACTTTCTTTTGTTACAAAAACAATAATATTCTTTTTTCTTTTTTCATAAAGCTCGATAGAAGAATCATAAGGCATTATAAATTTTAAACCATCAACTAATTTTTCTTTGTTAAATTCTCCCTCTAAAAGACCTCTAAAAAAGAACATTTCTTCATTTACAAACTCATCATTTTTAATAATATTAATATTATTTTCAAAAAGAATTTGAGAAATTTTATAAACTAAACCTTTTTGATCCTTTGTGCTAATTTTTAAAATATATTTCATTATTCAATCCTTTGCAAATATTTTAAAAGCTCTTTTTCTTTTTCTTTTTGTATTAATCTTCCTAAATCTTTACCACTTAAATTGCCTTTAGAAAATTTATCTATATCAATATTAATTATAATTTTTTTATCATACACTTGTAATTTTTTTGCCTTTGCTATTCTTTCTTTATCCCAAAGACCAAGCCAAGAATTTAAAGGCCTTTTTAATGCAATTTTTAAAAGTTCAAAATTATTTATTTTATTTTCAAAATATTCTTCTTTGGCTTTTAATAATAATTCTTTTTTTAATTTACTTTTTTTAAAAAAAGTATTAAAATCTATCTTAAAATAATTTAAATAAAGATATAAAAATAAAGCCTCATCTTTTATAAATTCTCTAGCACTTCTAAGTAATTTTTCGAATTTATTATCACTAAAACTATGATAAAAAATTTTTTCTTCTAAATTTAAATCTTGTATATATTTATAACCTAATGCTAAATTCTCTGCTTTAAAAAATTTATAAAGTTCTGCATTGATACGCTCTAAGTTAAGATCACTTATGTCCATATCTTTCATTAATTCTAAACTTTCTTTAGCGATAAGAAAATTAAATCTTGCAGCAAAAACAATAGCTCTTAAAATTCTTAAACTATCTTCTTTAAAACTTTTAGGATCTATATGTCTTATAATTTTGTTTTTAAGATCATTATATCCACCATAAAAATCTAAAAATTCACCATTAAAGATATTAATCATTAAAGCATTAAAAGTGAAATCTCTTCTTTTTGCCCCGTCTTTTTCCACTTGACAAATACTAACTTTAAATCCTCTATGTCCTTTAGACACTTTATTTTCATATCTTGCCAAAGCAAAATCATAATTTTTATATTTATAAACAAAAAAATTCTTACCAAAACCATTGGCTCCTAGTTCTTGCATAATTGCATCAAACTGAGAACAAGTAAGATCATAAAGCTCTATATCATAATCATTCAATGGAAGATTTAATAATAAATTTCTTACACTTCCGCCTACTAAATATGCTCTTTTTGTATAAGGCTTTAAAAAATTCGCTATAAATTTAATATCAGGATTATTTTTTAAGTTTATCTTCAATTTTTGCAAGCAAAAACTCTAAAAAATTTATTGTTAATGTTAATTTTTGTTCTATTTTATCTTTTTTTACACTATTTAAGCCTTCAAATAAAACCAAAATTCTCTCTCGTAAATTTTTTAAGAAAATATCGTCTTGATAAGTTAAATTTTCCTTTTTTTCCAATACATCTTCTTTTTTTTCTTCAATGTAATCATAAATTTCACTAGTTTGCAATTTATTTTTTAAAGAATTATCATTTTCTTGCTCTTTATCTTCTTGTAAGAGCTCTTGACTCTTAAATTCTTTAATTTGATTTTCCAAGATATCGTTTTTAATTTCATCATTTTGATCTTGTATAGAAATTTCCTCGACACTAGGCAATTCTTCTTTAAGCTCTCTAGCATGAGTCTCATGCAACCTATTTTGATAATTTATTTCTTTTTGTTGTTCTTCTAAAATATTTTGCTGTCTTTCTTTTTCTTTAATTTCTATACTGATTTCATTAATTGTTTTTTTAGCTAGATCTTCAATATTCATATTCTTATCAACCACCTTTTAAATTCATTAATTTCTTCATCACTTTGCATCATAATAAAAAAATCAAGCATTTGAGTATTTAAATCCGCGTGTTTTGATCTTAATCCACTAAGTCTTCGTATAGCATCAATAGCATTTTGATTTTCTGGATCATTTTTTAATATATTTTTATAGATTTCTAAAGCCTCATTTTTAAGACCCTGTGCTTCATAAATAGAAGCTTCTGTAATAGTATTTTTTTTCATGAATTATTCTTTAGTTGTTATTTTTATTTAGATATTTTAGCAAAAAGAGTTATTACAATCAAGAAGTTTAAATATGGCGCGCTCGAGAGGATTCGAACCTCTGGCCTTTTGAACCGCAATCAAATGCTCTATCCAGCTGAGCTACGAACGCAAAATAAAAATGAAAATTATATATAAAAAATCTTAAAAATAGCAAAAATTTATTTCTTTTTTAAATAATCATCAAATTCAAACTCTTTAACTTTTTTGCTTTTATAATATAACAAACCAAAAATTAAAATGCAACAGATACTAAAAAATATATATAAAGTTCCATAAGGATTATTTTCTAAAAAAAGATTTTTTGTGTTCATTCCAAAAAAACCTACTATAAGATTTAAAGGAAGAAATATCACAGAAAGCACGCTTAAAAGATAAATATTTTTATTCATTGTTTCATTTTTAATAGAGCTTGATAAAATATAAAGTGCATCAAGGCGTGAAAGATTATCTTTGATACTATTTATAAGAATATCGATATTTAATAACAATAATTTTAAAATCTTTTTTAAAAAAATATAATCATTTAAAAGCATTTTTAAAGAATCTTTTAAAAGTATTAAAAATTTTAAATTTTTATTAATTTTTTGCTTCAAAACGAATGATTTTTTTAAAAAATTTTTAATAGAATTTCCTTTTAAAATCATATTTTCTTTATACTCAATTATATTTTGAAATTGAGTATTTTGTTTTTTTATATTCTCAAGAATTTCCTTAAACAAAAAAGTAAAATCTTCTATTTTAAAGGGTATAAATTCCTCATTATTATCCAAAAAAAGAATAGTCTTATCCTCAAATGAAAAAACTTTTAATTTTTGATCAAAATGTAAAATAAAAATTTTTTGCTCTCCAAAATCTGTATAAAGCGTTTCTAAATTTTTGTTTTGCAAAATCTTTTTTAAATTTTCATTTAACATCGCACATCTCTTAAAGAATAAAATTCCTTCTTAAATTTAGAAAAAGAATTTGAAAGAATCGCTTTTTGTATATCCTTAACAAGTGTTAAGTAATAATGCAAATTATGCAAACTCGCCAAACGAAAAAAAGTTAATTCTTTTGATTTGAAAAGATGATTTAAATATCCTCTTGAATAATTTTTACAAGTATAACAAGAGCATTTTTCATCAATAGGAGTATGATCATTAATAAACTCCATTTTTTTAATATTAAATTTTCCAAAAGTAGTGAAAAAAGTTCCATTTCTTGCATTTCTTGTTGGCATTACACAATCAAACATATCTACACCTCTTTCAATATTTTCAACCAAATCTTCAGGAGTTCCTACCCCCATTAAATACCTTGGACGATTTTCATCCATAAAAGGCGTAAGATTTTCAACTGTTTCATACATAAGCTTATTTTCCTCGCCTACGCTTAAGCCTCCTATTGCCAAACCATCAAATTCCATTTCATTTAAAGCTAAAGCACAACGTTTTCTTTCTTCATAATTGGTCCCGCCCTGCACTATGCCAAAAATATTTTGGTGAATTCCTATCCCATTTTTTTGTTGTAATTTGTGATAATTTATGGACTCTTTTGCCCATTTTATTGTTCTATCTACTGAGAGTTGTATTCTTTTAAGATTAGCTGGTAAAGCCACTAAATCATCTAATATCATCATAATATCTGAATTAAAATCATATTGAGTATCAAGCACGCTTTTTGGGGTAAAAAAATGTCTACTTCCATCAATATGGCTTTTAAATTCTATACCCTCTTCGCAATGTTTTGAATTTTTACTTAAGGAAAATGCTTGAAATCCTCCACTATCCGTTAAAAAACTTTTATTAAATCCACTAAAATAATGCAATCCTCCAAAATTTTTAATCACTTTGCTTGTAGGACGCAAATACAGATGATAAGTATTTGCTAAGATAATTTTAGCATCGAGTAAATCCAAAAGATCTTTAGCATCAAGGCTTTTTACAGCTCCAAGTGTCCCAACTGGCATAAAAATAGGAGTTAAAAAAGAACTATGGGCGGTTTTAATCTCGCAAACCCTTGCATTTTGATCTTTATGTTTTAATTTAAATTCCATTTGCTATAATTTCCTTTTTTGGAGTAACATAATGAATCATATTTTAATAATTATTGATGGTATTTTAGCAAAGCATTTCTTAGAAAGGCTTTGTTTTGAAAAGGGATTAAACTTTTTTTTCACCATTGTTTATCAAAATGATATAAATATTGATTTATATACAAATAACGAATATTTAGAATTTCACAAATTTGATCCTACTAGCACGGCTAGACTTGAGCTTATCATGACAAAAGATTATAAACAAGCTTTAATTTATATGGACAATGAATTTGACACTAAAAAAACCTATGAAAGCTTAAGATCTTTAAATTCTCATTTAGAAATTAATATTATGGATTTTTGGGGACTTGTTATCAATGATGTCCAATGCAAAGTTGTTGATGCAAGAAGTGCTTTAAGTAGAAGATTTTTAGATTTTTTACCCGATGTTGCTCTTACGGCTCAATATATAGGATTTGGGCTTGGAGAAATTATGGAAGTTAAAATTCCAGTAGGATCCATTTTTGCTTATAGACATATAGGTTTTATCCAACAAAAAAGATGGCGTATTGTTTTAGTTTATAGAAATTCAAAAATATATTTTGTAAAACCAAGTTTTATACTTTATCCAAACGATAGCATTCTAATAGTAGGAGATCCTGTAGTTCTTCAAAGCGTTTTTCATAATATACGAGGGAATTTAGGTCAATTTCCAGCGCCTTTTGGAAATAATATTTATTGTATCATTGATATGAAAAATATGAGTGAATTAACCCAAGAACGACTTATAAATACTCTTATTACCTTTAGCCAAAAAACAAATAGTCGTAAATTTTTTTTAAGAATTATTAACCCTACTCTTAATAATATCTACAGTAAAATCAAGAAATTAATAGACGAATCAAATAAAAATGAAGAAATATTCTTTGATTATAAAAACACAGATTTTAAAAACCTTAATTCCTTTTTAGAAAATAACGATATTGGAATGTTTATTACTGATTGCAAATACTTTGAAAAAGAAAAAAAGAAATTTTTTGAATTAAAAATTCCTATCTTAAAAATCGGAGATACAGATTTTAATAACCTAAAAGAATGTGTTATTTTAAGCTCTGATGAAAATGAATTAGAAAACCAAGCTAATGTTATAGTAGATTTAAGCAAATTACTTAACTTTAATGTAAGTTTTTATCATTATAACCCTATACAAGAAAATACAAATTCTATGGAAGAATATTTTCAAAGTCTTTCAAAGCTTTATGATAAAAATATTTTAATTATTAGTAAAAAAGATGAAAACCCAATTTTAAGTTTGCAGTATAGAAATGATTTATTGCAATTTATTAGTTTTGAACCCGAGTTGTTAAAAAATAGCTTATCAAGAAATTTAAGCACAAATTTTAATAAACACTACAAAAAGATGAGTAGAAATTATCAGCTTTTTATTCCTATAAGTTAAAAAATGCAAATAGATATCAAATTAAAACAAAATTCATATAAAGTTTTTATCAATGAATTAGAAAAACTAAATTTTGATACCAAAGTTGTTTTGCTAAGCAATGCTAGAATTTTAAATCTTCATCTTAAAACTTTAAAAAATAAAATAAAATGCAAAGAGCTTTTTATTATCAGCATAGAAGAAGGAGAAGAATACAAAAATTTACAAACTGTAGAAAAAATTTTAAATCAAATGTTTGCTCATCACATTGATAGAAAAAGTATTTTGATAAGCTTTGGCGGAGGAGTTATCTCTGATATTGGAGGATTTGTTGCAAGCATTTATCAAAGAGGGATTAGTTTTATTAATATCCCAACCACTCTTTTGGCTTGTGTTGATGCTTCAGTTGGAGGTAAAACAGGCGTTAATAATCAATTTGGAAAAAATCTCATAGGTAGTTTTTATCAACCAAAAGCTGTTTATTGTCAAAGTGAATTTCTAAAAACCCTAAATGATAAAGAATTAAGTTCTGCTATGGCAGAAGTCATAAAAATGGCCTTAAGTTTTGATATTCGTTTTTTTAAATTTATCCAAAATATCGATAAAAAGCTTTTTTTATCCAGAGATGATGAACTACTTTCAAATATTATTCAAAAAAGCGTAGAAATTAAAGCCAAAATTGTTTCAAAAGATGAAAAAGAAAATCATTTAAGAATGATACTTAATTATGGACACACCTTCGCCCATGTAATAGAAAATCAAACTTTTTATAAAAAATACTTACATGCAGAAGCCGTAAGTATAGGGATTCATATGGCAAATATCTTAGCATATCATTTAAATCTTTTACAAAAAACACAAATTCAAGAAATAAATCAAACCTTGCAAAAATTTGATTTGCCTATATTCTATAAAATACCTAATATAAACGCTTTTTATCAAAACTTTTTTCTTGATAAAAAAACCAAACAAGAAAAAATAAATTTTATTTTATTAAAAAAAATTGGAAAAGCTATTATTAAAGATGATATAGATAAAAATACTATTTTAAAAAGTTTAGAAAGTTTTACGTGAAAAAGATATTTTATTTATTAATTTTAATTCATTCTTTAATTTATGCTCAAAACATTACAATTGATTCTATTAACCATCAAATTAAAGAACTTGACTCTTTAATCAATAAAAATGTTTGGAATATTCATTATGAAAATTTTAACAAATATCAAGAAATTAACAATGAGCTGATAATTTTAGATTCTTTATTAAAAAAAGATAATTTAAAATCAGAACAAAAAGAAGAAATTAAAAAAAAGATTCTTTCGCTTAAAGAACAACTTAATCTTTTAAAAGATTATAAAGATTTTAATTTTGCTAAAATCTTGCTTGTTCCTCAAAATATAGAAATATTACCAAAACTTACAAATCCTTTAGCAATTATTAATGCATTTTCTCACATTAAAAAATTAAAAAACGAAAAAGAAGAATATATCTTTAAATTTAATAATTTTAAGAATTTAATCAATACCATAAAAGAAAAAAATACAGATTTAAAAGAGCTTGTAAAAATTAATAACAGCAAAGAAAATATAAATGAACTAGAAAAATCTAATAAAAAGTTAGAAGAATTTGAACAAGCTTTACAATTTGTTTCTGTTTCATTTTTGGTCTATGAGAAAAAAATTGATGAAGAAATTTTTCGCGTTCAATCCGAAATCAAAGAACAAAGCTTAAAAGCTTTAAATCTTGTTATTGCCATTGTTATAGTAATCATCATATCATTTTTGCTTAAAATGATTGTAAAAAAATACATCAAAGATAATGAACGCTATTATACAGCCACTAAAATCATCAATGTCGTCAATGTTAATATTATATTATTTATTTTACTTTTTGTTTATATAGAAAATATTTCTTATTTAATTACTATTTTAGGTTTTGCTTCTGCTGGATTAGCCATTGCAATGAAAGATATGTTTATGTCTATGCTTGGTTGGTGTGTGATTATATTTGGCGGAAGTTTTCGTGTAGGTGATCGTATAAAAGTAAAATATAACAATGAAATTTATGTTGGAGATATTATAGATATTTCTCTTTTAAAAATTACTCTTTATGAAGATATCACCCTTGTAACTTATACAGATAATAGACGCGCTGGGCGAATTATCTTTATACCTAATAACTATGTTTTTACAGAGCTTATATCAAACTATACACATCATGGTATGAAAACAGTTTTTGATGGTATTGATATTACTCTTAGTTTTGATTCTAATCTTGAAAAAGCTCAAAAAATTGTTGAAGAAATTGTTACTAGATATTCTAAACCTTATACAAATTTAGCTAAAAAAACTTTGATAAAACTTCAAAATGAATACAGTATCAAAAATCCTCAAGCAGGACCTAAATTTTTTACTTTTTTCGAAAATTATGGTATGAGAATTTCTGCATGGTATATGACAAATTCTTATGCAGCTTTAACTCTTAGAAGCACATTGTGCAAAGAAATTATTAAAGAATTTAATAAGCACCAAGATATAAAATTTGCTTATCCAACTCAAAATATTTACTTTCCTATTAAAGAAGATATTTTAAAACATTCTAAGGAGAATTTTTGAAAGAAAAAGTTTTTATTAAAACATTTGGTTGTCGCACCAATATTTACGATAGTGAACTTTTAAAAAAATATATTAAAGATTATGAAATTACACATAAAGAAGATGAAGCTGGGATTATTATTATAAATTCTTGCACTGTTACTAATGGGGCTGATAGTGGAGTTAAAAACTATATTTATAATCTACAAAGAAAAGGGATAAAAATTATTTTAACAGGATGCGGGGCTTTTAGTAAAGGTAAAGAGCTTTTTGATAAAAAACAAATTTTTGGAGTTTTAGGAACATCTGAAAAAAGCAAAATTAATGATTTATTAAATACTAAAAAAAATTTTTACGAGATAGGAAATTTAAATTTTATAGACAAAGATATAGTAAATCAATACGAACATCACACAAAAGCTTTTATAAAAATCCAAGAAGGGTGCGACTTTAATTGTAGCTATTGTATTATTCCAAGTGTTAGAGGAAAATCAAGAAGTATTAAAGAAGATGTTTTACTAGAACAAGCTAAAATTTTGGCTCAAAATGGCTATAATGAACTTGTGCTAACAGGAACCAATATAGGAAGTTATGGCTTAAAAGATCACACAAGCCTTGGAAAACTCTTGCAAAAACTAGGAAAAATACAAGGAATCAAACGCATTAGATTAGGTAGTTTAGAACCAGCTCAACTTGATGAGAGTTTTTTTGAAATCTTAGATGAAAATTTTATCGAAAGGCATTTACATATAGCCTTACAACACACAAGCGAAACTATGCTTAAAATTATGAGGCGTAGATCTCATACAAAAAACGATCTTGCTTTATTCCAAAAACTTGCCTCTAAAGGTTTTGCCCTAGGCACTGATTTTATAGTGGGTCATCCTGGAGAAAGTGAACAAATTTGGCAAGAAGCATTGCAAAATTTTAAAGAATTTAATCTTACTCATATCCATGCTTTTATCTTTAGCCCAAGAAACAATACTCATTCAGCAACTTTAAAAAATACCATAAATGGTCAAATTGCGAAAGAAAGATTAAATATTTTAAAAAGTATAGTTAAAGAAAATAATTATAATTTTAGAAAAAATCATCAAAATACAAAACTTGAAATTTTAGTAGAAAATAAAAAAGACGATATTTTTGAAGGCTATGATCAATTTTTTAATAAAATAAAAATTCACTCTCTAAAAGATATTTCAAAAGAATGGTTAAGTATTGAAAAATATAATATTAAAGAAGAGTATAATGAAGTTGTTTTAAAGGCGTGATTATGAAAAATAAAAAAATTATTTTTATCTCTTTGGTTGTTTTATGTTTGCTATTTACTATTTTATACTTTAAGAATAATATCAAATTTATAGATAAAGAACTTTATCAAAGCTTTCTTGAACAAAATTTAATACAAAAAGCTGTTATTGATGAGGACGAAATTTTTTTGAAAGTTAAAGGTGAAAATTATGCCATTGTAAAAGATGGCGTGGATATAAAAGAACTTTTAAGCAAAGTTCCAATAGAAGTTAAAAAAGAAAACTATTTTTTACTTATTTTAATTCTAATCTTAATTTTTAGTCTTTTATTTTTCATATTGATATCCAACAGAAAAAAACAAAATTTTAAAATACAAAATCATCAAGAACAAAATAGAAATTTAAATACCAATTCCTGGGATAATCTTAATATAAAACCTGTTATTTCAAATATAAATTTTAACGATGTAGCAGGCGTTAGTGAAGTAAAAACAGAACTAAGTGAGTTAGTTGATTTTTTAAAAAATCCTAAAAAATATAAAGAATTTGGAGTTAAAATGCCTAAAGGAGTCTTAATGGTAGGCCCTCCAGGCGTTGGAAAAACTCTCATTGCAAAGGCTGTGGCTGGAGAAGCTGGAGTGCCATTTTTTTATCAAAGTGGCTCTAGTTTTGTTGAAATTTATGTAGGAATGGGTGCAAAACGTGTTAGAGAGCTTTTTTCTAGGGCCAAAATGATGGCCCCAAGTATTATATTTATCGATGAAATCGATGCCGTAGGAAAAGCAAGAGGAGAAATGTCTAATGTGGAAAGAGATAGCACATTAAATCAACTTTTAACTCAAATGGATGGTTTTGAAGATAATAGCGGTGTAATTGTAATAGGTGCAACAAATAAAATAGAACTCATGGATAGTGCCCTTTTAAGATCAGGGCGCTTTGATAGAAGAATTTTTTTATCTCTACCTGATTTCAATGATAGACTTAAAATTTTAGAAATTTACATGAAAGATAAAAAAAATCAAGTAAATTTACAAAAAATTGCTAAGGCGAGCGTAGGATTTAGTGGAGCTGGGCTTGAAACTTTAGTCAATGAAGCTGCAATTAATGCACTAAGAAGAAATTCAAACCAAATTAGCGAGAGTGATTTTTTTGCTGTGCTAAATAAAGTTCTTTTAGGTAAAAAGAAAATTTTAAGTTTTAATGAAAAAGAAAAGAAAATTCAAGCTACTTATCAAGCTGCAAAAGCACTAAGTGCTTATTATTTTGATATCGAATTTGAAAAAATCACCCTTATTGAAGATAGATTTAAAGAATATGAAAATAGCATTAAATCAAAATCAGAACTTTTTAATAAAATAAAAGTTTATCTAGCAGGCTCATGTGCAATGGAGCTTATTTACAATGAAAACTATACAAATTCTCAAAATGATCTTTTAAAAATTAAAGAGATTCTTGATCTTATGGTAAGTTTTGATATGATAGAAGATAAATCTTTACAAAAACAAAAAGAGGAAATGTATGAGTTTTTAACTCCCATGAAAAATAATATTATAAAACTCTCATCCATTTTGCTTGAAAAAGAAAAACTAGAATACGATGATATTAAGAAAATCATGATGATTTAATCATCGAATTCTTTAAACAAAATTGTTCCATTAAAATCAATTAAAACCTTTATATTATTAACAAGTTTAATTTTATAATAATTAATTTTTTTCTCTATCTCTCGTGCTTTTGTATCTTTAAACTCATTTTTTATAATATTAGCTATATTGGCGGGTAAAATGTCTAAATCTATAGGAATAATTTTAGCTTCTATTTCCTTCCAAGAACCATCTTTAGAAAATTCAAGCTCTGTTCCATCGCTTAAATAAACTTCATAAGAATTTTTATCTTGTTGAACTATACCTACTGGAGCCTTGAAATATTTCTTTATAAATTCCTTTGAATTCTGAGGCAAAGAATCAAAAGAAATAATCATATCAGCTGATAAATAATTAAATAAAATTAGTGATATAATGATATTTTTAATTTTCAAAATTCAAATCCCAAATTTAAAATTTCAAAAAGTATAATTTTTATTTGTGAATTTTTTGTGAATTTAAATAAGGAGTTTTTTTGTTTGTATTTATTTTAATATTTATAAATATTTTATTTTTTCTCTTAATTCCTTATTCTAGTTATGATCTTTTTGGATTAAATATTTTATTTTTTAAAAAAGATTTTTATTGGCAAATTCTTAGTTCTATGTTTTTACATGCTAATTTAACGCATTTAATCTTAAATATGATTGTTTTGTTTCAATTTGGACTTATATTAGAGAGAAAAATAAAATCTTTGAATTTTGTATTATTATATCTTTTAGGGGGTATAATAAGCTCTATTTTAAGTCTTTTTTATATTTATTTTACATATATTTATTTTAATCAAACAATCAATCTTGTGGGTGCAAGTAGTGCAATTTGTGTATTGATGGGTTTTTATGCTTTTTTAGATAAACATAGCACAAAAGGACTTATTATAGCTCTTTTACTTATGAGTTTCGTTCCTTTATTGATGGGCGTTAATATAGCTTGGTATGGGCATATTTTTGGTTTTATTTGTGGATATATGTTTGCAAAAATAAAAAAATAATTTTAAGATATCAAATAAAGAGAAAAAAAATGGAAACAAAAATTTTACTTTTAGAAGATGATTTATCTTTAAGCGAGATTATAAAAGAATTTTTAGAAGATGAAGGCTACAAAGTAAGTTTATGCGATAATGCTGATGAAGCTTTAAATTTAGCATATGAAAATAATTTTGATCTTTGGATTTTAGATGTAAAAATACCTTTAGGAGATGGCTTTTCTCTTCTTAAAGAATTAAGAAATTCTGGGAAAAAAACTCCTGCTATTTTTATGACTTCTTTAAATACACTAGCTGACTTAAAACAAGGTTATGACGCAGGATGTGATGATTATATACGCAAACCCTTTGAACTTGCTGAACTTGGTATTCGTATAGAAGCATTACTTAAAAGAGCTTTTTATCACAAAAAAGAAGATTTTGAAGAATTAGGAAATGGTTTTAAATTTGCACTTAAATCACAAATTTTATATCAAAATGAAAAACCTTTGTCTTTGCCTAATAAAGAAATAAAACTTCTAGCTCTTTTACTAAAAAATAAAAATCATTTTATAAAAGCCGAAACTATTTTTGAAGAAATTTGGGGATATGACGAAGAGCCAAGTGAACTAAGTCTTAGAGTATATATTAAAAATTTAAGAAAACTTTTAGGAAAAGAAAAGATTATAAATCATAGAGGTAGAGGCTATAGTTATGTTGGAGTCTAAATCAAATAAAAAAGTAATCTATCAAATTTTATTTATTTATCTTACAACTACAGGAATTTTTTTAACATTTTTTTTTACACTTTGGTATCAAAAACTTTATGAAGAACTAATAATCTTACAAGGAAGTAATCTTAAAGAAATCCATAGAAACATTATTATAAATATTATAAATTCTAAATTTACCCCCATTGATCAAAGCTCTAAAAATATAGCTGATTCATCAAAGCTTAAATTTGCTATTTTTGATAAAAATAAAATCTTTTTTGACAACTTAGATTTTAATCTATCAAAAGCCAAAAGCGAATTCAAAGGAAGAGGAATTGAAAATGGAAAAGTATTTTATCAATCAAAAATGAATTCAAATAATTACTATTTAAGCGATGAAAATAATGAAATCAATAATGAAGAAAATGCTCTTAAGATAATCATTCAAGGAAAAGATATAAGCAAAGAATTGTTATGGATTAGAATTAAAGTGCTAATTTATGCTATTTTTGCTTTTTTACTCCTTGGTATTATTGCTTATTTCCTAGTAAAAACAGCCTTAAAACCATTGGATGAAAAAATAAAATTTTTAAATCGTTTTATTAAAGATTCTACTCACGAAATTAATACTCCATTGAGTGTTATTTTAATGAGTATAGAACAGCTTCAAAAACAAAATATGGAAAATAAGAAGTTTGAACGCATTAAACTTGCAGCTAAAACTTTAAACCAAGTATATTCTGATTTAGTTTATTATAACTTTGAAAATACTCTTACTAAAGAAAAAGAAAAGCTTGATTTAACAAAACTTATTTATGAACGTTTAGAGTATTTCAAACCTTTTTTAGAACAAAAAAAAATTATACTTACAAGTAAACTAGAAAAAAGTTTTATTTTTGTTAATAAGGGTCAATTTACAAAGCTTTTTGATAACCTTTTAAGCAATGCTATAAAATATAATAAAAAAAATGGAAAGATTGATATTTGTCTTAAAGAAAATTTTTTAAGTATCAATGATAGTGGCTTTGGTATAGCTAAAGAAAATTTAAATAGCATCTTTAATCGCTATACAAGATTCAATCAAGACCAAGGTGGTTTTGGCATAGGTCTTTCCTTGGTAAAAAAAATTTGCAAAGAAAACAATATAACAATTACTTGCACTTCAAATGAAAACATAGGAAGTACTTTTATTTTAAAATGGTAAGAATTATTTACTTAGATGAGCCTTTTCTTTTATCTCTACTATAGAATTAAGAATTTTAATAAATTCATTCTTATCACTTTGATTTAAACTATTTATTTTAGAATTGATAAGAATTTCAACAAGATTTTCATTTAATAAATCACTATCTCCAAATTCTCTTGCTTTTTGAATAATTTTTAAAATTCTTAAATCTTTTTTTTCATACATTATAATCCTTTAAAACAATAACGCTAACAAATCTTTTTTTGGTTTGATCTCGTCTATAAGAAAAAAATTTTTCATCATCAAAAGTACAAATATTGCAATCATTTATATTATAGATATTTAAATCTTTTGCTTGTTCTTTAACTATAGATTTTAAATCTAGTCTAGAATTTTTGATAAAATCTTTAAAATACTTTTGCGAAAAAGATAAAAGTTTACCTTTAATCTCATAGTTTTTTTGACTAATACTAGGTCCTATAAATAAATTAATTTCTTCATTTTTAATATCAGAATTTAAAAAATAAAACTGATTAATACTTTCTTTTAAAATATTGCCAAAAGTCCCTTCTCTTCCAGAATGAAGTGCAGCTATAATGCCACTTTTATGCCATAAAAGCAAAGGCAAGCAATCTGCGCTTAAGACACAAAGTGCAACATTTTTACAAGTGCTAATAACTCCATCACAAGAAAAATTTATAAAATCCTTTGTAAAAATTTCAACTTTATTAGAATGAATTTGATCCATAAATATGCATTGTTTTATATTTTCATAACCTAAATGATAAAACAAATTTTCATTTATTATTTTAGCCCTATAAGAACTATAATCTTTATCATAAGCACAAAAAATACTAATTTGCTCATTATCTAATAAAGATAAGAAATTCTCTCCACATCTTCCCATGAAAGTCCTTTGGTTTGGTTTGTTTGTGCATAAAGATAACGTGCTAAAAGATCGCTTTCTATGTTAATTTTTCTTCCTATTTTATACTCTTTAAAAAGGGTTTCTCGAAAAGTAATTGGTATAATAGTAAGACGAATTTTATCTTTAAAAACCTCATTAATTGTCAAACTTACCCCATCAATCCCTATGCTTCCTTTATGTGCCATAAATTTCATTATTTTTTGAGGTAGAGTTATAAAAAAATCTACCCCATTTTCATTTTTTTGAATTTGAATAAGTTCTCCTATAGCATCTATATGACCTTGCATTAAATGACCATCAATTCTATCTCCATATCTTAACGCAGGTTCTATATGCACCTTATCTTTTAAATTTTCTATAGCGATCTTTGTGCGACTCTCTTTAGAAAGTTCAAGATCAAAACCATCTTTATAAAGCTTAATCACGCTTAAACATGCTCCATTAACAGCTATACTATCTCCAAGTTTTGGGCAATAATCAGCTTTTAAGCTTAATATATGACCTTGAAAAAATTTTACTGTTGCGATCTCTCTTATTAAGCCATTAAACATTTTTAACCTTAAAATATTTTATTAAAAAGTTTATCAATCTTTTCCCCTACTTTGTTTGTTTGTTCTTTAGTTTTTTCTCCAAGAACATTTTTAATTGAATTCGCTACACTTCCTACATCTAATTTTACTTTAGGACTTTCACTTGTTCCAGTGATCACACCTTTAAAATTTGCTTTATCTATATTGGCTTCAAAAGGAAGATTTAGAGCTTGTGTTTTTAAATTTATTGTTGCCTTACTTATGTTGACGTTAGTGTGTTTAGCTTGCATATTAAGATTAAAATCAATTAAATCTTTAGAAATGTTTGCTTTAGCATTAGAAGTATGAAAAACTTCTGTTGTGATATCTTTTAATGTTAAAATTTTAACAGCAGTTGTAATGGCATTTGGTTTTAATTTTCCTTCTTTTATATCAAGCTTAGCTTCTCCTTTTTCATTAATAACATCATAATTAGCACTTATATTAGCTTTGCCTTGATAAATATCAATAAAATCGAGACTTTTTGCCAATTCAGAAAGTTCAACTTCATTTAAATTTGCATTAAAAATATTATTTTTAAAGATTGCTTCCAATTTTCCATTAAATAAATTTTTACTCAATAATTCAATGTCAAAATTTTTATCAAAATTTACCTTAGTATTAAATTCTGCTTTTCCTTTCAGTTTTCTATCAGCCAAAAAGCTTAATTTTGAAAAATCATCTAAAATTAGATCAAAATTTGAATTGAGTATAGTTTTTTTAATGTCAAAATTTCCTGCTAAATTAGATATTTTAAAAAGATCTGAAAATAAATTAACATTAAAATTAGCTATATTATTTTTTATCGTAGAATTAGCTTTTAAATCAAAATTTATATTGTTTGGAGCTTGTTTATTTAAAATATTGCTTAAAGCTTTAGCATTAAAAATACCTTTTATATCCATATTTGCATTGGCATTTAACTTATCAAAATTTAAATCCAAATTTTCTACATTTGCATTAATATAACCGCTGCCTAAAGATTCATAACCTAAAATTTTTAAAATTTTTTCAATTTTTGCATTTCTTAAAATAATTTTTATTTTATTATTTTGTAAATTAGCTGCTACCTCTTCGCCTATATCATTAATACTAGCACTAGCACTAGAAAGAATATTTTGATTTAACTCTAACAATCCTATTATAGACATTGGACCATTTAATTTTATTTGAGTTAAACTTTGTAATTTTGCTAAATCTGTTGCTTTAATTTCAAAATCTGTGTTTAATTTATTTTTAGTTATATCATATAAAGTTTTTTGAGTTTTTAAATTCAAGTAATTTGTATTTGTATTGCTGATTATAAAAATCTTATCCTCTTTAATTAAAGCATTTACAGTAGAATTGATATTTGATTTAGGAAGTAAAACCCCAAAATCTTTTTGAATTTTTTCATAGTTTATATAACTTGTATCAAGTTTTATGTTAGCAATGCCATCAGGTTTTAAATCTTTTGCCTTAATTTGTGTTGTTATATCTATATAGCCTTTAGCATAAGTAGGCATAGACATAAGACTTAAGATATCTTCGATTTTTAAAGATTTTGCGTCTAAATTTAATGCAATAGGACTAAAGTCATAAATTCTTGAATCCAATTTTATATTAGATCCTAAAAAATAACCTTTACCATTAACTAAAAAATCACTTATTCTTCCATAAATTTTTCCATTAAATTCTAGATTTTTATTTAAATTTAAACCTAAATTTTTAGCATAATCTTTTTGCAATGCAATATTATAATCAAGATTAAAAGATAATTTTAAAAGACTTAAATTCCCATCAATATTCAAATGAGCAATATTTGCTAAATCAGATTTCAATTCCAAAAAAGAAGGTCTGAGTTTAAAATGAGTGATATTTAAATCAAAACCTAAATTCTGTTTTACTTTATTTTGAACAACATTTGAAACAATATTATTTCCAAATGATGTAAAAAGAATAATGTAAGATACAATAAAAATTGCAGCAATAAAAATCAATATGCCATAAAAAAATTTCTTCATTGTTTATCCTTAATATTTGATTTATAAATAAACTTTACTTTAATAGACTAAAGTTATATAAATATTTTTATTTAAAGTATTGACAAATTTCATTTTTTATAATAATATTTTATCACTCAAAATAAAAGAGTGCTAAAAAAATTATTAAGGATGGACAAAATGAATTTTCAACCTTTAGGAAAGCGCGTTTTAGTTAAACGAGTAGAAGAAACTAAAACAACTGCTTCAGGAATTATTATACCAGATAATGCTAAAGAAAAGCCTTTAATGGGTGAAGTAGTTGCAGTAAGCAAAGAAATAAATGATATTTCAAACGGTGATAAAATTATATTTGCAAAATATGGTGGAACAGAAATCAAACTTGACGCAAATGAATATCTTGTTTTAAATTTAGATGATATCTTAGGAATTTTAAAATAATTACAAAAAAGGATTATACAATGGCAAAAGAAATTATTTTTTCAGATGAAGCAAGAAATAAGCTTTACGAAGGCGTTAAAAAATTAAACGATGCTGTAAAAGTTACAATGGGACCAAGAGGTCGTAATGTTTTGATTCAAAAAAGCTTTGGTGCACCAAGCATAACAAAAGATGGAGTAAGCGTTGCCAAAGAAGTTGAATTAAAAGACAGTCTTGAAAACATGGGTGCTTCTCTTGTAAGAGAAGTTGCTAGCAAAACTGCAGATCAAGCTGGAGATGGAACTACAACTGCAACCGTTCTAGCACATGCTATTTTTAAAGAAGGTTTAAGAAATATTACAGCTGGAGCTAATCCTATTGAAGTAAAAAGAGGAATGGATAAAGCTTGTGAAGCTATAGTAGAAGAGCTTAAAAAACTTTCACGCGAAGTAAAAGATAAAAAAGAAATTGCTCAAGTTGCTACAATTTCTGCAAATTCTGATGAAAAAATCGGAAATTTAATTGCTGATGCTATGGAAAAAGTAGGCAAAGATGGTGTTATTACTGTTGAAGAAGCAAAATCAATTAATGATGAATTAAATGTAGTTGAAGGTATGCAATTTGATAGAGGGTATTTAAGTCCTTATTTTATCACTAATGCTGATAAAATGTTAGTAGAATTGTCAAATCCTTATATTTTATTATATGATAAAAAAATATCAAGTTTAAAAGACTTATTACCAATTTTAGAGCAAATTCAAAAAACAGGAAAACCTCTTTTAATTGTAGCTGAAGATATTGAAGGTGAAGCTCTTGCTACTTTAGTTGTTAATAAATTAAGAGGTGTTTTAAATATTTCTGCTGTAAAAGCTCCTGGTTTTGGTGATAGAAGAAAAGCTATGCTTGAAGATATTGCTATTTTAACAGGTGGAGAAGTGATTTCTGAAGAATTAGGAAGAACTTTAGAAAGCGCAACTATAGAAGATTTAGGACAAGCTTCAAGTATTATCATAGATAAAGATAACACTACTATAGTTAATGGTAGCGGAGAAAAAGCAAATATTGATGCAAGAATTAATCAAATCAAAGCTCAAATTGCTGAAACAACTTCAGATTATGATAAAGAAAAATTACAAGAAAGACTTGCTAAATTAAGTGGCGGTGTTGCACTTATTAAAGTTGGTGCTGCAACTGAAACAGAAATGAAAGAGAAAAAAGATCGTGTAGATGATGCATTAAGCGCTACTAAAGCAGCAGTTGAAGAAGGTATAGTTATAGGTGGTGGTGCAGCTTTAATCAAAGCAAAATCAAAAATTAAACTTGATTTAAAAGGTGATGAAGCAATTGGAGCTGCTATTGTTGAAAGAGCCTTAAGAGCACCTTTAAAACAAATTGCTGAAAATGCAGGCTTTGATGCAGGTGTTGTTGTAAATAGCGTTGAAAATAACAAAGACGAAAATGCAGGCTTTGATGCAGCTAAAGGTGAGTATGTAGATATGTTTGCTGCTGGTATCATTGATCCTGTTAAAGTTGAAAGAGTAGCATTGCTTAATGCAGTTTCTGTAGCAAGTATGCTTTTAACAACTGAAGCAACAATTAGTGATATAAAAGAAGATAAACCTGCTATGCCTGATATGAGTGCAATGGGCGGTATGGGAGGTATGGGTGGAATGATGTAATTTCATCCACTCCTGTTAAAAGAGTCTATTTTTTAGACTCTTTTAAATAATAATCTCTCTTTGTCCTTTAGAATCTGGCTCACTTAAAATCCCTGCTTTACTTAATTGTTCGATGATATTAGCAGCTCTATTGTAGCCTATTTTAAGACGTCTTTGAAGATAAGAAATACTTGTTTTTCGATCTTCTAAAATGACTCTTTTAGCATCTTCAAAAAGCTCATCAAATTCATCATTGTCAAAATCTTGTGCATTGTTATTTGCTCCTTGAGAATCCTTAAGAAAATTCTCATCATATTCAACACTTTCTTGATCTTTTAAGAAATCTACAATTTTCTCAATTTCACTTTCACTAGCAAAAGGAGCATGCAAACGCACAATAGAACTTGTCCCTGGAGGAGTAAAAAGACAATCCCCACGTCCTAGCAAACTTTCAGCACCCATAGCATCTAAAATAACTTTAGAATCAATCTTTTGCCCTACTTTATAAGAAATTCTACTTGGCAAATTAGCCTTAATAAGCCCTGTTACAACATCTACCGAAGGACGCTGAGTTGCGACGATTAAATGAATTCCACTAGCTCTTGCCATTTGCGCAAGACGCCCTATATAAAATTCAACATCTTTTCCAGCAGTCATCATCAAATCAGCCAATTCATCGATAATAACAACAATGAAAGGCAAAGTTTCTAGGCCTTTTTCTTTCATTTTCTCATTATAATTTTCTATATTTTTTGTTTTAGCATCAGCCATCAATCTATAACGACGTTCCATTTCGGCCACCATATTTGAAAGTGCAATGATAGCTTTTTTAGGATCTGTAATCACTGGAGTTAATAAATGTGGAATTTCATTATAAATGCTAAATTCAAGCATCTTAGGATCTATCATCAAAAGTCTTAGAGTTTTAGGAGAATTTCTATAAAGCAAACTCAAAAGCATAGAGTTTATACCAACACTTTTTCCACTTCCTGTGGTTCCTGCTATTAAAAGGTGTGGAAGTTTTTTAAGATCTGTTATAAAGGCATTACCCGCTATATCTTTTCCTAACGCAATTGCTAAAGAACTTTTTGCATTTTGAAATACATCGCTTTCTAGAATTTCTCTTAAATAAATCGTTTGGATTTGTTCATTTGGAACTTCTATACCAACTACATCTTTACCTGGAATTGGTGCTTGAATGCGTATAGATTTTGCTTTTAAAGCCATAGCTAAATCATCTTGAAGATTCAAAATACGACTTACCTTAACATCTGCACTTGGTCTAAATTCAAAAGTAGTTACCACAGGCCCAACAGAAGTGCTAATCACATCTCCGCCTATTTTAAAACGTCTTAACTTTTCTAGCAAATCATAAATTTTTTTATCTATTTCATTTTCATCCATATCTTGTTTAAGATAAACAGGATTAGCTAAAAATTCAAGAGAAGGAAGTTTAAAATCATTTGGTTTTTGAATTTCTCCTTGCTCTATATCTTTTAAAAGTTGTTGATTTAATTCTATTTCTTTAACTAAAATACCTCTAGAGAGTTCATTTTTTTGCTTAGATTCATTTAAATTGATATCTTGTAAATTATCATCTTGACTTAAAATTTCATTATCTAAATTTTCTTTTAAATTTTGATTAGTCTCATTTTCTAGCAAATTTTGTTGTTGTGATACAAAAGGCTCTTCTTTGATTTCACTCATCTTTATAACAGGAGTTTGTGGGATATAAGGAGTATTTAATTCTTCTACTGTTGGAAGAAATTCCTGTTTTTCTTCTGCTGGTGTAATTTCTTTATCATTGTATTGATCATTGATAGTATATTTGTTTCCTTGAAGTATGTTTAAATTTTCTTCTTTTTCAAGAATTTGAATTTCCTCTTTAACGCGATTTTCTAAAATTTGATTTTGATAAACTTTGTATTCTTCCGCAAGCTTAGCCTTTTGCAAAAGCTGCTCTCTAAGCTCAAGTTCTTTTTCAAAAATTTTAGGTTTATTAGTGGTTTTCTGTAAAGAAATTTCTATATTTTTACGCTTATAACTTGGCTCATCAAGATTACTTTTTTCATCAATTTGATCTTTTAAATCTTCAATTTTTTTAGGTTTTAAAAAACGTTCAGGAATCATATCTGCCTCTTCTTGTAAAATAAAATTCAATTCTTCATCTAAACTAATACTGCTTCTACTAGCTTTTTTAGCAAAATTTTCAATTTCTTTTGAAGTCTCATATATAAAACTTTTTGATTCGTTTATATTTTCATTTATATTTTTTTCTTCTTCTTTAATTTCTTCTTTATTGATTTTTTCTTCCGTAATATCACTTTTTATTAAATTTTCACTTTCTTGTTTTTGCTTTGTTTCTGTAAGATTATTTTTTATCTCATTAGACGAATTTAAAGTTTGTTTTAAATTAAATTTAAAAATAGGAGTTTTGGAATTTTTATTCTCTACTTCCTCTTTTTCTCCTCCAAAAACGTCCATAAATAAAGCTTTTATTTTGGACTCAAAATAAAGGAATTTACTAAAATCTAACTCAAGATTAAAAACCTCTTTAATAAACCCTGGAAAAAGTAAAACAATAGACAAAAGCAAAAAAAACAAAGCAATCAGTCCGCTTAATATATGTCCAAAAAAGAATGAAAAAGACTTATACAATAGCTTTAAAATATAACCTTCATTAGGATAAAAAATAGCAAATAAAAGCATTGCAGAAAAAATTATAAAGCAAAATCCAAAAATTTCACTTCGCTTAAAATTTTCTAATCTATAATGCCTTTTATAATAAATATAATTAATAATCATTAAAAAAAACGGATAAAAATATCCAAATTTTCCAAACAATAAAATATTAAATTTATATAAAAAATTACCCATAGAAGGTATAAACATACATAAACAGAGATAAAAAATACCAAAAGTTGAACTTAAAAAAATGACTTCTTTTTTAATTTTATATCCTTAAATTAAATTCAGAAGCCATTATAACATAAAAGATTTTATAGATAATTTAACAAGCTTATTTGAGAAATTGTAGAAGTAGCCTTTAATGAAGCCTGATAAGCAAGCTGAGTTTGCATAAGATTCATTATAGCTTCTCCATAATCGATATCAATAACATTTGATTTAATACTTTCTACATTTACACTTAAAAAAGTTACTCTAGTATTAGTATCCTCTATAGAGTTATGATAAGCACCCATAACAGTATTTAACTTGCTTACATGATCTGCTAAATGATCAAGTCTTTCTAGTGCTCCTTGCATACCTGTATTTCTTGGATCACTCGAATCAGCATCCGCTCTCATATTGCCACTTAAAACAGCATCAATCATCATATCAAGATCTTTAATCAAATCTACATTAGGCTCATCTATAACTAAAGAGTTATTAGCACTAAAAGAAAAATTTGGACCCGAGCTTACACTTGACGTATGAGTAAAAGGAGGTTGTGGAAATGTTCCGCTAGCAGAATCACTTAAAGAAATTGCTATATTTGTTCCAGAAGAAAGTTTATCTGTGACACTAATGCGTCCCTTATAATCCATTTTCACATCAACTAAAGATTTTGAATCGCTTAAATTCTTTTGATAGGTACTATAATCATTAGCACTCACCACTCCATTATTTGCATTGATACTTTGAGTTGGAGCTTTATCAGAAGCAAAAAGTGCTATTACATCATTTAATTGCTTATAAGTTATATCATTTGATGGAGTTACCACTCCACTATTTCCTGTAGCAGGATCTGTATGCATTATAGGAAAGGTAATGGTTTGATCAGGATTTGCAGGATCTGGATAGCTTACAGTTGAATTTTGCAAGTTTATTGTTACATCATAAGTATTTCCACCCTTAGAACTTACTTTTAAATTTAAAGTCGTATTAAGACTATCTCCTGCCATTACCTCGCTAAGTTTTGTAGAGTCCGTTGCATAAGCATTACTTCCTTTGATGATTTGTGAAACATTACCAAAAACAGTGTTACCATCTTTTTCAAAATACACATTATCATAATCAGCACCATTTGCTTGATTTCCATCAGAATCTGTCATATTGCTTCTTATAAAATCTGTTTGCGCTAGATCAAAAGTAAAATCTCTCGTTGTTCCATCTTGTGCTGTTAAGGTAATCGTTACAGGTTTTTGTAAATTTGTTATATCTCCACCATTTGCCAATGCTTGTTCCATTACAGCATTGGTTACATCGTCCATATTAAGATTATTGTCTTTAACAAATTTTTCCATTTGTTTAAAACTTTCAGTTGTTTCCATTTGTGGAGTGTAAGCAACTGCGTGAAAATCTAATTTATTGTTCCCTTGTTTTAAATCAGTGATTTGAATTTGACCGCTATCATTTATAGTTACATCAACTACTTTATTATCCGCACTATTTCCATAAAGCGCTCCTATACTTTCCATCACATCATCTAAGCTATCTTCTGGATTTACAAGCACAGCACTTTTAAAGCTTGTTCCATCTGGTCTTGTTCCTTGAACATAAAGAGTAGTTGGAGGAAAATTAAGTTTTAAATCTTTCTCATCAAAATCTCTATCTGGATCTAATTTTCCATCTTGAACATAGCCTTGTCCGATCAAATGACTCCATTTTGAGTCACCATCAAGGTATTTTGTTTTGCTAGGATCATCTTTTAAATTATAACGATTATCTGTAAAACTTACATTTGTTGTAATTTGTTTTTTATAGTCATTATCCGCTTTAAAAAACAAATCCCAACCTGGGATATTATAAGGGGTTTCCGTTCCTGAACCCGTTACGACATTGATATTATTTTTATCTCCATAATAATTGCCATTTGAATCAAAAGGTTTGTTATTTACCTGAGAACCTGAAAAAAGATATTGACCATTAATACTTGTATTTGCAAGCTGTAAAATACTTTCTTTAATTCTTTTTAGCTCATTTGCTATAGCTTCCCTTGATGTTTGAGAGTTACTATCACTTGCGGCTTGAGTTACCTTAACCTTGAAATCTTCTAAAAGTTTTACCATATCTTGTAAAGCTTTCATACTATTTTGAGTCATTTCTTGAGCTGATTGTGTTGCTTCTTTAACTTGTTGCAAAGTTTTAAGCTCATATTCAAGTCTAGTACTATCAATGTAAGCACTTGCATCTTCATAAGAATCTTGTATCTTAAGACCTGAAGAAATTTGTTGAGATATTTTATATAAAGCATTTTGACCATTCATAGAGTTAGAAACTGAATTTGTAAAATTTAATTTATTAGTAACCCTCATTTATAATTCCTTGATAAATTGTTAATTATCTTTTCAAATATTGCTAAGAACTAGCAAGCAATAAATATTCCAAAAAAATAATTTATTAATAGTTTTGTAGAAATTTTATCATTTATTGTCAATATGGTTTAAAATTTTTATTAGTAAAACTTAGAAATTATCGACTTTTAAACATATTTATTTATATTTTTATAAGTATTTAATAATGCTTTGTGTTAAAATTTTTTATAACAAGCAAAATCATTTTATTTTTTAAAGCATTTTTTAACCTAAAAAAAGTATAATTTCCAATTTTAGCCCAAGTGGTGAAACTGGTAGACGCGCTAGACTCAAAATCTAGTAAGGGCAACCTTGTGTCGGTTCGAGTCCGACCTTGGGCACCATTACTTCTTATCTCAATTAATCTCAAATGATAAACAAAACACCATAAATAAATGTTTTCAAAATATCTCAATTAATCTCTTTTGGCATTTTGAAAATATATGCAAAAAAATATTTTTTAAAAATTTGCACACACTTTATAAGGATAAAAATGAATATTGTTAATGATAGATAATTAAAAAATTTAGTTGTATCTAAAAAAACTTTTATTAAAGATGCTAGTATATTGAAGCAAGAGTATACTCAAATGGAAAAATAGATAAAAATTTCTATTTTAGATATAAACAAAATAAAAAGGCATACTCTATAAAAATAGGCAAATATCCACAGATAAGTTTAACAGATGCAAGAGAAAAAGCAAATCGGTTTAATTCCATATTGGTTTTAGTAAAAGATTCTAAAATCTCTTTAAAAAACATAAACTGAGATTATTGCTTTACAAAATGTTTTTAACCTTTTCGATTTTGATACCACTTTGGCGATATCAAAATCTTTGCTTTAATTTTTTTATACTCTAGTTTGCCCCAAAAGATTATTGAGTCTATCCATTATAGAATTTACAAAAGAGTTTATACTTTCATTACTTGCTTTCCAGCCATTATTTTTAGCATTATTAAATTCTCTATCAAACCAAGCTCCACCATAACCTATACTTGTATTTTGCCAAGCAACTCCTTTTTCCATTGCATATATATCTGCATCAAGCCAACCATCTTGAGCATAACCTTTTAATAAACTTGCAAAATCAACTTTTCCTGTCATGATGTCATCTAAGGAAGCTAATGATCCATCAAAGCTTTCTTTTGTCATAGCTTTAATATATGCTTTAACCAATGGGTTTAATGTTGTATTACCACCTTCTAAAACTTCTCCGCTATTAGATTTTAAAAAGCTCATAAACAAAGCTTCTTTAGAATAACTTCCATCTTCATTTTGTGGATAAACTGACATATCAGGATTAAAAGTATCTTTTGCTATATCGCTATCTAAATTTTGAGTTTGCATACTTTGTGGGGTGAAATTTAATGGTTGCAATCCTGTATTGATATGTCCAAATATTCCTAATTGTTCTATTTCATCATATTGTTCTTGAGTGTTATAATAGTTTGTTATAGTTTGACTATCTAAATTTTGAAACATAAACTTAAAATCCGTATTATGGATACTATACCCTTTTGGTAAAGAATTTAAATCTTCTATGCTAAAGCTAGTTTTATTAGAATTACCAAAACTATGATTTATAATTTGATCAAATTTAGAATAATATTGTCTTATAGTATCAGCCATATCTATGTTTGTATAATAACCACCGGTTACACCCAAGAAATTTTTACTTGATGAACTAAAATAATTTTCTTCATTAAATCTCTCTATCTCATCTAAAGTAGATTTATGTATCTTAAAATCTTTTGGTAATCCTGCAGCTTTATTAAAGTCTTCTCCCATATAACCATCTTTATCTACACTATAACCATAAGCTAAAGATGCAATATTACTTGTATTAACTAAAGGATCAGCTTGTTTATATTTTAGAGTATAAATAGAGTTTTTAAATTCACTAGCTATATCATAATTAGGAGAACTTGTTTTAGTATTTACACTAACATTAGTGTTATTACTATTTGATATATTAGCAGAATTTAACTCATCATCTAATACTTCACTTCTTATTAAAGTTTGTGAATTTTTATTTTGAATTTCATTTAATTTAGTGACATTTTGTTTTAAAAAAGTATTTGCAAAATTTATTTTAGAATTTTCTTTACTTTCTTTATTAGCTTTACTTTGTGAAAGTATAGAAGTATAACCTGAATTATCATTGATGCTAAAGATACTCATATTAACTCCTTGATTTAGATTCTGCCTTCAATCTAAATATAAATTAATATAAGCAAAATTTATTCCATTTTAGAATAAAATGGAATAAATTTAGAAAGAATTAGTATCTTTTTTTGAAGTCATTTAGAACTTGAAGTGCATAAGAACCATTCCAAGTCCAAATGTCATTAAGTCTACCTGAATTTTTATCGTAGCTTTGTAAATAATAATCTTTTTGATTATTTACATAACGGTATTTAGCAAGAACAATTTTTGATGAATCAATTCCCATTTTTTGAGCTGTTAAATGACTTCCTTTTTCGGTTCCATCTTCAGTTGCAACATAAGCATAGCTTCTAATTCCAGCAGTAAAATCATAGTTTGAATCTCTGTAAAAATAAACTCCACCCTTAACCTCTTTCATCTCATCAAGGCTAAGAACTTTAACGCCTGCACTATTATCACTAATTGCTCCATTACTTACTTTAGCAAGGATATCCCCTGCAAAAGCAGAACTTGAAATTAAAGCACCTAAAACTACAACACTAAGTAGTTTTTTAAACATTTTAGTTCCTTATTTTAAAATATAATGTGAATTTATTTTATTGCAGAAAATATTTTAAGTCAAATTTAATAAAACATTGTTTTATAGATATTTGAAGGATATTTATAATGATTTTATAGTATTTATGAGTGTTTTTATTTTTTTATAAAATTGGGTAAATTTATAATATTTATTGAATTTTTACTATATTGAAGTTATAAAAACCACATTAAATTCAAAAAGATATTGAACTTTATGTATTTTGGGCTTCTTGAATTTGAGCTATGATAACAGCCGCTTGCGAATTTAATGTTTGAAGTTGAGATTGTAAAGCTTGTTTTGTTTGTTCATTGGCATTTTGCATTTTTGAAATTATCTCAGCAATTTTTGCCATAATCTCATTTAATTTTGCTAACAAATCCAGATAATCTTTAGAATTTTGACTTACACTCGAACCATCATTTTTAATAGCTTGTTGGCTTACTGTAATTTCTGGCTTTTTAGTGTTTGTATCATCATCTTTTGAGGTTTTATTTATTTTATCTTTTGAATTTTGATTAGAATCTTTCAAATCTAAAGTATTTTCTAAAGATCCATTTGTCGCATCTTTAAAATTTTTAAAAACTAAATTTGCATTGATATTAACTTGCATTTTTATCCTTTAATTTATAGAATAAAAATCGGAAAATATGGCAAAAGATTAATAAAATTTAGAGAATAGTTTTATTAATTATATAAAAAAATAAACTTATTTTTTAGTATTAAAAAGTTGCTTTAGGTATTCTTGCTTTAAAGAGTTATTTTCTTCTAATTTTATTTCTTTTTGCTCTTTTACAGCCAAATCCTTATCAGAAAAATACAAATAATCGATTCCAAAAATTATGGCAAAAAATATAAGTAAGGGGATTAAAAAAATCATTTTAAGATAATCTCCTAAAAATACTTCCATAATACTCTATATTCTCTGCTTTTTCATTTTTTTCTATAGTTTCTATAGCGCCACTGTTAATAGCTTTTTGTATATCATCATCTAAATCTTGATAAGAAAAAACCATACTAATGCTAATTATATTAGAAAGCTTTTCAAGTTTTTTATAAGAACTTAACTCATCTTCTAAATTTTCACTTTCTATAATCACTATAATCTTTCCATTTTCGCTCATTTCAACTGAACAATTTGGCACTTGATTAATATCTTGAATCAATTTTTCTTGATTTTCCTCTTTTGTTAAAATTAAAACACTAGAAAGATTCATTTAAACTCCTAAATAAAAGTATATTTGAAAATCCAGAAAGAATAAAATTTTTATTATCTATAAAAATTATATTTTCAACACTTAAATTTTCATTATCAAAAAAAGTTAATTGTTTTAAAGTGTCAGTATCTAACACCTTAGTTTTATTATCGTTGTTATCACTAAAAAGAATAAATTTACCATCAGGACTTAAAGAACAAGCATAAATTAAAAAATTTTGTTGTGAAAAATTTTCTTTATTATTTTTTATAACCCCTATGCGTCTATCAGTAGAACAACTTAAAATTATATTTTTTTTAAAATCCACCTGATAAATATTATCTTTATGAATTTGTTTGTACTGATGTATTATTTTCCATTTTAACAAATCAAAAAGTTCTATTTCTCCACTTTCAAAACCTAATACCAAAAGAGTTTTATCTTCGTTTAATTGTAAATTTCCTAAAGCTGATTGTGAAAATTTAAATTTTTTTAATAAAATCGAATTTTTTCTATCAAAAAGATAAATTTCAGAACTTATTGAAGCTATAAGAATAGTATATTTATCAATAAAAAAAACTTTTCTTATATCATTTAATCGAATTTCTTGCTTTTTAAGTTGGTTGTTTTTATAAATAAATAAATCCTTTTCTCCAAAACTTCCTTCGCTTAAAATCAATAAACTATTTTCTAAAAAATCTATATCATAAATTTGAGAAAAACTTTCATCATAATAGCTTTTAATTTTAGGCAAAATAAAAAGTTTTTTTAACTCATTATTTTTTAAGTTAAAAGAAAAGACTTCCCCTTGATCTGTTCCAATATATAAAAAATTTTTGTCTTTTTTTAAAGAACTTACATTTGAATTTAATTTTATTTCATAAGAAAAAGAATAAAACACAAGAAAAGTAAGGATAAAAAATATCCTTACCATATCTTATTTTACTCCCTCATTGATTACATCAATTAGGTTTGATTTTTTAAGCAAATCTTTATTGGTAAAATCTGCTTTAAAAGTATTTCCTACTATCGGTTTAGCATCACTTTGTGGCACATGACATTGAGTACAGTTAAATCTCGTATCACTTATAACATCGCCCATACTTTTATTATGTCTAAAGTCATAATAATGAGTTGGAGGAATTGGAGTTGCGCCCACATCTGTAGCAATAGCTTTATCATGACAACTTAAACATGAATTATTATCTTTTGTAATAGGTAATAAATCTTCTGTAGAATGCGGGATTAGCGGAGGAGCATTCTCATAAGATCTATCATAAACACTCGCTTCACCTGGTTGAGCTGCGCTGTAGTTAATATCAGCTAAAACAACTTTATTTTCATTTTCTAAACTTGCTTTTCTAAGTCCAATTTGCTCTGAGCTTATACCACTATTAATTCCACAAGCAACCAAAAATAAAGCTGCAGCAGTTGAAACTAAAAATATTTTCTTTTTCATTATTTTTTCCTTAAATCGAATATATTAAAATTTAAAGCATTATCATCACAAACTTCTATACATCTTGCACATCTTATACACTCTCCAGAAGTTACACTAGCACTTTTTTTTGCTATCATCCACAAAACTTGTTTTTCTGGACATATATTAACACAACGATAACATTTGGTGCAATTATCTACATTGTGTTCAACTTTTAAAATTGCAAAACGAGAAACTACAGCATAAAAAGCTCCAAGAGGACAAATATGAGAACAAATAGCTCTAGAGCTTAAGAAAGTATCTATGCAAAAAATGATAAAAGCAACAAAAATCCAAGAAGTCCCACCAAAAATAATTCCTCTATGAATAATACCTATATAAGAAAAATTTTCAAATACAGGCAAAGAGAATATAAAAGATAAAATTAATACTAAAACTAAAATAAAATAACGCAAATTTTTATTTAAGATTAAAAATTTACTTGTTTTAAAATTCAATTTTCTACGCATAAAAGCAGAAAAATCTGTGATTAAATTTACAGGACAAACCCAAGAGCAAAATGCTCTTCCTAAAAATACCCCATAAAGCATAAGAATCACTAAAGCGCCCAAAAGCATAGTTATATCTACACTCAAGCTTGCTAAAAAAATTTGTAAAATGGCAAAAGGATCACTTAAGGGAATAGTTGAAAAAAGAACAGAAGAACTTAAATTCCCATTTAATATGAAATGAGCACCACTAAAACTAAAAAGAAACAAAATTGCAATTTGGATAAAACGTCTTAATATAAGGTATTTCATAGCATTTCCTCATTGTTAAGATAATCTTGTGCTCTATTTTGTTTTGTTTTGTTTTTTGTATCATCTTCATTTAAACGTTTTTCATCTTCCTTATCCCAACCTTTTATATAATGAGATCCTGCTTTACCTAAAACAAATTTTCTTGGTAAAACTTTAATAGCTGGTTCTTGAGTAATACAAGCAAGCTCACAAAGTCCACAACCAACGCAGACTTCATGATCTACAACAGGCAATAAAAAAGCATGTTTTGCTGTGCGTTCATTTCTTTTAAATTCAAGTTTTAAAGCCTTGTCGATTAAAGGACAGGCCCTATAACATGCATCACATTGAATTCCCCAATATGCCACACACGAAGCACTATCAACAATAGCTATGCCTATTTTCACTTCAAAAATTCCATCCTTTTTTTCAAGATACTTTTTATCTAAAGCATCTGTTGGACAGTCTCTAATGCAAGGTATATCTTCACATAAATAACAAGGAATTTTTCTCGCTTCAAAAAAAGGTGTCCCATTTTGAGGCGCATCAAGTAAAGAAGCAAGTTTTAAAGTATCATATGGGCAAGCATTAACGCAAAGTCCACAACGAATACATTTTGATAAAAATCTTTCTTCATTATCAGCACCAGGAGGTCTAAGATAATATCTATCTTTAGCATTTAAGGCTAAGCTAGCCAAAAAGCCTCCTCCTGCACAAAGACACAAATTTTTAAAACTTTTTATGAAAAATTCTCTTCTTTGCATTGGGTCTTAAGCCTTAGTAATCTTAACTGCACACTTTTTATAATCGGTTTGTTTTGACAATGGACAAGTAGCATCTAAAGTTACTTTATTGATATAAACATTTTCATCAAACCAAGGTACATAAACTAATCCAACAGGTGGCTTATTTCTACCTCTCATATCTATACGCGCTTTAACTTTTCCACGACGAGATTCAATCCAAACTAAATCACCTTGATTTAAAGATAAGTTTTTAGCATCAATCTCATTTATATAGCAAAGTGCCTCAGGAACAGCCCTATAAAGCTCAGGAACACGCATAGTCATAGTTCCACTATGCCAGTGCTCAAGCACCCTACCCGTTGCAAGCCAGAATGGATATTCTTTACTTGGTCTTTCAGGGGCTTTCATAAATGGTCTAAAGAAAATTTTTGCTTTATTTTTAATGCTATATTTTTTATCATCTTTTGGAGCAATCAAATCACCCTTAGCTAGCATTTTATCAAACTCTCCATAGAAAGCAAAATCAGAATTTGGAGCAGCTTTTTTTGCATAATAGTCAAATTTAGTATTAAAGCGCCATTGTGTTTCTTTTCCATTAACAACAGGCCATCTTAAACCTCTTACCTTATGATAAGTATCAAACTCAGCTAAATCATGTCCGTGACCTAAACCAAATTTGCGATATTCTTCCCAAAGATATTTTTGAACAAAAAATCCATAACCCTTAAATTCTTTACCATCACTTCCTATGATATTTCTTTCATCACCTTTAGCATCAGTATTATCAAATCCTTTAGCTACTTCATCTTCGGTACCAAAACTCTTAGCTTCTGTATTCGCAAAAAGAACATCATAAAGAGTATCCTCTTCATTATATCCCATATTTTTAGCATCTTCTAAAACATTTGGTAATGTTAATTTATCATCTACTTTTTGTTCTTTCCATACTTCTTTAAGTTTAAACCTTTTTGCAAATTCCATAATTTGCCAAGTATCACTCATAGCTTCACCTACAGGTAAAACTTGTTGACGCCAATGTTGCGTTCTTCTTTCAGCATTACCATAAGCGCCCCATTTTTCATATATCATAGCACTTGGTAAAATTAAATCAGCCACTTTTGCTGAAATTCCAGGATAACAATCACTTACTACGATGAAATTATCCATATTTCTTGCTGCTTCAATCCAGTGATTTGCATTAGCAGTATTTTGCCAAGGATTATTTACTTGAACCCAAATAAATTTGATTTTTCCATCTTCTAAGTTTCTCATTATATCAACAAAAGCAGATCCTGGTTTTGGATTGATAGTTTTTGAAGGAACTTTCCAAATTTTTTCTGAAATCTCTCTATGTTTTGGATTTGCAACAACCATATCTGCTGGCAAACGATGAGCAAAAGTTCCAACCTCTCTAGCCGTTCCACAAGCACTAGGTTGTCCTGTTAAAGAAAATGCGCCATTTCCAGGTTTTGATTGTTTACCTAGTAACAAATGCACCATATAGGCTTGTTCATTTACCCAAGATCCACGTGTATGCTGATTAAAACCCATAGTCCAAAAACTTACCACTTTACGATTTTTTTCAATATATAAATTTGCTAGTTGTTGAAGTTTTTTCTTAAAATCTTCTAAAGATTCATTATCATCACCTTTAGAAACTTCTGCAACATAATCAAGCGTATAAGGACTTAAAGCTTTTTTAAATTCATCAAAACTAATCTCCCAGTTATCACTAGCTTGATTTCTATGTTTCATATAGAATTTATCACCTTTTTTAACACCAAGATAAGCGAGTGAAGTTGCCTCTTCATCATCTAAAGTAATAACATTTTCTTTTTCAACGATATCTTTTTCTGATTCTTTAAATTTTGGATGATTTGGATCATTTCTCATACCATAACCAATATCGGTATATCCTGTAGCAAAAACACAATGTTTATCAATAAATTTCTTATCTATTGCTTCTGGATAATTATATACAATTTCTCTAGCAATAAAATTCCAAATTGCTAAATCTGTATTTGGTTTAAAAATAATTTCAATATCTGCTATATTTGAAGTTCTATTAGAATAAGTACTTAAATTTACTATTTTTACCTTATCAAGATTGCTTAATTTTCTATCACTTACCCTTGACCAAAGAATAGGATGCATTTCAGCCATATTTGCACCCCAAGTTATAATAGTATCTGTTAATTCTATATCATCATAACAACCTGCAGGTTCATCTATACCAAAAGTTTGCATAAATCCAATTACTGCAGATGCCATACAATGTCTTGCATTTGGATCAATATTATTTGTTCTAAAGCCAGCTTTTGCAAGTTTTAATGCAGCATATCCTTCTTGAATGGTATATTGACCACTTCCAAATATACCTATACCGCTAACACCTAATTCATTATAAGTTTTTTTAAATTGCTTTTCCATTTCATCAAAGGCTCTTTGCCAAGAAACTTGTTTAAATTTACCTTTTTTATCAAATTCGCCTTTTTCATTAACACGCAATAAAGGAGTTACTAATCTATCCTCTCCATACATAATTTTTGCATTAAAATAACCCTTAATACAATTAAGCCCCCTATTAACTGGAGCTGCTGGATCTCCTTTTGTAGCCACTATTTTACCATCTTTTCTAGCAATCATAATTCCACAGCCTGTTCCACAAAATCTACAAACTGCTTTATCCCATTTCCAATTTTCTTCATTAGAAGCAAAACTAGGAACACTAAGCCCTGCAACACTTGCAGCACTTGCAATAGCGGTATTCTTAATGAAATCCCTTCTATTCATTTTTTCCTCCAAAAATTTAAAGATAAAAATTTTATTATAGTTTATGCTTAATAAAAACAATATTAATTTAGCAGTCAAAAGAAATAATTTCAAAATATCTATTTAGGATATTTTGAGTCTTAAATAATTTATTTAAATAATAATATTTTAGAAGAATAAGAATGATAGAATTTTCTAAATAATATTAAACAATTATTTAGAAAAATTTGAAAATTATCGTTTGAGCTGATTAACTATGCTTAACATATCATCACTTGTTGTGATCGCTTTTGAACCAGCCTCATAAGCTCTTTGCCCTGTAATAAGATCTGTCATCTCTTCAACAAGCTGAACATTACTAAGCTCCACAAAACCATGTTTGATTTGTCCTAAGCCATCTTGTCCTGCAATTCCAGCAACCGGAGCTCCACTTGCACCTGTTTCTAAATAAAGATTATCTCCTATTGAATGAAGCCCAGCAGGATTGATAAATTGGACAAGCTCTACTTGTCCAATTTGCGTTTCTTGTTGTTCTCCTGGAAGCATTACAGAAACAGTTCCATCTGTAGCAACATTGATCGCTATAGCACCTTCTGGAATAGTCATTTCAGGCAAAAGTCTATATCCGTCTGAATTTACTATATTTCCTTCATTATCTTTTGTAAATTGCCCATTTCTGGTATAACCTATGGTTCCATCAGGAAGTTGCACTTGAAAAAATCCATTTCCAGCAATAGCCATATCCAAACCATCTGTACTAGTAGCCTTAAAACTTCCTTCTGTAAAAATTTTAGTAATCGCAGTTGGACGCACACCAACACCAACTTCTATACCAGAAGGAGATAAAGTAGTAGCCGAAGTTGAAGTTCCTGCATACTTCATGGTTTGATACATAAGATCAGCAAATTCAGCTCTTGACTTTTTAAACCCTACTGTATTAACATTTGCAATATTATTTGAAGTAACATCAATTTGTGTTTGCTGTGCTATCATTCCAGTAGCAGCAGTATGAAGTGATCTCATCATAGTTTTATCCTTTTGATTTATTTAATTATTTAACACTTGCAAGTTTATTGATAGCATCTTGGTTTAAATCATCCATGTGTGCTGTCATAACTTTTTGATACATTTCAACCATTCTATTAGCCTCTATAAGACCTACCATTTCAGTAACAGGATTTACATTTGATCCTTGAGAAAAACCTTGTCTTACTGAATTTGAATTATCCAAATCTCTAATTCTTGTTAAATCATCAATTTTATATACATTATCGCCATCTTTTTGCAAGGCTCTTATATCATCAACTTGAGCGATAAATAATCTTGAGTTTTGATTTCCATCAACGGAAATATTTCCATTTTTATCCACATTAATATAATTTGCGTTTTCATTTACTTTAATCCAAGCATTTTCTGGATTATCAAAATAGTTAGAATTTAAAACTTTATAACCTTGTTTATTAACTAAATAACCCTCATCATCAAGTTGAAAATTTCCATCCTTTGTAAGTCTTATTTCTCCATTATTAGTTTGGACAAGATAAAAAGCATCTTCTCTAGTTATTGCAAGATCTAAAGGATTATTAGTAGTTTTTAAAGAACCCATAGTAAAGTCTGTATACTCTTGATCAATTTGTGGAACCCTATCAACTGTAGTATTAACAAATCTTGAAGCATCTCTTGTATGATTTTGTATAGGCAACTCATCTTGAGTTTCTTTAAAAATCCTTTTAAAATCTGCAATAACAACATCATCTCTTTTGTAGCCACTTGTATTAATATTAGCAAGATTATTTGTAATTACATCCAATCTATTAAACTGTGTTACCATGCCACCTGTTGCTTGATAATATCCATTTTGCATATTTTCACCTATATTTTTTTAATTTTCAAAATGCATTAAAGCAAAGAGTGTTCCAAAAATCATTTTAATATCAAATTATAATGAAAATATAAATTTTTAAGAAAATTTTAGCTAAAATATTAAATTTAATGTAAAAATATAATAAACAAGGAAGTCAATGAGCACAAAAACTCAAGAAGCAGAATTAGAAGAACTGTTTAAAGAAAATGAAAAAGATTATATTACTTATGAAAAGTTAGTTAAATATCTTTCAAAACAACCTAATGCATCTATAGCAAAAAAAATACAGACTTTAATCAAAAAATATAAAGTTCAACTTTTTTCTGCAGCTGAAATTGCACAAATTAAAAATATAGAAGATGCTAAAAGATTACAAGAAGAAAAACAAAAACTTCAAGATACTAGTTTAGAAAGTGAATTTGATCTGGCAAATGAAAATGATTTGTTAGAATGGAGTAGATCAGATTCCCCTGTGCGTATGTATCTAAGAGAAATGGGACAAATTGCTCTACTTAGCAAAGATGAAGAAATAGAAATCTCTAAAAAAATAGAACTAGGAGAAGATATAATAATTGATGCTTTTTGTTCTGTTCCTTATTTGATTGATTTTATCTTAGACTATAAAGAACCTTTAATAAATAGAGAAAGAAGAGTAAAAGAACTTTTTAAAAGTTTTGATGATGATGATAAAAATGATGATAAAAATGATGAGCTTGAAGAAGAAGATGAAGAATTAGAAAATGAAAATGAAGATAAAAACAAAAAAAATAAGAAAAAAGAAGACGAAAGAACTTTAAAGGTTATAGAAAAATTTAAAGCTCTAGAAAAAGCAAAAAAAGATTGGCTTAAAGTGAGTAAAACAGATAACAAAGAAAGTGATAATGATGAATTGCTTGATAAACTAAGTATCGCCTTTAAAAAGAATATTCTTAAAGAAAAACTTATGGATTTAGGTCCTACTTCAAAACTCATTTCAGAAATTGTAAAATCAATGGAAACAGCTCTTAAAAGTGATGAAGAATTTGATAAAGAGCTCAAACGTTTAGAATATCGTTTGCCAATGTTTTCAGAAGAACTTAAAACACGCCATGCAAATATTTTAAAAGATATTACAAAATTAAGCAAGGAAGAAATCGCCGAAAAATCACTAGAAACTACTATGGTTAGCACATATATGGAGATCAAAAAACTCTTTCAAACTAAAGAAGCTAGTAAAAAAGGATTTGATCTTGAAAAAAATCATCTTAAAGAAATTCTAGAGCAAATTAAACGTGGGAAAAAAATTTCAGATGAGGCCAAAGCAAGAATGGCTAAATCAAATTTACGTTTAGTGGTAAGTATCGCGAAACGCTATACAAATCGTGGTCTTCCTTTTTTAGACCTTATACAAGAAGGCAATATAGGTCTTATGAAAGCTGTGGATAAATTTGAATATAAAAGAGGCTATAAATTCTCAACCTATGCTACTTGGTGGATAAGACAAGCTATATCAAGAGCAATTGCGGACCAAGCAAGGACGATTAGAATTCCTATACACATGATAGAAACTATTAATCAAATCAATAAAATCATACGAGAACATTTACAAAAAAATGGCAAAGAACCTGATGTAAGCATTATAGCCAAAGAGGTGGGTCTAAGCGTAGATAAGGTAAAACAAGTAATTAAAATCACAAAAGAACCAATATCATTAGAAGCACCAATAGGCAATGAAGATGATGGAAAATTTGGTGATTTTGTAGAAGATAGAAATTCACTCTCTCCTATGGATCATATCTTAAAAGATGATCTAAAAGAACAAATTGACGAAGTTTTAGATCAGCTTAATGATAGAGAAAAAGCAGTTATTCGTATGCGTTTTGGTTTGATGGACGATGAAAGCGATAGAACCCTAGAAGAAATCGGCAAAGAACTTAATGTAACCAGAGAAAGAGTGCGTCAAATAGAAAGTTCAGCTATTAAAAAATTAAAACATCCTAAAGTTGGAAGAAAGCTTAAAAACTATATAGAAGGATGGAAATAATTTTCCATCTTTTATTTTTTATCAAACCTTTAAAAGTAATAGGTTTTATTATAGGGTAAAAATTTTTACTATTAATTTTTTATTTTATTGATAAGTCTTAATCTTTAACTCCCTCCATCTAATTCTTCACACATTTTTTCAAATTCTTGATAGTATTTCCAAGAAGCCACTATATCAGGTCGTTGTTGTTTAATATAGGTTAATTCTTCATCTAGTATTGACTTTGCACTAAGTCTAGCCTTTTTGTTGGCTCTTAAATGTTCCAAAACATCTGTAGTCTTAAGCATTAAATCATCTTCTATTTCAATTCTTGCATGTAATTTAGATATAAATTCTTTTAGATATTTAGATAATCTCTTGAAAAATTCATTATCATTTTGTAATTTTCTGTAATCATCTTTATGAATATAAATACCTATTAAATTTTTAGTTACTGGAATATCTAGTATTTGATAAAGATCTATAAAATCAGTATTATGATTTAAAGCTTGTATATGAATAACAATACTTTGGGAACTCTTATTAAGAATTTCATTTTTTCTTTTCTTATAAAGATCTTCTTTGTTTGCATAAAGCGTTAATGGAAGTAAAAAATAAAGATTTCCACCAAACATTTCTCTTGTTAAATATATTTCTTGCTCTTTATTTGGTTCTTTAAATTTAAATTCTTGTGCAAGATTCTTCAAAGTTTGAATAGTTCTTTCGCCTTTTATTTGAGAAACATCTAGATAAGTATAATCTTTAAACCTAAAAAAACAGTCCTTTAATGTTCTCCAAAAAAAATTTTGAGATTTTTGTCCATCTAGAGTATCTGGTAAGTTATAACTATATTTTTGAATATCTTTTACAACATCTTCAAAATTATAACTTAAATCAAATTCTCTTGTTTTAGCCAAATCACTCCCCCATTTTCTACCATAGGCATGTTTAATTAACTCCATAGGATCCCTTATTTGAAATAACACAGGAGTTATTTTTATAAATGAAAAAAATAATTTATCCCTTTTTTCTTTACCGCCATACCAATCAGGCGCAATATCATTAATAGTTATAATATTCCTTTGACCCCTAAGCTCTAAAAGTCTATTATAAAATTTAATATAGCGAATATTTCCTTCGCCTCCGCAAAAATAATCAATAGTATTAAAATTACCTAATAAAAATAAAAAATGCATTAAAGCACAAGCACCAGAACCGTGATTAAAAAACCATACAAACTCATAATTATCAGGTAAAGGTAAGTTTAACTCCCATGCAAGATTAGCATCAATACTATGATAATTTAATTCTTCATTTATATCCTTTAATTTATTTGGATCAAGTAAAGAAGGATAGGG